>NZ_JBFBAF010000002.1:0-392525 GCF_040682095.1 Amycolatopsis sp. NPDC051372
GCACAGCCCTGGGGCCGCACGTGCAGTTGTTGCGGCCGGATCCGAACCAGATCGACTCGTGGTTCCTCGCCGGGTTTCTCAGGCCGGCCGTCGGGGTCTGGCCGGGGTAGTCCGGGACGAACGCCGTGCCGCCCCGGCTCGAGGTCGGGTCCGGCAAGGTCGACGTGGCCGGCGGGACCGCCGTGTTCGTGCCGCCCGTGCTGCTCTGCGTGGTGGTCGTGTCCGTCGGGTGGTGCGTACCACCCGTCCCGCCGGTCCCCCCGGTGCCGCCCGTCCCGCCGGTGTGGCCGGTGCCGGTGTGGCCGCCCGTGATCACCTGCTCGCCGGTGCCGTGGAACCCGGTGGCCGGGGTCTGCCCGGCCGTCCCGGTCCCCGTCGTCCCGCCCGGCGTGGTGCTCCCGAGCGACCCCGGAATGCTCACGTGCCCCGGCGGCGGCGGCGTGGACAGCCGGATCGCCGCGCCGTCGGACTCCAGCGTGCCGTACTGCGTCGGCAGCACCGACTTCGTGCTCGTGGTGACTCCGTTGTATTGGTCCATCACGCGCACGTTGGTGTCGTTGGCGGCGTTGTACTTGTTCAGCTTGTCCTGGTACGAGTTCTGGTCGTGGGCCGCCATGAACGGCCCCGCGATCGGGATCGCCGCCTTCAGCCCCGTCGTCCACGGGCTCGGCTTGTCCGGCTTCGGCGGCACCTCGACCACGGCGTGGCTCGAGTCCTCGAAACTGCTCGCCTGCATCTCCACCGACGCGTTGGTCATGTCGAGCGGGTCGGCCGTGTCCGCGAACGCCTTCTCCAGCGGCCCCGCTCCCGCGTTGGCGGCGTCGGCGCCGTTGCCCGTCCACGACTTCGCCATGCGGTCCTGCAGGTCCTTGATGCTCTGCGCCCGCTCCAGGTATGCCGACGACAGCTCCTGCACCTGCGTGGCCGCGGTCCGCAGCCCCGAGGTGTTGCCGTTTCTGAAGTTCTCGTAGATCTGCTTGCCGTCCACCTAAGCCCCCTTGAGTGTGCCGACGACGGCGCCGGCCACGGTTTCCGCGACCTGGCACGAATCCTGCTCGCCCTGATAGCCCTGGGCCGCCGTGGCGAAGGCGAGGTCGTCCGAGAGACCCACCCAGAGGTTGCAGTTGCCGCGAGCCCTGCGGTCGCTGAGATCGCTGAACACCGCGGGGTGACCGGCCACCGAGGGAGCGGGGTCCACGAAGCCCAGTTGCCCCGCGTCCTTCGCGCGGTAGATACCGGCGAGGCCGCCCATCCCCTGGTCGCGGTTCCCCGTGCCGATGATGATCTGGACGCTGAGCCCTTCGGCACCGATCTGCCAGCCACAGCCCGGCCCCGCCTCGGCGAACGGCCCGCTCACCGTTGCTTCGCCTTGCGCCGGATAGCGCAGCGGGGCCAGCACGCTCTCCGGCACGAGCGCGCAAGGTTTGCCCGGTACGCAGCCGGATCGAGGGGATCGGTCACCTTCGGCGCACGGGAATCGGGGGCGGTGCCGGAGGCACTGTTCGGAGCCGGTCTTGCGACGCCCGCGGTGGGTGCCGAACACCCGCCCGCCACCAGGGCGGCCACGACCACGAGGGCGGCGCACCCCGCCCTCGCGCTGGTTCCGCTCATCGTGCCCGGCCGAGCTCGGCGTTCGCCTGGTCGGTCGCCACGGTCTTGTCCTTCGCCGCCTTCAGCTTCGCGACGTAGCCCTGCACGTACTGGCGCATCGAGTCGTTCTGCTCCTGCAGCGCGCGCAACGAGTCGCCACCGGTCGTGGCGTAACCACTGCTGGCGGGGTCCGTCCCGGGAGCTTTCAACGCCGTGACGATGTCCACGATCTTGCGGCCGTCCGCGGTGATCTTCGTCAGCTGGTCTTCCCACAGGCCGATCACGGCGTCGAGCTCCGCGGGCTCCATCTCGAAAGTGCCACCGCCCCCACCGCCGTACACGGGGCCACGGCCGGAGACGTCGCCGAAGACGGATTGGGCCGCGCGGCCCGCTTCGCCGATGATCAAGGCGTGTTCCTCTCCCCAGTCTCACTCACCGTGTTGGCGCACAGCGTAGTCATCGCCCACGTCCGTGTCAGCATTACGTGGCGGCGGTGAGACGAAGAAGGAAGCGGGCCGGTTCCGGCGACTCGCGGTCACAGTACGTACGTACGGATTGCGAGAACCCCGTCCCAGCTGTCAGGATTCCAGGATGCCACGGGTCAGCCAGGATCACCTCGACGCACGCCGGCGCCAGATCCTCGACGGTTCGCGCGTGTGCTTCGCCCGGTACGGATACGAGGGTGCCACAGTCCGCCGCCTCGAGGAGGCCACGGGTCTGTCCCGCGGGGCCATCTTCCACCATTTCCGCGACAAGGAATCGCTGTTTCTCGCACTCGCCGAGGACGACGCGGTGCGGATGGCCGACGTTGTCGCCGAACAAGGCCTCGTGCAGGTCATGCGCGAGCTGCTCTCCGGCGACAGCGAGCACCCCGCCGACTGGCTGGGCACGCGGCTCGAGGTGTCGCGGCGGCTGCGCACCGACCCGGAGTTCCGCGGCCGCTGGGCCGAGCGCTCCGAGCAGCTGACCACCGCGACGCGCGAACGGCTCATGCGCCAGCGCGAGGCCGGCAACCTGCGCGACGACGTGGACGTGGACGTGCTCACCGCGTTCCTCGAGCTGGTGCTCGAAGGGCTGGTCTCCCACCTCGCGATGGGACTACCCGGCGACGACCTCGGCCCCGTGCTCGACCTGGTCGAGGAGACCGTCCGGCGCCACCGGCCCGGGACCATCCGCTAGGTGTTCACACTGCGGCGCGGTCACTTTCGTGTTGAATGTGCCCGTGGAGTTCCTCGACGCGCACGGACAGTCCCTCGCCCTCTTCGACCGGGCCGTGCACGAGATCGGACCCGGTGACTGGGGCCGCGACACCCCGTGCGCCGACTGGTCCGTGCGCGACCTCGTGAACCACCTCGTCGTCGAACAGCTGTGGGTCCCACCGCTGCTCGACGGCGCCACCCTCGACGACGTCGGCGACCGCTTCGACGGCGACCGGCTCGGCGACGATCCCGTCGCCGCCTGGGAGACCTCGGCGGCCACGGCGCGCGAGGCGTGGCTGGTGCCGGGCGTGCCGCAGCGCACCGTCCACGTCTCCTTCGGGCTGATCCCGGCCGAGGAGTACGGCTGGCAGATGTCCATCGACTTCGCCGTGCACGCCTGGGACCTCGCGATGGCACTGGGCAAGCCGAACCCCATCCCGGCGGACCTGGCCGCCCGCCTGCTCGAGGTCGTGCGTCCATGGGTCGACGACTGGCAGGGCATCGGCCTGTTCGAGCCGCCGGTCGCGGTCGGTCGCTCCGCGGACGACGCGACGCGGCTCGTGGCGCTCCTGGGCCGGCAGCCGCGCTGAGCCACACCGCTTCACCCGGCTGTCACCCGTCCGGCGTTCGGAGCACGTTAAGATTGTCGGCATCGTCGCAGTACAAGCCGATTCCCTTGCTAGGAGTGACTCCACACGTGCGCGCCGCGCAATCGCCCGGTGACAGTACCGGGCCGGGTCGACAACCCGGCTGCCCGCTAGCCTCCACCGCTCCCTCTCGCGTCCCGGACGGTGCGGCATGACCCACGTCCTGCTCTCCGTGGCCGGTGTGCTGGTCTTCATCCTCCTCACGATCGGCACCGGCCTCGCCGTCGCCGCCGAGTTCTCGCTGACCGCCCTCGAGCGCAGCACCGTCGACGCCGACGTGCGCCAGGTGGGCGACCGCCGCTCGCTCGCGGTGCAGAAGGCGCACCGCACGTTGAGCTTCCAGCTCTCGGGTGCCCAGGTCGCGATCACCCTCACCACGCTGATCACCGGTTATCTCGCCGAGCCGCTCATCGGCGAGCTCGTCCGGCCGGTCTTCGACGCGTTCGGCCTGTCCGAGGCCGTCGCGACCGGCGCTTCGATCGCCGTCGCGCTGGTGCTGGCCACGTTCCTGTCGATGATCCTCGGCGAGATGGTGCCGAAGAACATCGCGATCGCGCGCCCGCTGCGGACCGCCCGCGCGGTGAGCGGCTACCACTCGCGGTTCTCCGCGCTGTTCCGCTGGCTCATCACGCTCATGAACAACAGCGCCAACTTCGTGGTGCGCAAGTTCGGCGTCGAGCCGCAGGAAGAGCTGCGGTCCGCGCGCTCGCCGCAGGAGCTCGGCTCGATCGTGCGCTCCAGCGCCGAGAGCGGGAAGCTCGACACGTCCACGGCCGAGCTGCTGGACCGTTCGCTGCGCTTCGGCGAGCGCACCGCCGACGAGCTCATGACCCCGCGCGTGCAGGTCGAGTCGCTGACCGTGGACGACACGATCAACGACCTCATCGAGATCTCGCGCCGCACCGGCTTCTCGCGGTTTCCCGTCTACCGCGAAGACCTCGACGACGTGCAGGGCGCTGTGCACGTGAAGCAGGCCTTCGCCGTGCCCGGCGACGAGCGCGCCACCGTGCGCATCGGCTCGGTCATGCGCCCGGTGCCGACGTTGCCCGAGTCGCTCTCGGGCGACGATCTGCTCAACCGCCTGCGCGACTCCCGCTACCAGCTCGCCATCGTCGTCGACGAGTACGGCGGCACGGCCGGGCTGGTGACGCTGGAGGACGTGGTCGAGGAGATCATCGGCGACGTCCGCGACGAGCACGACGACCGCGAAGCCCCGGCGTCGCAGCAGGTCGGCTCGGACAGCTGGCTCGTGTCGGGCCAGCTGCGCTCCGACGAGGTCAGCGAGGTCACCGGCTTCCGCATGCCCGACGGTGACTACGAGACGA
This sequence comes from Amycolatopsis sp. NPDC051372, assembly GCF_040682095.1. NCBI lineage: Bacteria > Bacillati > Actinomycetota > Actinomycetes > Pseudonocardiales > Pseudonocardiaceae > Amycolatopsis > Amycolatopsis sp. NPDC051372. Next base: position 4,762 of record NZ_JBFBAF010000002.1, read on the forward strand.
TCGCCGGCCTGATCCTCGAACGCCTCGGCCGCATCCCCGCCGAGGGCGACGCCGCCGTCGTCGACGGCTGGCGCCTCACCGTCACGAGCATGGACCGCCACCGCATCGCCGAGGTCGAGGTGCGGCCCGTGGAACCCGGGCCGGGCCGGAACACCGACCAGGACCCGGCCGCCGCACCGAAGCCCAACGCCGCGCCGCAGCCGGTCACCGAACGCGAGGTGGTCGCGTGAACGACTGGCTGAACATCGCCCTGGTCGTGGTGCTGCTGCTCGCCAACGCGTTTTTCGTCGGCGCCGAGTTCACCCTGATCTCCTCGCGGCGCGACCGCCTGGAAGCGTTGCTGGAGCAGGGAAAGACGCGCGCGCAGATCGTGATCAACGCGAGCAGGCACGTCTCGCGGATGCTCGCGGGCGCGCAGCTGGGCATCACCATCTGCTCGCTGCTGCTCGGCCGGCTGGGCGAACCCGCTGTGGCGCACCGGCTTTCGGGGTTCTTCGACCTGCTCAACCTGCCCGAACAGCTGCTGCACCCGATCTCGTTCGCGATCGCGCTGGCGTTCATCACGATGCTCCACGTGCTGATCGGCGAGATGGTGCCGAAGAACCTCGCCATCGCCGAGCCCGAACGGCTGGCGCTGTGGCTGGTGCCCGCGCACGTGGCGTGGGTGAAGCTCGCGAACCCCGTGATCTGGTTCCTCAACCTCGTGGCGAACTCGTTCCTGCGCGTGGTGAAGGTGGAGCCGAAGGACGAGCTGGAAACGGCCTACACCTCCGACGAGCTGGCAGAGCTGCTCAGTGAGTCGCGGCGCGAGGGACTGCTCGAACAGTCGGAGCACCAACGGCTTTCGCAGACGTTGTCGTCGGTCGCGAAGACCGTGTCCGACGTGCTCGTGCCCACCGCGCAGCTGACCACCCTCCCTTGTGGACCGACGCTCGGTGACGTGGAACGCGCGGTGTCCTCGACCGGGTTCTCGCGGTTCCCGGTCTGCACCGACGACGGCACGCTCACCGGCTACATCCACGTGAAGGACGTGCTCGACCTCGTCGGCCAGAGCCCGGACACCAGCGTGCCGGACTCGAAGACCCGGCCGCTCACGGAGCTGCGCGCCGACGCACGCCTCGACGTCGCGCTTTCGGCCATGCGCAAGGAAGGCAGCCACCTCGCACGGGCGCTCGACGCCGCCGGCAAGGCCGTGGGTGTCGTCGCGCTGGAGGACCTCGTCGAGGAGTACGTGGGCACTGTGCGCGACGGCACGCACGTGACGGCATGACCGGGCCGCTCGTCCTCGCGGAACCGGAATGGCAGGCACGTCAGGCCCGGCACGTCGAGCGCATGCGCGCGTGGACCGTGCCGCACCAGGAACGCCGGGCGCGGGATGAGAAGCACCCCGTGCTCGACTTCCTGTTCACGTACTACTCGTACCGGCCCGGGCACCTCGAACGCTGGCAGCCGGGCCCGGGCGTGGTGCTCGCCGGACCGGCCGCGCGGCGCTTCCTCGACCGGCCGGCCTTCGTCGAGACGGCCGCCGGCGTGGCGCTCGACCCGGCCGCCTTCACCGAACGCCGGGTCCGGACGGCGGAGTTCGTGCTGCGGCTGCTGGAAGCCACGGCGAGCCGTTCCCCGCGGTTGAGCTGCTTCGGCCTGCACGAGTGGGCCATGGTGTACCGCGAGCCGGCCGACTCCGTGCGGCACTCGCAGGTGCCGCTGCGGCTCGGCTCGGCCGGCACGGACACGGTGGTCGAATCGCTCGAGATCCGCTGCGGGCACTACGACGCGTTCCGGTTCTTCACCGACCCGGCACGGCCGCGCAACACCCTCGAGCCGGTCCGCGAGAACCAGGTCGAGCTTGAGCAGCCGGGGTGCCTGCACGCGAACATGGACCTCTTCAAATGGGCGTACAAGCTCGACCCGTTCGTCCCGGCGGAGCTGGTGGCCGACTGCTTCGAACTCGCGGCCGACGTCCGCGAGCTCGACATGCGGGCCAGCCCGTACGACCTCTTGGTCTACGGCTACTCTCCTGTGCGCATCGAGACGCCCGAAGGGCGGGCCGAGTACGCCCGCGCGCAAGGCGGCTTCGCGCGCCGGGCGGCGCCGCTGCGGGCTCGGCTCATCGCGCTCTGCCGTCACCTGCTCGGCGGCACTTGGTGAATTGTGTACAGACCGTGCAACTCTGAGTCACAATATTCACCGAGGGTCGCTAACCTGTTAGAGTGATAACGGTTTGATTGCATAGCAGCGCGTGTGCGCACATCTCGAAAGGACAACGATGGGGCGACACACACTGGCCGAAGAGCCGGTGCCGCACCCTCTCGATCCGCCGAAGCGCCAGCAAGGCCACAGCGAGACGACGGGCTCACACCGGATCGTCGCCGCGAAGGCCCCGCGCCGCCGGATCGCCAAGTGGCCCATCGCGTGTGCCGGGCTCGTCGTCCTGGTCGCACTCGGCGTCTTCGGCTGGAACTGGGCCGACAGCGTGCTCAACAACCGCGCCGAGGCCCAGGCCGCCAGCTGCGGCGGGAACCGGACCACCATCAAGCTCGTCGTCACCCCGCAGATCGCGAAGCCCGTCGAGGCCGCCGCGAGCCGCTGGGACGCCGATCTGACCCCGGTGCACGGCGCCTGCTTCCAGGTCAACGTCACGACCAAGTCGTCGTCGCAGGTGCTCGACGCGCTGACGGGCAAAACCGACCTCTCGACCATCGGCGGCCTGCCCGACGGCTGGGTCCCCGAGTCGTCGTACTGGGTCACGCAGCTGACCGACGCCAAGCCCGAGCTCATCGGCTCGCCGGCGATGCCGATCGGCTCGGGTCCGCCGGCCGATTATCCGTTCGTGGGCCTCGCGGGGTCGTCCGTCGGCGGCACCACCACCGACGAGAACCAGCAGCGCGCCACGCAGAGCTTCCGCGCGTACCTCAAGGAGCCCGCCCAGCTGGCCGACTTCGCGGCCGCCGCCATCCGGGCGTCCTGAGCCGCGTCAGCCGAAAGCGCCGAAACGGCCGGTCCCGGAACTCCGGGGGCCGACCGTTTCCGTTCGCCGGGCGGCGTGACTCAGCCGAAGGTGTCGGGGTCGGCGCCCGTACGGGTGCCGTTGTCGAGCTCGGCCAGGGCCGCGAGGTCGTCGTCGGCGAGCTCGAAGTCGAACACGGCGAAGTTCTCCCGGATCCGCGCCGTCGTCGCCGACTTCGGGATGGCGATCGTGCCCATCTGGAGGTGCCAGCGCAGCACGAGCTGGGCGGGCGTCTTGCCGTACTTGGCCGCGAGCGCCGTGACCACGCGGTCGCCCAGCAGCCGGCCCCGCGCGAGCGGGCTCCAGGCCTCCGTGGCGATGCCGTGCTCGGCGTGGAACGTGCGCAGCGGCAGCTGCTGCAGCCACGGGTGCAGCTCGACTTGATTCACGGCCGGGACCACGTCGGTCTCGTCGAGCAGCCGGCGCAGATGCGTGATGCCGAAGTTCGACACACCGATCGCTCGCACCCGCCCGCCCTGGTAGAGCTGCTCCAGCGCCCGCCAGGTCTCCACGTAGCGGTCGCGGCGCGGCTGCGGCCAATGGATGAGGAACAGGTCGATCTGCTCCAGTCCGAGCGCGGCGGCGCTGTGGTCGAAGGCGCGCAACGCGTTGTCGTACCCGTGCTGGTCGTTCCACAGCTTCGTGGTCACGAAGAATTCGTCCCGGGGCAGGCCCGAAGCGCGGATCGCTTCGCCGACCTCGGTTTCGTTGCCGTACATCGCGGCGGTGTCGATGCTGCGGTAACCCGCTTCGATCGCGGCGCCGATCACCTTCCCGGCCTGCGCGGCGCGGACCTGGTAGACGCCGAAGCCGAGCTGCGGGATGGTGACGGAGTTGTTCAGGGTGAGCAGGGGCGGCTTGGCCATGAAGGCGGATCCTCACTGCGGTGTCCTGGGGTGACCTCTTCGATCCTTCCACTCCCCCGGCTCAAGGGCTCGTCACCCCGCCCCACGATCGAGCGGGTCAGCTCAGGCGCTCGCCTGGGCGCGCAGGTACTCGGCCGTCTCCGGGTTCGCCGGGTAGAAGGACTCGATGACCAGCTCGGCGACCGTCACGTCGAGCGGGGTGCCGAAGGTCGCGACCGTGCTGAAGAACGTGAGCTCCGTGCCGCGGTGGCGATAGCGCAGCGGGACGAAGATGTCGCCCGGCCCAGGGACCTCGACCTCGGGTACCGGCTGGTCGCACGGATACGCCCGCAGCTCCGCCAGCAGCTCGGCGAGCCCCGCGTCGGCCGTCTGCTCGACCTGGCGGCGCAGGCGGCCCAGCAGGTGGGCCCGCCACTCCCCCAGGTTCAGTACGTTCGGGGCCATGCCGTCGGGGTGCAGGGTCGCGCGCAGGACGTTCACCGGCGGTGCCAGCAGCTGTGGCGCCACGCCCTCGATGAGCACGCCGAGGCTCGTGTTGGCGTCGACGAGGTTCCAGCCGCGGTCGACCACGGCCGCGGGATACGGTTCGTGGCCGGTGAGCAGCAGCCGGACGGCGTCGCGCACAGCCGTCAGCTCCGGCGCACCCAGCTCGGTCTCGCCGTACGCGGGGGCGTAGCCGGCGGCCAGCAGCAGGCGGTTGCGTTCGCGCAGCGGCACTTCGAGGTGCTCGCCGAGGTGCAGCACCATCTCCCGGCTCGGCTTAGAGCGGCCGGTCTCGACGAAGCTCAGGTGCCGCGTGGAGATGTCCGCGGCGATCGCGAGGTCGAGCTGGCTGATGCGGCGCCGGTCGCGCCACTCCCGCAGGAGCTCGCCGACCGCGCGTCGTGCGGGGGCCTTCACCGAAGTCGTCACGCCCAAGACGCTACGGGTCCGCCCACGCTCAGGCCATTACCTCGCGGGTAATCGCCGGGGGCACGCGTGAACGGGTGCGGCCGTTACCTCCGGCGTAATCGACGAACCGCGCCGGGCCCAGCAGTGTTGGTGGCATCAGGACGGCGAACCCGTTGTCCGCCAAGCAAAGGGAGTTTCCCCGTGTCCGACGTGACGAGCACTGTCGAGCAGTACATCGCGATCTGGAACGAGACCGACGCCGAGCGCCGGCGTGCTCTCGTCGCCGAGGTTTTCACCCCCGACGCGTCCATGACCGATCCCCTGGGCTCGGTGACCGGCCACGACGGCATCGACGGGTTCATCGGCGGCGCGCAGGCGCAGTTCGCCGGGCTGACCTTCAGCCTTCCGAAGGCCCCCGACGCCCACCACGACCTCGCGCGGTTCCAGTGGTACCTCACGGCGCCGGGTGCCGACGAGCCGATCGCCATCGGGTTCGACGTCGTCGAGCTGGCCGACGGCCGGATCGCCAAGGTGCATGGGTTTCTGGACAAGATCCCGGGCTGAGGTCGTGGGGCACGAGCGCGGCGGACTCGCGATCGGGCGGGTCCGCCGTTGCTCCACAGTGGACGGCCGATGAAACGTTTACACAAGACCGCGTGCCGGCGGCGCGAAATCCGGCGGCCACACGAGGCTCGGACCCCAGCGAAGCCCTGCCCGGCAATGGTGTGGAGGTCTGAACCATCCGGCCCGGACCCGATGAACACCGGGGATGAACACCGGGTCCGAGGCCCTCCCCACTCTGTCCGTACCCCGTGGGGCGCCTGAGAGTTTCACCCGCGTGGATACCCGGGCTTGCACCGTCGGCGGAACTGGCTGGTGGTGTCCAGCGGGCCCACTTTCCAGAGGCGTCTCGTCCGCGCGGTCCAGGGTGCCTGAGAGGTTCCGGGGAGGACTTGCTCCTTCGGCGCCGAGCTCGTGGATGCCGGCTCGGTCTCTCCCGCGCGGGTTCGTCGACCGCGCCCTCAGTTTACCTTGCCCTCGCGGGCAATGATCACCCGGTGCGGCGGGAGTTGCGGCGCTGGGTGAGTTCGTCCGGGACGACCGATTCGATCACGCCGCCGTCGGCACGTTCGGCGGGGAACTCGTGGATCGTGCCGCTGATCTCCTGCATCGCGCCGCTCACGGCGATACCGAACACGCCCTGCCCGCCCTGGAGCAGATCCACGATCTCTTCGGGCGAGGTGCACTCGTACACCGTGGTGCCGTCGGAGAACAGGGTGACCTTCGCGAGGTCGCGCACGCCGCGCACGCGCAGGTGCTCCACCGCGACCCGGATGTTCTGCAGCGAGACCCCGGTGTCCAGCAGCCGCTTCACGACCTTCAGGACGAGGATGTCCTTGAACGAGTACAGCCGCTGCGAGCCCGAACCGTGCGCGGTGCGGATGCTCGGCGCGACCAGCTTCGTCCGTGCCCAATAGTCGAGTTGGCGGTACGTGATCCCCGCGATCTGGCACGCGGCGGGACCGCGGTACCCCACGAGCTCGTCCGGAAGGGAGGAGTCGGGGAACAGCTCACCCTGCTCGCCATCGGCGGCACGAACGGGCGGCCTCTCCGGACTACCAGCCTCGACCACGCAAGCCTCCCCTCGCCCGACCTGGCGGCCGGCGAATGACAGCCGGTCGAGCCCAGGAGCGGGATCGGCCGGGGAGAACCGCCACGATCGTGCTCCGGTCGGAGAATCACATCGTGGCGATTTACCGCCTTCGACGGTAAGGCCGCGCCGCGGGCCGGTCAACGCGACGCGCGGCGCACCTCAAGCTCGTCTTGAGCCTTTGGTCCGTTCGTCGTACGGGTTTGACACTTATTACTCAGTTGAGTAACTTATTACTCATGCGAGTAAACTTCGACACGCAAGCAGAGCTCGGGCTGAGCGTCACGGAGGCGACGACCCGGGCGCAGATCATCGCGGCGACCATCGCCACGATCGCCGACCACGGCTACGCGCGCACCACCTTCGCCAAGATCAAGGAACGCGCGGGGCTGAGCAGCACGCGCATGATCTCCTACCACTTCACGAACAAGGCCGGGCTCATGCAGGCCGTGCTGAGCACGGTGTCCGAGACGAAGGCGATGTTCCTGCAGGAGCGCAGCAAGGACCTCGACCCCGGCGACCGGCCGGGCAACCTGCGGGCCCACATCGAGACGTCGGTGGCGTTCCTGCGCGACTACCCGGAATGCGTCCGGGTGCTCGCGGAGCTCTCGGCGAACGCCGACGACGCGGACGGCTGGGCGATGACCTCGGTGCTCGTGGGCCAGCTGCGGGTGGGCGGCGTGCAGCGCCAGCTCAAGCAGGGTCAGGACGAGGGGGTGTTCGGAGAGTTCTCGCCGGAGGTGATGGCGATGTCGATCGCACAGGCCATCGACGGGGTGGCAACAGCCTATGCGGCCGATCCGTCGACCGACCTTGACCGCTACGGGCGGGAAATCGCCGACCTCTTCGAGCGGGCGACCGCTCCGAAGCGGTGACAGCGCCACCCGAAAGCAAGGCGGGAACGCGGTGTGCGACCGAGTTCCCGCCGCCGGCGGCTCAGGTGTCGGCGCCGCGGAAGTCTTCGGGGGACACGGAGTCGAGGAACTCGCGGAACTTCTCGACCTCGTCCTCCTGCTCGTCCGGGATGATCAGGCCCGCCTCTTCCAGCACCGCGTCCACGGCGTGGATGGGGACCCCGATCCGCAGCGCCAGCGCGACCGAGTCGCTGGGGCGCGCGGACACCCGGATGTCGCCGTCGAAGACGAGCTCGGCGAAGAAGGTGCCTTCCTTCAGGTCCGTGATCACGACCTGCTCCAGCTCGCGGCCGAGTGCCCCGATGACCTCTTTGAGGAGGTCGTGGGTCAGTGGCCGGGCGGGTCGTACTCCCTGCTGCTCCAAGGCGATGGCGGTGGCCTCGACCGAGCCGATCCAGATCGGCAGGTAGCGCTCGCCCTCGGTTTCCCGCAGCAACAAGATCGGCTGATTGGCGGGCAGCTCCACCCGCACACCGACGACGCGCATCTCGCTCATCGGGTTTCGCCTCCCTCTCGTGCACACGGGCTGCAGCGCTCGACGTACTCGCGCCGTTGGGTCCGACGCTACCCGTCATTCGGGCGCTGTGCTCGCTAGTGGCGGACATTCTCGGTTCACTGCACCGCAAACCGTCTCTCACGGTACGGCATACGGTCCCGAACATTCAGTCATTGACATGTGACGCACACCGGTGTTCGGCCCGTTACGTCCGGTTCAACCCCCGGTGACTCCCCGGATCCCCGCTTTCACGAGGAGCGTGTGGAGCGTGACGGACAGCGCGGCGAGCTCGCGGACCACCTCGTCGGCCCTCGCTTTCGCGTCCTCGTCACGGTGGCGATACACGGGGGTCACGATCTGCTCCAGCAAGCCGACTTCGCGGTCGGCCGCGGCGCGGAAGGCACGCAGATGTCTCGGCTCGATACCGAATTCGGTCATCGCCTTCACCGTGCGCGCGATCAGCACCGCGTCGGGGCCGAAGAACCCCGCCGCGCCCGGCCGCACGAGCCCGTACTGCTGCAGCTCGGTGAGCGTCGCGGCGGTGATGCCGGCTTGCGCCAGCAGCTCCTCCTGCGTCAGCCGGATCTCGGGACCGGTCTCGAAGTCGTCGGCGTCGGGCAGCCCGCCGGCGTCGGCCGGGTCGAGCGACACCAGCCTGCGGGGCAGACGCGGAGCGGCCGCGGCGGGCTCCGCTCCGGAGTCCGCCGCGTCCAGCTGTTCCTTGATGACCTTGAGCGGGAGGTAGTGGTCCCGCTGCGCGGACAGCACAAAGCGAAGCCGCTCCACGTCCGCCGGGGCGAACTGCCGGTACCCCGAGGGCGTGCGGCCCGGCCGGACCAGGCCTTCCGCCTCGAGGAACCGGATCTTGGAGATGGTGACATCGGGGAAGTCGCCGCGCAGCTGCGCCAGGACCGCCCCGATGCTCAACCCGTCGCGCCGGGCCTCCGAACGACCGGGCTGCCCGGCCGCCGTCACTGTGCCCCCTGGCCCCCGTGCCCCGGGCCCGTCAGGAAGACGAGGCGGAACTTCCCGATCTGCACCTCGTCGCCGCCCGCCAGCACGGCCTGATCGACCGGCTCGCGGTTGACGTAGGTGCCGTTCAGGCTGCCGACGTCGATCACCACGAACTCCCCGCCTTCACGCCGGAACTCGGCGTGCCGGCGGGAAACGGTGACGTCGTCGAGAAAGATGTCGCTGTCGGGGTGCCGGCCCGCGCTGGTGGTGTCGCGGTCCAGCAGGAAGCGCGACCCCGCGTTGGGGCCCCGCTTCACGACCAGGAGGGCGGAACCCGGCGGCAGGGCGTCGACGCCCTGCACCGGTGCCTCGGCGGCCGGTGCGGACTCCTGGCCTTCGACGTCGGCCAGGAAGTCGGCCCGGAAGACAGAGGTCCGCTCCGGAGACTGCTCCGGGGGAACGCCGGGCCCGTCGTTCGTGCTCACCTGAGCTCTCCTCTACACACAATGTTGCCTATGACCAAGAACGTGTAGCTGCCAACGTACCGTGCCTGATCGGTTCGGAACCCCGGGGCTCCCCCTTGGGCGGGCGGAACCCCCGGGCCAGGCCGAACCCGACTCAGCCGGTGATGAGCGCCTGGTACGCCTCGGCTTCGAGCAGGGCGTCGAGCCCCGCGGGGTCGGTGAGGCGGATCTCCACGAGCCAGCCCTCGCCGTACGGGTCGGAGTTGATCAACTCGGGCGAATCGGAGACCGCGGCGTTCACCGCGACGATCTCGCCGTCGACCGGCGCGAACAGCTCCGAGACGCTCTTGGTGGACTCCACCTCGCCGAAGACGTCGCCCGCGTCGACGTGCTTGCCGACCTCGGGCAGGTCGACGAACACCACGTCGCCGAGCTGGTCCTGGGCGTACTCCGTGATGCCCACGCGGACCAGCGCACCCTCACGCGTGGCCACCCACTCGTGTTCTTCGGTGTAACGCAGCTCTTCTGGAGTGGTCAACGCCCCTCCCCTTCCTCGAACCGACTTCGTCGCGGGCAGTCTTCCATCACCGGCTGCGAAGCGCGCGCACTGCCTGCGCGACATAGAGCGCGCCGGACCAGACGTAGAGCACCCCGCCCCAGACCATGAAGGCGTAGGCGATCGGCCGGGCCACCACGGCCACGGTCGAGCCGCCCTGCGTGAGCAGCAGGAACGGGAAGGCGTACATGAGCACGAAGGTCGCGCCCTTGCCGATGTAGGTCACCTCGGGCGGCGCGAATCCGCTGCGGCGGAGCACGAGCACGCAGACCGCGAGCACTGCCTCGCGCAGCACGAGCGGCACGACGACCCACCACGGGATGATGTCGCGGATGAGGAACGCGACGAGGGTCGCGAGGATGTAGAGCCGGTCCGCGGCGGGGTCGAGAAGCTGGCCCAGCCGCGACATCTGGTCGAGCCAGCGGGCGAGCTTGCCGTCGAGCCAGTCGGTCAGCGCCGAGAAGACGAGCAGCGCGAGCGCCCAGCCGTCCTCCTTCGGGCCGAGCAGCAGCCAGAGGAACACGGGCACGCCCGCGAGCCGCAGCAGCGACAGGAGGTTGGGGACGTTGAACGCCTGCCGCAGCAGGGAAGGCTCCGTCTTGGGCTCGGGGACCGTGGTCACTCGCTCAGCCTAGAGGTGAGGACCGGCGCCGACGCCGGTGGTCACGCGGTCGGGTCGCGGGTTCGTGGCGCGCGACCCGACCGCGGGGCTGTGGGTGGAAAAGCCGTCGGGCATCGAAGCCGTGGGCCCTCAAGCTGTCGGCTCTCCGGCAGTGGGGCTTCGAGGTGGTCGGCCGGGAAAGCCGCGGCGGTGCTCAGCCGGCGCGGCGGTGGCTCCAGCCGCGGCGCTGCAGCTCCGCGCTGCTGAGGCGCTCGGGGCGGCCGCGGTCGTCGTTGCCGACCCAGCGGGCTCGGCCGGCTCGGCCTTCGAGGACGTACGGGCGGCCGCAGCACCACACCACGCTGCAGGGCGCGGTGGGCGGAGTGGTCTCAGTGGGCCGCTCGGACGGGTCGGTGAGGGCGGACGCTGACGGGATGGCGGGCTCGCTGGCCGTTTCGGTGGTCATGCTGTGCGGTGCTCTTGTCTCTCGGGGTCGGCGGGTGATCGGGGACGGGAACGCGCCGGGGCGCTCCTCACCTATTTCGGTCCGAGAGCGCCAGACGTTAACGTCCGCGCCGGAGATTCGTCCGATCGGTGAGCGAGCGGTTCCCGGTGTCTCACTTCGTGAACGCGATGTTAACCGTCCACAATAGACAGACTTTCGCGGGAGCCCGGCGAGGCGGAAGCCCCGGTTCCGGTAACCTCCGCCCGCCGCGCCGGGTGTCGGTGCGGGTCACGGCGCCGGCGGCGGGCCAGAATGCCGGGAAGACCTCTGGCGAAAGGACCCCGGTGCCCCCGTCGAAGCCCGCGTGGCGGCCGCTGCTCGCGGCCTGGCTCGTGCTGCCGGCGCTCGCCGCCTGTTCGGGGGAACCCGAGCCCCGGGCGGCGGTACCGCCGCCACCGTCCGCGACCACGCCCCCACCGACGACCTCGTCGGCGCACTCGGTTCCTCCCCCGCCGCCTGAAACGACACAGGCGCCGCCGAGCACGCACACTCGGGCCCCGAGCACCACGCCGGCCGTCCCGGGGTCCTGCGGCACCGTGACGGCCGCGAGCGGGCTGACCCTGTACGTGTTCGACAGCCGGGCGGGCGGGGTGCCGTGCGCCGAGGCCATGGCGCTCGTGCGCGACTTCCACGCGAAGATCGCCGGCCGGCAGGACACGGGGTCCAACGACGCCGTCAACGACACCGTGTCGGGCTGGCTGTGCACCTCCGGCCCGCCGGCGGCGCAGGGCGGCACGACGTGCAGCAAGGGCGAGCAGACGGTGTTCGCGGCCGTCGTCCCCTCGGAGTGAAGCCGAGGGGAACGACGGCCGCACGGCTCAGGCCTTGAGGTCCGGGAAGTCGTCCTCGCGGTACTCGCCCTCGGGGCGGGTGTTCTCGCGCCCGCGCAGCTCGACGCGGCGGATCTTGCCGGAGATCGTCTTCGGCAGCTCGGCGAACTCCAGGCGCCGGATCCGCTTGTACGGGGCGAGGTGCTCCCGCGCGTAGGCCAGGATCGCACGCGCGGTGTCCGCGGTGGCCTCGTGGCCCGCGGCCAGCACGACGTAGGCCTTCGGCACGGCGAGCCGGATCGGGTCCGGCGCGGGCACCACGGCGGCCTCGGCGACGGCTTCGTGCTCCAGCAGCACGCTCTCCAGCTCGAACGGCGAGATCCGGTAGTCCGACGCCTTGAACACGTCGTCGGTGCGCCCGACATAGGTGATGTAGCCGCGTTCGTCGACCGAACCGACGTCACCCGTGTGGTAGTAGCCGTCGCGGAAGGCTTCCGAGGTGCGCTCGTCGTCGTCCGCGTAGCCCGTCATCAGGCCGACCGGCCGGTGCGCGAGGTCGAGGCAGATCTCGCCTTCCGCGGCGCGCTCGCCGGTGACCGGGTCGACCAGCGCGACCACGAAGCCCGGCAGCGGCCGGCCCATCGAGCCGGGAACCACATCCTGGCCGGGAGTGTTGGCGATCTGCACGCTGCTCTCGGTCTGGCCGAACCCGTCGCGGATGGTGACGCCCCAGGCCTTCTCGATCTGCTCGATCACCTCGGGGTTGAGCGGCTCGCCGGCGCCGACCACCTTCTGCGGCGGGGTTTTCAGCGCCGTGAGGTCGGCCTGGATGAGCATGCGCCACACCGTGGGCGGCGCGCAGAAGCTCGTGACCCCGCAGCGATCCATCTGCGCCATGAGCGCCGTGGCGTCGAAGCGCGTGTAGTTGTACAGGAACACCGTGGCCTCGGCGTTCCACGGCGCGAACACGTTGCTCCACGCGTGTTTCGCCCAGCCGGGCGAGGAGATGTTCAGGTGCACGTCGCCCGGTTCGAGACCGATCCAGTACATTGTGGACAGATGCCCGACCGGGTACGACACGTGCGTGTGCTGCACGAGCTTCGGCTTCGCCGTGGTGCCCGAGGTGAAGTAGAGCAGCAGCGGGTCGCCCGCGGCCGTCACGCCTTCGGGGGTGAAACCGGCCGGCTCGGCGTACGCGGTGGCATAGGCGTGCCAGCCCTCGACCGGCTCGCCGACGGCGATGCGCGTGTAGTCGCCCGCCACGTCGGCGAACTTCGGCGCGTCGGCCGAGCGCACCACCACGTGCTTGGCCTTGCCGCGCTCCACGCGGTCGACGAGGTCGGCCGGGCCGAGCAGCGTCGAGGCCGGGATGATCACGGCGCCGAGCTTGATCGCGGCGAGGATCGTCTCCCACAACTCGCCCTGGTTGCCCAGCATGAGAATCAGCCGGTCGCCGCGCGAGACGCCGAGGCGGCGCAGCCACGTGGCGACCTGGTCCGAGCGGGCGGCCATCTCCGGGTAGGTCCAGCGGTTCTCGGTACCGTCCTCCTCGACGATCCAGAGCGCGTACCGCTGCGCGTTCGCCGGGTCGCGGGCCACCACGTCGAACCAGTCGAGGGCCCAGTTGAACTCCGCGGGCTGCGGCCACGCGAACCCCCGGACGGCGGTGTCGTAGTCCTCGCGGTGGGACTGGAGGTAGTCCCGCGCCTCCCGAAAGACCTGGTGGGCCTCGCCGGCCCGCTGGTTCCCCGAAGCGCCATTGCTCACGTCGTGCTCCCTCGTGCTCGCGTACGTGCCTGTTCTACTCGCCCTTGAACTCGGGCGCGCGGCGCTCCATGAACGCCTGCACGGCCTCGGCGAGGTCCTTGCTCGGGAGGAACGCGGAGTTCCACGCCGCGACGTACCGCAGGCCCTCGGCGACCTGGCGCTCGGTGTTGGCGGCGAGCACCTGCTTGGTGCCCTGCACGACCAGCGGCGGGTTCGCCGCGATCTCGGCGGCGAGCTTGCGGGCCTCGGCCAGCAGTGTGTCGGAGTCGGGGTAGACGTCGTTGACCAGGCCGATCTTCTCGGCGCGCGCAGCGTCGACGTCCTTGCCTGTCAGGGCGAGCTCGCGCACGTGGCCCTCGCCGACGATCGTGGCCAGCCGTTGCAGGCTGCCGAGGTCGGCGACGATCGCGACCTTCACCTCGCGCACGCTGAACTTCGCGTCGGCGCTGGCCAGGCGCACGTCGGCGGCGCTGATCACGTCGACGCCGCCGCCGATGCACCAGCCGGACACGGCGGCGATCACGGGCTTGCGGCACTCGGCGATCGAGCTCACGGACTCCTGCAGGCGGCGGACCTCGCGGTGGAAGTCCGTGCGCGGGCCGGCCAGCGCGTCGCCGGCGAGCATCGGGGCCCAGCCGCCCATCATCGCAGGCAGGTCGAGGCCGTAGGAGAAGTTCGTGCCGCTGCCGGTGAGCACGATCGCGCGCACGCGCGGGTCGGCGTCGAGGGCGGCGAAGACCAGCGGCAGCTCGCGCCAGAAGTCGGGGCCCATGGCGTTGCCCTTCGCCGGGCCGAGCAGGGTGACTTCGGCGACGTGGCCGTCGAGGTCGACCTTCAGCGAGACGAGCTCGGGCAGGGAGTCGGCAGGTGCGGTCATGCCTGTCATCTTGAACCATCCGGTTGACGCTGTGCCAATTCGGTCGCGGGATGCTTTCCTGGGAGGGGCACGAGAGATCGAAGCGGCCCTCGACCACGAGAGGAAGGTGGCGCATGGCCCCGGCCCCTGTTCTTGCCGTCGACGACCTGCCGGCGGATCCCCCGCCGGCGCGCCGCTCGCGTCCGATCGAGCTGTCCGGCTCGTTCACCTGCGACGGCCACCGCCTGGCCTATACCGAGTACGGCTCGGGCGAGCGCGTGGTGGTCCTGATGCACGGCATCATGTTCACCCGCCGCATGCACGCGCCCCTGGCCCGCCGGCTCGCCCGCTCGGGCTTCCGCGTGATCACCCTCGACCTGCTGGGCCACGGCGAGTCCGACCGGCCGACCGAGTCGTGGCGCTACTCGATGCCGGCGTTCGGGGAGCAGGCCGTGGCGCTGCTCGACCACCTCGGCCTGGACGAAGCCGTGCTCGGCGGGACGTCGCTCGGCGCGAACGTGGCGCTCGAGGTGGCGGTCGCGCAGCCGTCCCGCGCCCGCGGGCTGGTCGTGGAGATGCCAGTGCTGGACAACGCGATCGTCGCCGGGCTGCTCACGTTCGCCCCGCTGCTGTTCGCCGCGCGCTTCCTGCCCGTGACCGTGCGCGGAGTCGCGCTGGCCGCCAACCTCGTGCCCCACGGCAGCCAGTGGGTCGACGTCGTCACCGACACCCTGACCCAGCAGCCCGAGCCGATGGCCGCGCTCCTGCACGGCGTGCTGTTCGGCCGCATCGCGCCGCCGAAGTCGGTGCGCCGGGCCATCACCACGCCCGCGCTGGTGATCGGCCACGAAGGCGACCCGATCCACCCCTTCGGCGACGCCGACACCCTGGCCGCCGACATGCCCGGTGCGGAGTTCGTCCAGGCGCGCAGCCCGGTCGAGCTCCGCTCCGACCCGAAGCGCCTGACCTCGGCGATCACCGACTTCGCCGAGCGCTGCTACGAAAGCTGACCCGGCCTGGTCACTTCGCGAGGCCGGCCACCGGGCCGAACACGATCACCGCCGGCGGGCGGACACCCGCGGCGGCCGCTTCGCCGGCCACCTTCCCCAGCGTGGAGCGCAGAGTGCGCTGCGTGCGCATGGTGCCGTCTTCGACGATGGCGACCGGCGTGTCGGCCGGGCGGCCGCCGTCCAGCAGCGCCGACGCGAACTGGGGCAGGCGTTCGACGCCCATCATCAGCACGATCGTGCCGCGCAGGCCGGCCAGCAGGGACCAGTCGACCAGCGAGCGCGGGTCGCCGGGGGCGACGTGGCCCGAGACGACCACGACCTCGTGGGCGACGCCGCGGTGGGTGACCGGCACGTCGGCCACGGCGGGGACCGCGAACGCACTCGTGATACCCGGGACCATGGTCACCGGCACGCCCGCCTCGGCGCAGGCCAGGACCTCCTCGAACCCGCGACCGAACAGGTAGGGGTCGCCACCCTTGAGCCGGACGACGAACTTCCCCTCCTTGGCCTTCTCGATCAGCGTGCTGTTGATCACGTCTTGGCTCGCGGCGCGGCCGTACGGGATCTTCGCCGCGTCGACGACCTCGACCTCGGGCGCGAGCTCGTCCAGCAGCTCGCGCGGCGCGAGCCGGTCGACGACCACCACGTCGGCGCGCGAGAGCAGCCGGCGGCCGCGGACGGTGATCAGGTCCGGGTCGCCCGGACCGCCGCCGACCAGGGCGACGCCCGGCAGCTCGGTATCGGTGTCTCGCGGCGCGCGGCCGCCGGCAGCATCCTTGACGGTGCCGGCGTGCAGGGCGTCGAGGATGCTGTCGCGCACGGCGGCCGAGCGCAGCGGCTCACCGCCGGACAGGACGCCGAACAGCAGCCCGCCGTGGCGGCCCGAAGCCGGGGTCACGGCGCTGCCGGACTCCCCCTCGTCGGCACGCACGCAGAACACGCGCTCGCGTTCGGCCTCGGCGCACACCGCGGCATTGACCTCGGGGTCGTCGGTGCAGGCGAGCGCGTACCAGGCGTCGGCGAGGTCGCCCTCGGCGTAGCGGCGCTCGTGCCAGACCAGCTCGCCCGCGTCGGCCATCGCGCTGACCGACGGCGTGGTGTGGGGCGAGACCAGCTCCACCCGCGCGCCCGCGCGGATGAGCCGCGGGAGGCGGCGCTGGGCGACCGAGCCGCCCCCGACCATCACGACGCGGCGGCCGGCGAGCTGGAGTCCGGAGAGGTAGTGCGGGTCGTCCATAGCCCGAAAGTCTGCCTGCCCGGCCCGCTCAGCTCTGCAGCAGGGCCAGCAGCCCGGTGTTGCCGAACATCGTCGCCGCCTCGACCGCGGACGGCGTGCCCGCCCGCGGGTCGGCACCACCCGCCACAGCGCCTTCACGACCTCGAGCTCGTCCTTGAACACGGCGCCGGCGAGCGGGCTCTGGCCCCGGTCGTTGACCCGGTTCGGATCCGCGCCGCGCGCGAGCAGCGCGGCCACCGTCTCCGCGTGCCCGTGGTAGGCGGCGAGCATCACCAGGGTGTCGCCGCGGTCGTTGGTGAGGTTCGCGGGAATGCCGGCCTCGACGTAGGCGGCGAGGCGCTCCGTGTCGCCCTCACGCGCCATGGTGAACACGCGGGCCCACAGGTCGAGCTCCTCGTCCGACGGCGTCCCGGAAGCCATGCGCCGAGTCTGGCACGCCGGCTCCCGGGACGCCGGGCGGTCAACCCCGGGCGGAGTTCGGGTAGGGCAGCAGAGCCATCTCCCGCGCGTTCTTGATGGCCGAGGCCACCTGCTTCTGCTGCTTAGGCGTCAGCCCCGTCACGCGGCGGGCGCGGATCTTGCCGCGGTCGGAGATGAAGGTCCGCAGCAGGTCGATGTCCTTCCAGTCGACGGCCGTGATCCCGCGCGCGTGCAACGGGTTCGCCCGCTTGCGCGGCACGCGTTCGTGCTTCGGCATGCGGCTCACCAGCTCGACTTCGAGACGCCGGGCAGCTCGCCGTTGTGCGCCATCTGCCGCATCCGCACGCGCGACAGGCCGAACTTGCGCAGGTACCCGCGCGGGCGGCCGTCGGCGGTGTCGCGGTTGCGGATGCGCGTGGCGCTCGCGTCGCGCGGCATGCGCTGCAACGCCACCACCGCGTCGGCCTTGTCCTGCGCCGACGAGCGCGGCGAGGCGATCACGGCCTTGAGCGCCCGGCGCTTCTCGACGTAGCGGGCGGCGATCACCTTCCGCTGCTCGTTCTTCGCGATCTTCGACTTCTTCGCCATCAGCGCTCTTCCTTGAACTCGACGTGCTTGCGCACCACCGGGTCGTACTTGCGCAGGACCATCCGGTCGGGGTCGTTGCGCCGGTTCTTCTTCGTGACGTACGTGTAGCCGGTGCCCGCGGTGGAGCGCAGCTTGATGATCGGCCGGACGTCGGTGCTCTTCGCCATCTAGATCTTCACCCCCTTCGCGGCCAGTTCCGCGACGACCGCGTCGATCCCGCGCTTGTCGATCGTCTTCATGCCCTTCGCCGACACCTTGAGCCGCACGGTCCGGCCGAGGCTCGGCACGAAGTAGCGGCGGGACTGCAGGTTCGGCTCCCAGCGCCGTGACGTGCGGCGGTGCGAGTGCGAGACCTGCTTGCCGTAGCCCGGCTTGCGGCCGGTGACCTGGCACACGGCTGACACGGACCCTCCCGAGTTGATAGTGATATTCGTTTTCAATTACGCTGGCCACCGTACCCCGTCCCGTCGACTGGAGCTTCAGTGACCCCACACCCGCGTGTCCCGCTCGTGCTCGTCAGCGGGCTCGCCGCCGAAGGCAACGACGAGCTCGCCGAACTGCTGCGCCGCGCCGGCCCCGGCGTCGCCGTGGTCCACCACGACCTGCGGCAGATCGGCAGCGGTGTCGTCCGCAGGCGGATCCGCCTCGGCCCCCGCGACCAGCTCACCGCACTGGAACTGGCCCACGGCTGTGTGAACTGCACGCTGCGCGAAGACCTCCTGCCGCTGCTGCGCCGGCTCGCCCGGTTGCCGGAGGTGGACCGGATCGTGCTGCGCCTCGACGAGGCCATGGAACCCGAGCCCGTGAGCTGGGCGATCGCCAACGTGCTGGTCGGCGACCGGCCCGTGAGCGACGACGTCGAGATCGAGGCCGTGTTCACCACCGTCGACCGCGCCGCCTGGCTCGCCGACGCCTCCGGCGACGAACTGCTCCTGGAACGCGGCCTGCTGGGCAGCCCCGAGGACGACCGGAGCGTCGCGCAGGTCGCGCTCGCGCAGGTGGAGTTCGCCGACGTGCTGGTGCTCGCGGGCGAAGTGCCCGACGCGTGGTGCGCCGCGAAGACCGCGGCCGTGCTCGACCGCGTCGCACCGTCGGTCCCGCGGGTCGTCCTGAAGGGCGCGAACGCCGGGCTGCTGTTCGCCGCCGTGCCCGCGCAATCGCGGCGCGGCGAGGTGGTCGACCTGCACGGCGCGCTCCTGCGGGGCCAGCCGCCGCTGCACGCCGACTGCGGGATCGAGGTGCTCACCTTCACCTCGCAGCGGCCGTTCCACCCCGAGCGCCTGCACGAGGCGATCGACACGCTGCTGGGCGGCGTGATCCGCACCCGCGGCCGCGCGTGGGTCGCGAGCCAGCCCGACATCGCGTTCTGGCTCGAGTCGGCGGGCGGCGGCCTCGCGATCGGGCACGCCGGGCCGTGGCTGGCCTCGCCCGACGGCCCGGACTGGGCCGAGGTCTCCCCCGAACGCCGCACGCTCGCGTCGCTGCGCTGGCACCCGGTGCACGGCGACCGCGCGCAGGAGCTCGTGGTCGTCACGGATCTGGTGCCGCCGAAGGAAATCGAGGACGCGCTGCACGCCGCGCTGCTGACCGACGCCGAGCTGGCCGAGGGGGAAGCTGCCTGGCGCAGCTACCCCGACCCGTTCGGCGAGTGGCACGAAGACCCGTGCGAGGCCACCGAAACCGACGACGAAGACGAAGAGCGGCACGTCAACGCCGCGAACCGAAAGGAAGAACCGCAGTGAAACCCGGCATCCACCCCGACTACCACCCGGTGGTGTTTCGCGACTCGTCCACGGGCGACGCGTTCCTCACCCGCTCCACCGCCACGTCCGAGCGGACGATCGAGTGGAGGGACGGCAACACTTACCCGCTCGTGGTCGTGGACATCAGCTCGTGGTCGCACCCGTTCTGGACCGGCAACCAGCGGATCGTCGACTCCGCGGGCCAGGTCGAGAAGTTCCACCGCCGTTACGGCCGTCGCGAGAAGGGCGGTGCGCGCTGATGGCCGCGCCGAAGCGGAAGAAGTCACGCAGCAACACCCGCGCCCGCCGTGCGCAATGGAAGGCCGCGGTGCCCGACCTGGTGCCGATCACGGTCGACGGCGAGCGCAAGCTCGTGCCGCGCCGCCTGATCAAGCACTTCCAGCGGCTCGACCGGTGAGCGTACCCGTCACCGTCCTGTCGGGGTTCCTCGGCGCGGGCAAGACGACGCTGCTCAACCACATCCTCGCCAACCGCGAAGGCCTGCGGGTGGCGGTGATCGTGAACGACATGAGCGAGGTCAACATCGATGCGGCCCTCGTGCGCGACAGCGTCTCCCGCACCGAGGAGCGCCTGGTCGAGCTGACCAACGGGTGCATCTGCTGCACCCTGCGCGAGGACCTGCTCGACGAGGTCACGCGCCTGACGGCGGAAGGACGGTTCGACCACCTGCTCATCGAGTCGAGCGGGATCTCCGAGCCGATGCCGGTCGCCGCCACGTTCTCCTTCCCCGGCGACGTCGGCACACCGGCGCTCTCCGGGGCCCGGCTGGACACGATGGTGACCGTGGTCGACGCCGTGAACTTCGGCCGTGAGCTGGCCGGTGGCGACTCGCTGGCCGAACGCCGCCTCGACCAGTACGAGGGCGACGAGCGCACGGTCAGCGACCTGCTCGTGGACCAGGTCGAGTTCGCCGACGTGCTGCTGCTGAACAAAACCGACCTCGTCTCCCCCGCCGAGGCCGACCGGCTGGTGGCGGCGCTGCGCCGGCTCAACCCGGGCGCCGACGTGGTGACGGCGCAGTTCGGCCGGGTGCCGCTCGGGCGGGTGGTCGGCACCGGCCGCCACGACCCGCTGCGGGCGCAGCAGGCCCCGGGCTGGGTCGCGGAGCTCAACGGCGACCACGTGCCGGAGACCGAGGAGTACGGCATCTCCAGCGTCGTGTTCCGCGCCACCCGGGCGTTCGACCCGGCGCCGCTGTGGGACTTCGTCACGACCCGCCTCGACTCGGGCGAGTTCGGCACGGTGTTGCGCTCCAAGGGGTTCTTCACGCTCGCGTCGCGACCGGGCGTGCTCGGCCTGTGGTCGCAGGCGGGCTCGGTGGCGCGGTTCGAACCGCAGGGCGTGACCGACGCGCCGCGGCAGGAGCTGGTCTTCATCGGCGTCGGGCTCGCCGGCGGCCCGCTGCTGGCCGCGCTCGAGGCGTGCCTGACCAACGAGCCGGTGACGGCTGATCCCTTCCCCGGATGGGAGCCCGTGCACGTCCACTGAGGACAGACGCACCGAAGGCCGCGCGACCTGGATCACAACGGTCGCGCGGCCTTCGTGTTCCCGGGAGTTCCTTGATCGTTCACCGCCCGCGTCATCATGCGGATCACGCTCGGTCCACGCCGGACACACCACGTCTGAACTGGGCGATTCGGTGGGGTTAGGGGTGTTTCGCGAAGGTTGATCAATCCAGGTTTATCAGTCTAGGTTGACTAATGTGCCGGATCGGATCACCAAAGATCTCGTGGAGGCCGCCGCCGACCTGAGGGTCGCGCTCGGGCGGCTGGTGCGGCGGATGCGGCAGGGCTACGTGGCGGGCGAGGCCACGCTCTCGGAAAGCTCCGTGCTCTCACGGCTCGACCGCGACGGGCCCTCGACGCCCGGCTACCTGGCGAGCAGGAGCGGGTGAAGCCGCAGGCCATGGGCGCGACCCTGGCCGGGCTCGTCGAACGCGGGCTCGTGAGCCGAAGCCCCGACGCCGCCGACGGCCGCCGCGTCCTGATGGCCGTGACCGCGACCGGCCGGAAGCTCCTGACCGACCGGCGCTCCCTGAGCACCCAGCGCGTCGCCCAAGCCCTCGCCGGCGGCTTCAGCGCCGAGGAACGCCGCCGACTACTCGAGGTGATCCCGTTGCTCGAACGCCTGGCAGACCAACTGTGACAACCACAACCACCAGCCGCGGAGACCGCTACAAGTGGGTCGCGCTCTCCAACACCACCCTCGGCGTGCTCATGTCGGCGCTCGACGGGTCGATCGTGATCATCTCGCTGCCCGCGATCTTCCGCGGCATCGGGCTCGACCCGCTCGCGCCGGGCAACATCGGCTACCTGCTCTGGATGATCCTGGGCTACCTGCTGGTGTCGGCGGTGCTCGTGGTCACGCTCGGGCGCCTCGGCGACATGTTCGGCCGCGTGAAGATGTACAACGTCGGGTTCGTGATCTTCAGTGTCGCCTCGGTGGCGCTGTCGTTCGACCCGTTCCACGGCGGGCGGGGCGCGCTGTGGCTGATCGGCTGGCGCATCGTCCAAGCCGTCGGCGGGTCCATGCTCACGGCCAACTCCGCGGCGATCCTCACCGACGCGTTCCCACGCGAGCAACGCGGTATGGCGCTCGGCATCAACCAGATCACGGCGCTGGCCGGGCAGTTCCTCGGTCTCGTCGCGGGCGGCCTGCTCGCGGAGATCGACTGGCGCGCGGTGTTCTGGGTGAGCGTGCCGTTCGGCATCCTCGGCACGGTGTGGTCGATCCGCAGCCTGCGCGAGATCGGCAAGCCGCGCCGGGCGCGCGTCGACTGGGGCGGCAACGTCACTTTCGCCCTCGGCACCGGTGTGCTGCTCGCCGCGATCACCTACGGCATCCAGCCCTACGGCGGGGCGGCCACCGGCTGGGGCAGCCCGTGGGTGCTGGGCGGCATCGGCACCGGAGTGCTGCTGCTCATCGCGTTCGGCGTGATCGAGACACGCGTGAAGGAACCGATGTTCCAGCTCTCGCTGTTCCGGATCCGGGCCTTCACCGCGGGCAACCTCGCGGTGCTGCTCACGTCGATCGCGCGCGGCGGGCTGCAGTTCATGCTGATCATCTGGCTGCAGGGCATCTGGCTGCCGCTGCACGGGTACGAGTACGAGAAAACCCCGCTGTGGGCCGGGATCTACTTGCTGCCGCTCACGGTCGGGTTCCTCATCGCCGGCCCGATGTCGGGCTACCTGTCCGACCGGTTCGGCGCGCGGCTGTTCTCCACCGGCGGGCTCGTGCTCGTCGCCGGGTCGTTCCTCGGCCTGCTGGCGCTGCCGGTCGACTTCTCCTACCCCGTGTTCGCGCTGCTGCTCGTGATCAGCGGGATCGGGCAGGGGATGTTCTCGGCGCCCAACACCTCGGCGATCATGAGCAGCGTCGCCGACCACCAGCGCGGCGTCGCGTCGGGCATGCGCTCGACGTTCCAGAACTCCGGCACCGCGCTGTCGATCGGCGTGTTCTTCTCGCTGATGATCGCGGGCCTGGCCGGCTCGCTGCCCGCCACACTCACCAGCGGGCTGCAGGCCCACGGCGTGCCCGCCGACGTGGCGGCGAACGTCGCCCAGCTGCCGCCCGTGAGCACACTGTTCGCGGCGTTCCTCGGCAGCAACCCGGTGGCGCACCTGCTCGGTCCGGGTGTCCTTTCCGGACTGTCGCCGAGCGACTCGGCGGCGCTGACCGGCAAGGAGTTCTTCCCGCAGCTCATCTCCGGCCCGTTCCACAACGGACTGGTCACGGTCTTCACGGCGGCCGCCGTGATGGCGCTCGTCGCGGGCCTCGCCTCGGTGTCGCGCGGCAAGCGCTACTTCCACCCCGACCTCGCCCCGCGCGCGGGCGAGCAACGAAGCACCCCGGACAAGGAGAACGGATGAACGACACGCTCACCGCCGGCACCGTCACGATCACCGGCCACGGCGGTGACGAGATCGAGGCGTACCTGGCGCGCCCGCTCGACCCCGCTCCGCGCGGCGGCGTCGTGGTGATCCACCACATGCCCGGCTACGACCCGGCGACCAAGGAGATGGTGCGCCGCTTCGCCGCCGAGGGTTTCGCGGCGCTGTGCCCGAACCTGTACTCGCGCGAGGCGCCGGGCGCGAGCCCGGACGACGCCGCCGCGACCGTCCGCGCCAACGGCGGCGTGCCCGACGAGCGCCTCGTCGGCGACGTCGAAGGTGCGGCCGCGTACCTCAAGGCGCTGGACGGCGCCAACGGCAAGATCGGCGTGATCGGCCACTGCTCCGGCGGCCGCCAGACATTCCTCGTCGCGTGCTCGACCCAGGTCGACGCGGCGGTGGACTGCTACGGCGCGTTCGTGGTGAACGAGCCGCCGGCCGGCATGCCCGCGTCGATGAAGCCGCTGCTGGGCCTCGCGCCGCAGCTGTCGGCCCCGCTGCTCGGCATCTTCGGCGCCGACGACCAGTACCCCGCCCCCGAGGAGACCGCGAAGCTCGCCGCCGAGCTCGACCGCCTCGGCAAGGAGCACGAGTTCCACACCTACACCGGCGCCGGCCACGCGTTCTTCGCCGTCGACCGCCCGAGCTACCGACCGGAGGCCGCCGTGGACGGCTGGGCCAAGATCCTCGACTTCTACGGCCGGCACCTCGCGGCCTGATTCCGCTTCGCAGGAAGGACGTTTCCCATGTGCACCTACCTCACCGAGAAGTTCGCCGTGGAGGGCAGCGGCAAGAGCGCGACCGGCTGGCACAGCGTCAACGAAGCCACCGTCTACGTCGACCACCCGACGCACGCCCGCTTCGCCCACACCGTGAACATCGACTTCCGGAACCCGGCAATGGGCCCGGCCGCGCGCGTCGCGCTGGAACTGACCGAAGAAGACGCGCTCGCCCTCGCCGACGCGATCCACACCGCGCTGGCCTCCGCGCCGGCCGGGCTGGCCTCGCGCAACCAATGAGCCGCACCGGCTGTCCCGGGTTCAGGCCCGGGCCAGCCGGTCAGGGCGTGTAGAGCGCGCCGAGGAACTCCAGCAGCAGCCGTTCCCGCAGCGGTTCCGCCGCCGTCGCCAGCAGTGCGTTGATCGGTGCCATGCGCTCGGGCAGGCCGGCGTCGCCGACGAGGCCGGCCGCGGCGAGCAGGCCCGCGAACTGCTCCGCCGTCAAGGTTTCCGGGTCCAGTGCGGCCACGAACGCGGCCACGTCCGGGTCCACTGACGTCGGACCGGCTTCGCGGGCCGAGGCGACCGAGGCGGTCAGGTCCGCGAGGAACTCCGCCTCGCTGCCGTGGTTCGCGGCCGTGATCGTGAGGTGCAGGTTCAGCGGCGAGCCGCCGTGCGCGAACTGCGGCTGCACGTACCAGCCACGCACCTTCATCTCGTCCGCGACCGTGAACAGATCGAACCCGTCGTCGGCGGTGCCGGTCGTGGCGAAGGCGATCAGCGTCGAGTCCGGGTCACCCAGGATCCGCAGGCCCGGCAGGGTCTCGACCCCCACACGGATCCGGGTCACGGCCTCGCGCGTCACCTCCGCGAGGCGCAAGTAGCCGTCCTCGCCGAGGTGGTTCACCACGGCCCACGCGGCCGCGAGCGGGCCGCCCGAGCGAGTGCTCTGCAGCGTCGGGTTCAGCATCGTGTAGCCCGGCCAGGCCGCGCTGGCGAAGTAGTGCGTGCGCCGCAGCTCGGCGTTCGCGTGCAGCAGTACCGAGACGCCCTTCGCACAGTAGGCGTACTTGTGCAGGTCCACCGAGATGCTCGTGACGCCCGGCACGCGGAAGTCGAACGGCGGCACGTCCGCGCCCAGCTTCGCGAAATACGGCAGCACCCAGCCGCCGATGCACGCGTCCACGTGCATCCGCACACCGCGAGCGGCCGCGGCGGCCGCGATCTCCGGGATCGGGTCGACCACGCCGTGGGCGTAGGAAGGCGCGCTCGCCACGACGAGCACGGTGGACTCGTCGATTGCCGCCGCCATGGCGTCCGGCACCGCACGGAAGGTCTTCGCGTCGGCCGGCACCATGATCTTGCGCAGCCCGAACAGGTGCGCCGCCTTGTGGAACGCCACGTGCGCGGTGTCGGGCAGCACGATGCTCGGCGCGGTGATGTCCGGCCGGGCGTCCCGCGCGGCCAGCACCGCGAGCAGGCACGACTCGGTGCCGCCGGACGTCACCGTGCCGACCGTTCCCGCGGTTCCGCCCAGGAGCCCCGCCGCGCGCCCGACGAGGTCGTTCTCCAGGCGCAGCAGGCTCGGGAACGCCGTGGGGTCCAGCCCGTTGGCCGACGACGCGAGCGCGTGCGCGGCCGCTGCGATCTCGTCCACTTCGGACAGGCCGCTGTCGTAGACGTAGGCGAGCGTGTGCCCGCCGTGCGTCGGCAGGTCGCCCGCACGCAGCTCCCGCAACTCGGCCAGGACGTCGGTCACCGCTGCGGCTCCACCGGCCGCGGCTCCAGCACCTTGCGCCGCAGCAGCGGGATCGCCAGCGCGATGAGCACCGCGGGCAGCACCGAGGAGCCCACGGTGATGGCCGTGATCGCCGAGGACGGCTGCGCGGTCGTCGCGTCGGTGCTCGACACGTAGCCGCCGGCCTGCAGCACCAGCCCGAACAGACCCGGGCCGAGCGCCAGACCCAGCGTCTCCGACGCCGTCCACACGCCCGCCGTGATGCCCGCGCGGGTCTCGCCGGTGCGTTCCTCTTCGGCGCTGATGAGGTCGGGCAGGATCGCCAGCGGGAACACGGAGATCGCGGCGTACCCGATGCCCGACAGCGCGACGAACACCATCGTCACCGCGAACGGGATGTCCTTGGCGAACAGCATCCCGAGCAGGCCGACGGTGAACGAGACCGTCGCGATGCGGAAGCCCACGAGCTTGCCCCAACGGTGCCCCAGCCGCGGCCACAGCGGCATCGTGATCAGCGCCGGGCCGACGAAGCCCACGAACAGCACCGTGCGGTAGCTCGGGTCGCCCAGCACGTGCTCGGCGAAATACGGGATCGCGGCGAGCACCGTGCCGATGCCCAGCGCCTGGATGAAGTACGAGCCCATCAGCCAGCAGAACGGGCGCCACTGCGCGATCGTGCGGATCAGCTGCTTGAAGCTCACGGCGTTGGGCCGCAGCGAACCGACGGGCGCGCCGCGCAGACCGAAGTAGACACCCAGGGTGGCGAGCAGGATGATCACGGCCATCACGAGGCCCATCACCCGGTAGCCGGCCACGCCTTCGAGGATGTCGGTGATCGCCGGGGCGGCGCCGCCGGACACGAGGATCGCCACGGCCAGCACGCCGATGCGCACGCTGGTGAGTTTCGTGCGTTCCTCGGCCGAGTCCGTGAGCTCGGCCGGCAGCGCGTTGAACGGCACCTGGAAGAACGCGTACGCGGTGGCACACAGGAAGAACACGATCACCACGTAGGTCGCGTCGATCGCGGGCTTGCCGAACCCGGGGTGCGCGAACAACGCGAAGAACAAGATCGCGACGCCGATGCCGCCGCCCAGCAGGAACCGCCGCCGGCTGCCGCTGCGCACCAGGTCGGCGTCGGACAGGCGGCCCGCCACCGGGTTGAAGATCACGTCCCACGCCTTCGGCACGAACACGATCACGCCGGCCGCCGCGGCGGGCACCGCCATCGTGTCGGTGAGGTAGGGCAGCAGGAGCAGTCCCGGCACCGTGCCGAAAGATCCGGTGACGAACGAGCCGAGCGAGTAGCGAAAACGCGTCCGGCGGGGCAGCGGCGCCAAGGGTCCTCCTCGAAGGCGGTCCGACGAACGCAATACCTAGTGGATCTTCGCCGTTCCCCGGTAGTGGTCGGGAGGAATCGTGCCACCGTCGTAATGCACCGCGCGTACCGGGCCGACCTCGCCCCGTGCCCTGCTCACGACAGGGCTTCGGCCACCTTCGCCAGCGATCCCGCGTCGCCGCGCAGCAGCAGCGTCGTGACCACAGTGTCCTCCCAGGCAGCGAGCTCCTCGCGGATCTTCGCGGCCGGGCCGACGAGCGAGGTGTCCTCCACGAGCGACGTCGGGATCGCGGCGACGGCCTCGTCCTTGCGCCCGGCGAGGTAGAGCTCCTGTACCTTGTCGGCCACCTCCTCGTAACCCAGGCGCGCGAACACGTCGTGGTGGAAGTTCACAGCCTTGGCGCCCATGCCGCCGATGTACAACGCGAGCGCCGGCTTGATCCAGCTCGCCGCCTCCTCCACGTCGTCGTGGACGATCACCGGTACCGAAGCGGGCACCTCGAAGTCCTCGGGCTTGCGCCGGGCGCCCGGCCGGGCGAACCCCTCGGCGAGCGCGGCCCGGTAGAACGCGTCGGCCTTGGGCGAGAAGAACAGCGGCAGCCAGCCGTCGCAGATCTCCGCCGACAGCGCGACGTTCTTGGGTCCTTCGGCCGCGAGGTAGATCGGGAGGTCTGCGCGCAGCGGGTGCACGGTCGGCTTGAGCGCTTTGCCCAGCCC
The DNA here is from genome assembly GCF_040682095.1 of Amycolatopsis sp. NPDC051372. NCBI lineage: Bacteria > Bacillati > Actinomycetota > Actinomycetes > Pseudonocardiales > Pseudonocardiaceae > Amycolatopsis > Amycolatopsis sp. NPDC051372. The sequence goes on from NZ_JBFBAF010000002.1 coordinate 32,478, forward strand.
CGCTCCTCCTTGCAGTGGCAACTGGTAGAACTGCCCGTCGAACGTCACGGGTGCCTCGCGCGCCAGCACCTGGCGGATGATCGCCACGTACTCGCGCGTGCGGGCCAACGGCTTCGGGTACGGCTGGCCGTACCAGCCCTCCACCACCTGCGGGCCCGACGCACCGAGCCCGAGCACGAACCGGCCGCCGGAGAGGTGGTCGAGCGTCAGCGCCGTCATCGCGGTGGCGGTGGGCGTGCGCGCGGACATCTGCACGATGTTCGTGCCGAGCTTCACGCGGCTGGTCGACGCACCGGCCCAGGCGAGCGGGGTGAACGCGTCGGAGCCGTAGGCCTCCGCCGACCACACCGAGTCGAACCCGAGGCGCTCGGCCTCGAGCACGGCCTCCAGCGCGCCCGGCGTCGGGCCGCTCCCCCAGTACCCGAGGTGGTAACCCAGCTTCATGCGGCCCTCCGTGCTTCAGATGTTCGGCGAGTAGTGCTCCGGCTTGCCGCGTTCCCCCACGGGCGGCAGGTTCCTCCGTGGAGTCTCGACCACGGGCGCGCCCGCGGCCACCTCACCCCTCGCCCGGCGCCGGCCGGCGCGCGCCCGCGGGTGGTAGCGGCGGTCGTGCGGGACGAGAGAGAACACGGCGTTGATCGCGCGGCCGGCGAAGCGGTGCCGGCGTTCGTCGCGCGCAGTCCAGGTGAAGCCGAGCAGGTCGCGGATCTCCGGGTCGTAGAGCCCGACCGTGAGCCAGACGAACTGCCGCGCGATCACCCCCGAGACCGGCCGCCACAGCAGGTCGGGCAGCCAGGGCAGGAACGGCGGTTTCGTGATGCCGCGCAGATCCAGGACGTCGCGCGTGGCCTTGTTGTCCTCCAGGACCTCGGCGCACATGTGCTTCCAGTACCGCCGGAAGTCCTCCCAGGACTCGGGCACCGGCCGCATCGTCATGTCGTACATCCGCCACCAGCGCACGTGTTCGTCGAACAGCTCGCGCTTCTCCTCTTCGCCGATGCCGCGCATGAAGTGGTCGGCGATGAGGATCGTGCTGACGAAGAACGTGGAGTGGGCCCAGTAGAACGTGTCCGGGTCGAGCGCGTGGTAGCGGCGGCCTTTCGCGTCGACACCCTTGATGCGGTCGTGGTACCCGCGCACCTCGAGCGCGGTCCGGCGGGCGAGCGGCCCGTCGTAGACCACGCCGCCGATCGGGTAGAGCGAGCGGAACAGCCGCTGCCAGCGTTCCTCGAAGAACCGCGAGTGCTGCTCGACGCCGGCGCCGAGACCCGGATGCATGTTCTGCATCGACCCGGCCCACAAGGCGATCAGCAGCCCCCGCCAGTCGCCGAAGTAGCGCCACGTGAGCGAGTCCGGTCCCAGCGGTTCGGGTTCCTCCCCCGGAATGGCGCCCCTCCCCTGGTTGTGTCGATGAACTGACTACGCCTGTTGTCAGGTTAGGATGTGACAACGGGCGTGGTCAACTACGGGAGTGGATATGCCGGGCCGCACGTGGGCGGGCACGACGCTGGACGATCGGAAGGCGGCGCGGCGGGACCAGCTGGTCGCCGCGGGCCTCGACCTGCTCGGCACCGAGGGCTCCGCGGCGGTCAGCGTGCGCGCGGTCTGCCGCCAGGCCCACCTGACCGAACGCTACTTCTACGAGAGCTTCACCGACCGTGAGGAGCTCGTCGCGGCCGTGTACGAGCACGTCGGCGAGCGGGCGCGCCAGGCTTTGGTCGACGCGATCCGCGACGCAGCCGATCCGCGGCGGCGGGCGGAACGCGCCGTGCGGGCGTTCGTGGCCCTCCTGGTCGACGACCCGCGCCAGGGCCGGGTGCTGTTGCTGGCGCCGCTGACCGATCCCGCGCTGACGCGCCGCGGCCTGCACCTGTTGCCGGCGTTCGCGGGCCTCGTCGGCGAACAGCTCTCGCGCGGCGACGAGACCGACCGGCAGCTGGTGTCGATCGGACTGGTCGGCGCGCTGAGCAACGTGTTCATCGCCTACCTCGACGGCACGCTGCGGGTGAGCCGGGAACGGCTCGTCGCGCACTGCGTCCGGCTGGTGCTCGGGGCGGACGAGTTCGATCACTGAGCTCATCGTGCCGGGGCTCGTTCTGCCCGCAGCCGCAACGCGATGTCGATGATCATGTCCTCCTGACCGCCGACGTACCGCTCCGCGCCGACGCGGTAGAGGATCTCGTGCGCCGGCACGCCGTAGCGTTCCGCCGCACGCTCGGCGTGCAGCAGGAAACTCGAGTACACGCCGGCGAAGCCCTGCACGATCGACGAGCGGTCCATCACCGGCAGCCGGGTCAGGTACTTCTTCACGACGTTCTCGGCCGCGGCCATCAGCACGTCCTTGTCGACGCCGGTCGGAATGCCGAGGCGTTCGAACATCGCCGCGAGCACCTCGGTCGGCGAGTTCCCCGCGCCCGCGCCGAGGACAGCGAGGGAACCGTCGATCTGCCGCGCCCCGGCGCGGTGGGCGAGCACGGAGTTGGCGACGCCGAAGCTGAGGTTCTGGTGACCGTGGTAGCCGACCTGCGCGTCGTCGCCCAGCTCCGCGACGAGCGCGGCGACGCGATCGGCGGCTTCTTCGAGGATGAGCGCGCCGGCGGAATCGACCACGTAGACGCACTGGCAGGCGACGTCAGCCATGATCCGCGCCTGCTTCGCGAGGTCCTCGGGCGCCGCCATGTGCGCCAGCATCAGGAATCCCACCGTTTCCAGACCGACGTCGCGGGCCGCGCCGAAGTGCTGCACGGAAACGTCGGCTTCGGTGCAGTGGGTGGCGATGCGGGCGGCGCCGGCGCCGAGGTCCGCGGCGGCGCGCAGGTCGGTGACGGTGCCGAGCCCGGGCAGCAGGAGCACGGCGATCTTGGCGCGGTTCGCCTCGTCGACGGCGGCGGCGATCAGCTCGCGTTCGTCGGTGAGGGAGAAGCCGTAGGTGAAGGTCGAACCACCGAGCCCGTCGCCGTGGCTCACCTTGATGAGCGAGATCCCGGCGTCGTCCAGCGCGCAGGCAGTGTCTGCGCACCTGGCGTTCGGTGAAACGGTGGGCCATGGCGTGGCTGCCGTCGCGCAGGGTGGTGTCGACCAGTCGCACCGACGCGTTCTCCGCCGGCTGGTTCGGAGGGGCGCGCTCATGCCGACACCAGCTCAGCGGCCACCAGGTCGCCGACGCGGGCCGCCGCGGCCGTCATGATGTCGAGGTTGCCGGCGTAGGTGAGCAGGTAGTCGCCGTTGCCCGCGACTTCGAGGAACACGCCGACGCGCGCGACGCCGTTCCACTCGGGACGCGGCGGATCGAACTGCGGATCGGCTTTGAGCGTGCAACGGGTACGTACCGGCGGACCTCGGCGACCATGCGGTGGATCGAGTCGGTGATCGCCGCGAAGTCCGCGTCGGCGGCGACCGCGCAGAACACGGTGTCCCGCATGATCATGGGCGGGTCCATCGGGTTGATGATGATGATCGCTTTGCCCTTCGCTGCGCCGCCCACCTCTTCGAGGCCCCGCGCGGTGGTTTCGGTGAACTCGTCGATGTTCGCGCGCGTGCCCGCGCCGGCCGAGCGCGAGGACACGGACGCGACGATCTCCGCGTACGGCACCGGAGTCACGTCAGGTCGATCGAGCGGATGCCCGCTTCGGCGTAGTGCGGCGCGTGCGCGAGGTGCGTTTTCGCCGACGTCGCCTCGAAAACGAGCTGCGGAAGTTCGGCTTGGCGCAGGAGCCAGTCGACGCCGTCCGCCGAAGTCTCCAGGCCGAGTCGCGCCGCGCGGGCGAGCTCGTCGGACACCGGGTCGACCCGACCAGGTACCGCACGTCGATCTTCTCGCTGCGCCGCAGCTTCGCGAGCAGGTCCGTGCCGATGTTGCCGGGGCCGACGATCGCGGCCGTCACCTTGCGTTCCGCCATGTTTTCCGACGGTCCTCGCCGCGGCGGTGCACACTCAACCCGTGCGTACCACTGGACGGAACGGCGGCGAAGGCCTGGTCGCCTCGCGCGTCGCGGCGATCCTGGGCGCCTTCCGACCGGGCGACGACACGGTCGGTGTGTCGGAGCTGGCGCGGCGGACGGGGCTGGCGAAGACGACCGTGCACCGCCTGACCCGCCACCTCTGCGACACCGGCCTGCTCGAACCCGACGGCACCGCGCTGCGGCTCGGGCTGCGGCTGTTCGAGATCGGCCAGCTCGCGATCCGGCGCCGTGGTCTGGTCGAGGCCGCGCGCCCGTCGCTGGCCGACCTGCGCGAGGCCACGCGCAACACCGTGCACCTCGCCGTGTTGGAGGGCACCGAGGTGGTCTACCTCGACGTGCTGCGTGGCCCGGACGCCCCCGATGTGCCGTGCCGCATCGGCGGCCGCTTCCCGGCCCACGCCACCGGCGTCGGGAAGGCCATCCTCGCGTTCTCGCCGGAACCGCTGGTGGCGCGGGTGATCGACGCCGGTCTCCCCCTCATCAGCCGGCGCACCATCACCGCGCCGGGGTTGCTGCGCCGCCAGCTCACGCGCATCCACGCCGAGGGCGTGGCGTTCGAACGAGAGGAGTCCGGCGTCGGAGTGGTCTGTGCCGTGAGTCCCCTGCTCGACGCGGCGGGCACGGCGGTCGCGGCGATCTCCATCACCGGCTGGGCGACCCGGATGCGCACGGAGCGTGTCGCCCCGGCGGTGCGCACGGTCGCGCTCGCGTTGTCGCGTTCGTTTGTCCAGACCTGAGCAGTCGGAAAAATTCGTGCCACACAACGGGTTACGCGAGGGTTAGGCCGTTCGGATGACGTCGGGGGCGCAGGTCTGGTCCCGTGATTCTCCGTAACTACGATCGTCCGGATGGCCCAGCAGAGCTGGGGGATCACGTTCCCGGGCCGGTCTCCCACGCCGATCTCCAGGGTCCGCCGCGATCCCGTCGTGGCGGCCCGAGCCCGGCTGCTGTCGCTCGATCTCGTGCTCGGCCTGCTCGCCCTCGCCGGCGGTCTGCGCGTGGTCTACCTCTCGGCCACCACGCCCGCTCTGCCCGGAGAAGCCACGACCGTCGCCCGCGCCTACGCGCTCGGCCACCTCACGGCGTACGGCGGTACGACCACGGCCGGCGCCAGCCCGTTCGGACAGCTGCAGCTCGCCGGGTACACGATGTTGTCCCACGCCTTCGACCGCGCGGCGACGCCGGTCGCCGCCGTGCGCGAGGCGATGATCGTTGCCACGGTGGTGACGACGGTGCTGGTGTGGCTGCTCGCCCGCCGGCTCGGCCTTCCGCGCTGGGCGGGACTGGTCGCCGCGGTGCTGCTCGCCGTGTCGCCGCTGGCGATCGGGCTACAGCACGTGGTGGTCGTCGAGCACCTCGCGGTGATGTGGGCACTGGCCGGGCTGTGCCTCGTCGCCACGCCTCTCCGTTCCTCCGACGCCACCGGCGACCACAGTGGACCTGCGCGCCACGGCCTTGCCCAGGACCTGCTGGGCGCGGGCTGCCTGCTGGCCGCCGTGCTGACCTCACCACTCACGCTGCTGTTCCTGCCCGCCGCGGGCTGGCTGCTGCTGCGCCGTTCTCCGGCGCGGGCCGGGCTCGTCGCCGTGGTGGTGAACCTCGGCCTGGGCCTCGCCTTCGGGCCGCTGGCGGCGTGGTTACGCCCCGCTCTCGCCACCGGCGGCGAGCCGGCCCTGCCCAGGTGGCTGGTTTTCGATCCGGCCCTCACGGCGGTATCGGCGCTCGCGTTGATCGCCGGCCTGTTCGTCGCGACGGTGCGCCCGCTCGCGGTGTCCGGCATTCTCGTGGCCGGTCTGCTCGCGGTCCCCGGGTTGCCGGCCACTGCGGTGCTGGCCCTGCTGCTGCCCCTCACGCCGCTGGTCGCGGCCGGGGTGGCGCACGCCGTGCTTTCCGCGCACCACGAACCGGAGCACCGGCGCGCGCCCGCCCGGCCCGGGGCCGGCGTCGCCGTGGGCACGGTGGTCCTGACCGCGGCGTTCGCGCTGAGCTGGACGTACGGGTTCACCTCACTGCGCCCCAGGCCAGCGGGCCCCGACCCGGCCGTCGAGGCCCGCACCTGGTTGCAGGCCAACGCGGTGGGCTCCCGTGTACTCGTCGACGACGCCACCTGGACCACGCTCGCGGCGGGCGGGTGGCCGAGTGGGCTGCTCGTCACGACGGCCGACGCGAACCCGCCACCGGACTGGGCCGCGCTCACCCCACCGGCACTGGCCCAGTCCTCCACAGTGGACTCCCCCGACGCGGCCGCGGTGTTCGGCAGCGGCGCGGGACAAATCACCGTCGCCCGGCTCGGGCCGCCCGTGCTCGTGCCGGACGAAAACGGCGAGAAGACCGCGCGGGCCCACGCGGGTGCCGCGCTCACCAGGTCCGGACGCGTGAACTGCGTGCCGGAAACGCGTGCCGTGCTCGGCCGGGGCGATCTCGATCCCCGGCTGATCTCGACGCTGGCGGCGTTCGCGTCGCAGCAGCCGGTGCGCGTCGCGGCGTTCCCGCCCGTGCCCGGCGAGGACGCGGCGGGGCAGCCGCGCCGGCAGGTGCTCGTCACCGGCGCCGACGACGCGGCCACCCGGTTCTACGCCGGGCAGCGCGCCGTGTTCCGCCCGGCCTCGGTCGTGCGGACGGCCGGCGGCGTGCTCGTCACCTACCCGCCGTTCGCGCCGCCCGGCCTGCTCACCTCCTTCACCGCACCCTGATCCCTCCGAAAGGTCCCCTCCGATGCGCCTTCGAACCCTTTTGAGACCCACCGGTCTCCTCGCGGCCGCCGGGCTGCTGCTGCTCACGACCATTCCCGCCGCGGAAGCGTCCACCGGCCCCGGCCCCGGCCCCGGCGTCGGCTGGATCCGCGTCGGGCACCTGTCGCCGGGTGTGCCGCCGGTCGACATCTACTTCGCGCCGTTCGGGCAGCCGGAGAAGGTGGTGATCCGCAAGGCGGGCTACGGCGCCGTCACGCCGTACTCGTCGCTGGACCCGGGCCAGTACACGCTCTCGATGCGGCCCGCCGACGCCGCACCGACGACCGCACCCGCGCTCAGCGCGACGATCTCCGTGGCACAGCAGACCGCCTACTCGCTGCTGGTCTTCGAGAACGGTCCGGACGGGACGCTGCACGGCGCCCTCGTGACCGACGACCTCACCGCCCCGGGCGCGGGCAAGGGCCGCGTGCGCGTGGTCGAGGGGTCGGCGACACCCGCGCCGGTGAGCGTCGGCGGGCCGGACGGCATGGCGCTCGCCACGAACGCGGCCTACGGCGACACCACGCCGTACGCCGAAGTGCCGGAGGGCACCGTGCCCCTGCAGCTGACGAGCGGCAGCGTCAAGGCGAACGCCGACGTTCCCGTGGCGGCGGGCTCGTCGACCACGTTGCTCGTGACGCAGGACAACGGCGCGCTGAAGGCGACCCCGATCTCCGATGGCGCCGACCTGCCGAACCCGCCGAAGCTCGGCGTCGAGACCGGGGGCGGCGCCACGGCGTCCGGCGGCGACCACTCCGAAGGGTGGTTCGCGATCGGCGTCGGGGTGTTCCTGCTCGTGCTGGTGCTCACGCCGCTGGTCCGGCGGATTCGGGAAGGCCGTGCGCGCTGACCTGATCCGGGTGTGCTGCGCGGTCGCGCTGGCCTGCGCCGCATGCACGCCCGCACCGTCCACAGTGGTCTCCGCGACGACGTCCGGCTCCGCTCCCACGGCAACAGCCACCGAACCGGCCGGCAGCATCGGGCCGCTGCCTCCCGCGGCGAGCGTGAGCCCGGTCCGCCTGATGATCCCGGCGATCGGGGTCGACGTGCGCGGGCTGGTCCCGCTCGCCCTCGGCCCGGCGCACGAGCTGCGGGCGCCGGAGAGCTTCGCCGACGTCGGCTGGTACGCCGCCGGCCCGGCACCGGGTGACCCCGGGCCGGGGGTCATCGCCGCCCACGTGGACTCCCGGTCCGGCCCGGCGCCGTTCTTCCGCCTGCGCGAGCTTCAGCCCGGAGACGAGGTCCGCGTCGAACGCTCCGACGGCGGCGGCGCCCGCTTCGTCGTCGACGCCGTGCAGCGATACCCGAAGGACGCCTTCCCGACCGACGCCGTGTACGGCCCCGCCCCGGGCGCCGCGCTGCGCCTGATCACCTGTGGCGGCGCCTTCGACGCCGCCGCCCGGTCCTATCGCGACAACGTGGTGGTCTACGCCTCGACCCGCTGGACCTGACCTACTGGGCCCCCACACTCCGTTGCGCGAGCTCCTCTTCGAACCGCAGCACAGGCTCGTCGGCCAGCAGACCGCGGCGGGCCAGCGCCGGCCGCACACCCTCGCCGAACCAGTACGCCTCCTCCAGGTGCGGGTAGCCGGACAGCACGAACTCCGAGACGCCCACCGCGTGGTACTCCTCGATGAGGTCGGCGATCTCCTCGTGGCTGCCGACCAGCGCCGTGCCCGCGCCGCCGCGCACGAGGCCGATGCCGGCCCACAGGTGCGGGTGGATCTCGAGCCCGCGCGCACCCGCGTCGAGGCGGCCGCCGTGCAGCGCGACCATGCGGCGCTGGCCCTCCGACTCGCTGGCGGCGAGCTGGGCCTGTGCCTGCGCGATCTGCGCGGGGTCGAGCGCGTCGAGCAGGCGCTGCGCTTCGGCCCACGCCTCCGCCGACGTGTCGCGCGCGATCGTGTGCACGCGCACGCCGAACCGGACGATCCGGCCCTCGGCCGCGGCCAGCGCGCGCACCTTTCCGATCTTCTCCGCGACCTGCGCGGGCGGCTCACCCCACGTCAGGTAGACGTCGGCGTGGCGCGCGGCCACCGGCAGCGCGGCGGGCGACGAGCCGCCGAAGTACAGCGGTGGCACCGGATCGGGCGCGGCGAGGGTGGTCGCGCCCGCGACTTCCAGGTGCTCGCCGGAGAAGTCGAACGGGCGGCCCGACCACACGCCACGCACGATCGTGAGGAACTCGTCGGTTCGGGCGTAGCGGGCGTCGTGGTCGTGCCAGTCGCCGAAGCGGCGCTGCTCCACCGCGTCGCCGCCGGTCACGATGTTGAGCAGCACCCGGCCCGACGACAAGCGCTGGAAGGTACCGGCCATCTGCGCCGCCAGCGTCGGTGAGATGACGCCGGGCCGGAACGCGACGAGGAACTTCAGCCGGCGCGTCTCGCGGATCAGCGCGGCCGTGGTGAGCCACGCGTCCTCGCACCACGTGCCGGTGGGTGTGAGCACACCCTCGAACCCGAGCTGCTCGGCCGCCCGGGCGATCTGGGCGAGGTAGTCGACATCCGCCGGTCGCTGCGCGACCCGGCCCAGGGACTTGTTGGCGTGGAAGCGTTCCACGATCGTGCGGCCGTCGCCGCTCGTCGGCAGGAACCAGTGCAGTTTCAGGCTCATCCGTTGCTCCTCACGGCTTCGATGGCAGGCCCGTAGCGGCGGTCGGCGAACGCCGCGAAATCGACCTTCCCGGGTAAGGTGCCGTCTTCGGTGAACGCGTCGGCGAGCTGCTGCTCCGACGCGACGACCGAGTCGTCGAGCGGGATCGGCTCGTCGCGCCCGGCGGACACGGCCTTCTGCGCCACGGCGGGCTCCAGGCCCGTCTCGGCAGCCCACGCCTTCGCCCACGCGTCGCGGTGGGTGTTCGCCCACAGCTGCGCCTTGACCACGCGCTTCACGAAGTCCTGGATGGCGGAGTTGCGTCCCGGATCGGCGAGTGCGGCGGTGCTCGCGGTCTCGAACGCGAGGCCGTTGGAGCTGCCGCGCCCATCGGAGAGCACGCGGGCGTGCGCGTCGAGCTGCGCCTGGGCCGTGTACGGGTCCCAGATCGCCCACGCGTCCACCTGGTGCTGGGTGAACGCTGCGTACGCCTCCGACGGCTGAAGGAACGACAGCTTCACGTCCTTCGTGGACATTCCCGCGCGCTTGAGCGTGTTCAGCAGCTGCCCGTGGGCGGAGCTGCCCTTCGACACCGCGATCGTCTTGCCCCGCAAGGACGCCACGTCCTTCAGCGGCGAGTCCGGCGGCACCAGGATGGCCTCGCGCTCGACGTTGCTCTTCGCGACGCTGACCACCGAGATCTTCGCCTTCGCTGCGGCCGCGAAGAGGGGCGGGGTGTTGCCGACGCGGCCGACGTCGATCGCGCCGGCCGAGGCCGCCTCCAGCAGCGGCGGGCCGGAGGTGAACGTGGACCACTCGATGCGGTAAGGCACGCCGGACAGCAGGTTCGCCGCCGTGAGCAGCGACTTCACGCCGCCCTTCTGATCGCCGACGCGCAGCGTCACCTTCGCCAGGTCGGCCGCCGAGACGGGGGCGGGCACGGGCGCGGGTCCGGTCGCCGCTCCGGAGGACGAGCAGGCGGTGAGCCCGCCGAGCGCTACGGCCGCGGCCAGCGCGAGTGCGGTTTTGCGGGCAGCGTTACGCAGGTGCACCTTCGGTCACTCCCAGGTCGGCCAGCACGCGTGAGCGCACGTCGGCGTGATCGGTGGCCGTCCGCGGGCGCGGGTGGCCGAAGACGTGTTCGGAGACGATGCGGCCCTCGTCGAGGACCAGCACGCGGTCGGCGAGCAGCAGGGCCTCGTCGACGTCGTGGGTCACGAGCAGCACCGCGGGTTCGTGCGTGCGCCACAGCCGTTCGACGAGCCGGTGCATCGCGAGGCGGGTCAGCGCGTCGAGCGCGCCGAACGGTTCGTCGAGCAGCAGCAGGTCCGGTTCGCGCACGAGCGCGCGAGCGAGCGAAACCCGTTGTGCCTCACCGCCGGACAGCGTCAGCGGCCAGTCGTCCTCGTGCCCGGACAGCCGCACTTCTTCCAGTGCCAGCTCGGCGACGCGGCGGTCGCGCGAGCGGTTCTCGCCGTCGCGGCGCAGGCCGAGCACGACGTTGCGCCAGACCTTGCGCCATGGCAGCAGGCGCGGCTGCTGGAACGCGACCGACACGGTGCCCTCGACGCGCGCGGTGCCGTCGATCTCCGTGTCGAGCCCGGCAAGGACGCGCAGCAGCGTCGACTTGCCCGAGCCGCTGCGGCCGAGCAGCGCGACGAACTCGCCGCGGCCGATCTCGAGTTCGAGTCCGTCGAGGACAGTGCGCTCGCCGAACCGTTTCGTCAGGTCCCGCACCGCGACCACCGGTGTCACGGGGCCAGCCATCGCAGCGCCCTCCGTTCCAGAACCCGCACCAGCGCGTCGGTCGCGAGGCCGAGGATCGCGTAGACGATCAGGCCGACCACCACCACGTCCGTGCGCAGGAACTCACGGGCGTTGTTGATCAGGTAGCCCAGGCCGGCGTCGGCGTTCACGGTCTCGCCGACGATCAGCGCCAGCCACGCGAGCCCGAGCGACTGCCGCAGTCCGACCAGCGCCTGCGGCAGCGCGCCGGGCAGGATCACGTGCCACAGCCGTTCGCCCCGCGTGAATCCCAGTGCCCGCGCGGCTTCGACCAGCCGGGCGTCGGCCGTGCGGATTCCCGAGTGGACATTGAGGTAGAGCGGGAACGCGACCCCGAGGGCCACGAGCACGATCTTCGTCTCCTCGCCGATCCCGAACCACAGGATGAACAACGGGATCAGCCCGAGGAACGGCAGCGTCCGCAGCATCTGCACGGGCGGGTCGACCAGCGCCTCGCCCCACCGCGACAGCCCGGCGACGATCCCGAGCAGCACGCCGGCGACGGCGCCGATCGCGAACCCCGCCCCGACCCGGCCGAGCGAAACGACGAACGCGTTGCCCAGCTCACCGGTGCGGGCGAGGTCGAACGCGCTGGTCAGCACCGTCCACGGGGCGCTGAGCTTCTCGGGTGGCAGCACGCCGGTGAAGCTCGCGAGCTGCCACGCGGCCACGAGCACGACCGGGCTGATCCAGCGGCGGAGGGAAACTCGCCGCCGGGACGGCCGTTGCGCGGGCTTCGGCGGCCCGTTGGCTTCGGATTTTCGGGCGCGCGTCAGCACACCCGTGGTGGAAATCGACACGGATTTCTCCCGGGTACAGGTTTTGCCACAGGGAAAGGGGAACTGCTCAGCGCGGACGGCAGATCGCGCTCGCCTGCTGCCGGAGGTCGACGTGCAGGCGGCTCACGAGCAGCGCGCCGAGGTTCATGCCCCGAGCTTCACCCGATCCGGCGGACCGCGTCAACAAAGCCCGGGCCGGCTCCCAGGCACTGGAACCGGCGCGGCGCTTGTTCCGCTTGTGCCCGCTCAGAAGGCGCGCGAGATCCGAGGAGTGGGACGGCGTCAGGCGCCGAACATCCGGTGCCACTCGTCGAGGGAACGCGGCCGGAACACGAAGTTCGTGTCCTTCACGTGCGACAGCGCGGCCGACGGCTCGGCCGAGTACTGGTGCCCCGGGTAGACGACCGGGTCGCCGGGCAGCGTCGCGAGCCACTGGAGGCTGCGGTAGATCGCGTCGGCGTCGCCGCCGGGGAAGTCGGTGCGGCCGCAGCCCTCGAGGAACAGCGTGTCGCCCGAGACGAGCCGGTCGCCGACGAGGAAGCACTGGCTGCCCGGCGTGTGGCCGGGTGTGTGCAGGAGCCGGATGTCGACCGCGCCGACGCTGAGCACGTCGTCGTGGTCGTGCGCGCGCAGGTCGGTGCCGGACACGCCGGTGACGCGGCGGACCCACTCGGTCTCTTCGGTGTTGACGTGGATCGGGACCTGCTGGATCGCGAGCAGCTCGGCGATGCCGGGCAGCGAGAAGCCCATCATGTCGCCGCCGACGTGGTCGGGGTGGTGGTGCGTGGCGAGGACGCCGACCAGGCGCATGCCGTCGTCGTGGAGCACCTGCACCAGGTCGCCCACCGCGTAGGCCGGATCGACCATCACGGCCTCACCCGACTCACGGTCGCCGATCAGGTAGGCGAAGTTGACCATCTGCGTCGCGACCGGGTCCCCGACCGCGAAATCCCGGCCGGCGAGCAGTTGGCGGAAGTACAGCTGGTCTGCCATGCGGGCAGCCTATCGGCTCACTCCCCCACGTCTCCGTCCGCCGGCTCGCGCAGCGCGTCGAGGTGGCCGACGTGGCGGGCGGTCTCCCGCACGACGTGGGCCGGCACCCACCGCACGGTGAACTCCCCGCCGCGGCGCGTCCGGTCCTCGGGCCTCAGCCCTGCCGGTGCGGCAGCCGACCGCTCCCACTCCGCACGGCAGGCGGCGACCATCGACACCGGGTCGTCGCCGGCGGCCGGGTCCCAGCGCGGGTCCGGCGAATCCGGCCACAACGACGGCGCGTCGGAGCCACCGGCCTCGATCGAGAGCCACCACCGTTCGACGGCCGTCAGGTGCTTCACCGCCCCGAGCGCACTCGTCCGCGGCGAGCTCGGCAACGGCGGCTCTGCCGCCTGCTCCCGGGTGAGGCCCACGCCCTTGTTCACCGCGGTCGCCCGCGGGAACTCGAGGAAACGCAGCTGGACGGCCGGCTGTGACCGTGGACGGTACTCGTCACCGACGAACGCGCACGACGTCAGTGTTTCGTCGCAGCTGTGAGCGCTTGTTGTCACCGATTTGCGCGGTGGTTCTCACCCGCGCCGACCCCCGTCGGTGACATGGAGAGCGCTGCCGACCTTTGCCGGTTGAGGTCGGACCCCGCGGTGGTGAGGAGCTTATTCACCCCTGGTTTTTCAACGGTGCGCAGTCGAGCGACCTCGTCCCCGAGAACGTGCCCGTACGGTTCCCGCTGCCGCGTGCGCGGGCGGGCTTCGGGTTCGCCGAGGTCGCCCGGCGCCACGGCGACTTCGCGCTCGCCGGCGTCGCCATCCTGGTCCGAGTGTCCGGTGAGCAGGTGGAGGAGGCCGTGCTGAGGGCCTTCGGTGTGTCCGGCCGGGCGGTCACTCGCGATGTCACCGCGATGGTGCGCGAAGCCGGAGGCGACGCGGACGCCCTCGCTGAACCGGCGGCGCTCGCCGGCGAGCTCGTCGACACCGCCGGGGACCCGCACGGCTCGCCCGCCTGCCGGCGCCGGCTGCTGTCCGCACTGGGTGCGCGGGAGCCGGCGCGCGCGTACCGTTTCGCCACGAGGGGAAAGCGGTGATGACGCTTCCTCGCTCGGTCCTGGCGCGGAACTCACCAAGCACCTCGGCGACGACCGCAACCGCGGCCGGGTGCGGGTGGCCGTCGGCCCGATCCGGCTCTCGTTCGCCCGGCCCGAGCACACGGCCGAACGCGACGCCGGCGCACACCGGCTCCGCGTCGTTGGCCCAGGGCGAGGACGCCGGTGGCGGCCGGACGCAGGCCGGCATCGTGCTGGTCGCCCAGGCCCAGCCGGGCGGGGCGCGGCTGCGGGCCACCACTGCCTTTACCTCACCGGGCGGATCGCCCAGTTCGGCCGGGCACTCGCCGGCGACGTCAGCCGGCGGAAGTTCGAGCAGTTCGCGGGTGGCGGTGGAGAAGACCACGGTTCCCCGGGGCACCCGCCGCCCCGCGGAACCCCGAGCGCCATCGTCCTGGTGGCAGGCACGCTCCGTTCGCGAGCGCGCAATTGGTGGCGGCGCATCCGTGGCCGTCGTTCCGGCAGGGACCCACAACACGTGATGAGGAGAACTCAACGGTGAGCTCGACTTCGACGATCGACACCTCGGCTATCGACCGAGTGCTACGAGACGCGGTCGGCGCTGGGCACGCGCCCAACGTCGTCGCCGTCGCGGCGGACCGTGACGGCATCATCTACGAAGGCGCGGCCGGACCTCGTGCCGTGGGGGCGCCGGAGCCGGTCTCGGCCGACTCGCACTTCCGGATCATGTCCATGACCAAGATGGTGGGCACCGTGGCCGCGCTGCAGCTGCGCGACCGCGGCGAGCTCGAGTTCGACGCCCCCATCGACACCTACCGGCCCGAGTTCGCCGATGTCCAGGTGCTGGAGGGCTTCGACGGCGAAAACCCGGTGCTGCGCCCGCCCGCGAGCCGTGCGACTGTCGCGCAGCTGGTGACGCACACGACCGGCCTGAGCTACTGGTTCTGGAACGACGACATCGTCAAGTGGGAGCAGGCCACCGGCACGCCGAACGTGCTGGCCGGCAAAACCGTGATCTTCCAGGCGCCGATGGTGGCCGACCCGGGTACGACGTTCGAGTACGGCATCAACACCGACTGGCTCGGCCGGGTCGTCGAGGCCGCGTCCGGCAAGTCGCTGGACGTCTACTTCAAGGAGAACATCACCGGACCGCTCGGCATGGCGGAGACCACGTTCGTCGCGAGCGCCGAGCAGCGGGCCAACCTGGTGCCCGTCCACGTGCAGGGTGAGGACGGCACGTGGGCGGTCACGGAGATCGACCTGCCCACCGAGCCCGAGTACTACACTGCCGGCCACGGGCTCTACTCCACACCGCGCGACTACCTGAAGTTCCAGCGCATGCTGCTCGGCGGCGGCACGCTCGACGGGGTCGAGGTGCTTCGGAAGTCCACAGTGGACGAGGCGTTCACCAATCAGGTGGGCGAGATCGAGTTCCCGGCGCACATCCCCACCGCGGACCCGGCCTCGACGCACGACCTCGACCTCGGCCCGGGCCTCAAGTGGGGCTGGGGCCTGGTGCTCACCACGGCGCAGGTGCCGGGCATGCGCGCGCCCGGCAGCGGTGCGTGGGCGGGGTTGTGCAACTCGCACTTCTGGGTCGACCCGGCCAGCGGCGTCACCGGCGCGATCTACTCGCAGTCGCTGCCGTTCGTCCCGCCGGGGCAGCTCCAGATGTACGCAGATTTCGAGCGGGCGCTCTACGCCTCGCTCTGAACCTGGCGAGAACCGTGAAGGGCGCTCTTCCCGTTTCAGGGGAGCGCCCTTCACGGCGGTTCACGCCTTCTCGGCCCGAGACCGGTCGCGGCGCGGACGCGCCGCTCGGTGAACTCATTTCGATCCCGCCGGGTTTCCTCGGCTGTGTCCTCGGCCCGAAGCTGAGACCCGGCTCGACCTTCGAACCCGTGTTCGATATGACGGGAACCCTGCCACGCGGGTCATGCCATTGCCACCGCCGGAGTGGGAGCCTGGACGCCCTCAACGGCATGCTCCGGGGAGGCTACGTCTCCGTCGGCGGCGCCTGGGTCCTGCGCCGGCTCGACTCGGAGTTGTCTCGCCGCGCGCTCGGGTACGAGGCGACAGCGCACTGGCCGGAAGAGAATCTCCGGTACTGCCACCCGGACAACCGCTGCGCCGTCGCCGCCATGATCGCCGCCGCCCTACGCGGCGAGGGCCCGACCCTGTTCGACAAGATCGTCGACATCATCCGCATCCACGGCCCCGGCGGCCGCGAATCCGAGGACGGCATCCTGCCGGAACTGGCCTGACCGGCGCTGTCCGAACCGGACCGCACACCCGCCGGGTGAACAGCCTGACCTCCGCTCGAGCGCCCGGAATAGGGTGACGGTCATGGTGTGGGGACTGCTGTGTGCGCTGCTCTCGGCCGTGGCGTACGGCGTCGCTTCGGTGATGCAGGCCGTGGCGGCGAAGGCGACGCCCGACGCGGGCGCAGGGGTCGACCCGCGGTTGCTGCTGCGGGTGCTGCGGCAGTGGAAGTACGTGGCTGGCCTGGGGTTGGACGTGCTCGGGTTCGTCGCGCAGATCGCCGCCCTGCACGTGTTGCCGTTGTTCGTCGTGCAGGCCACGCAGGCGGCGAGCCTGGCGGTGACGGCCGTGGCCGCTCGGGTGTTCGGCGTGCGGCTCGGGGCGCGCGAGTGGGCGGCCGTGGTCGTGGTCTGCGCGGGACTCGCGTTGCTGGGTTCGTCGGCGCAGAGCGAAGGTTCGGATCAGGTGGGTTTGGGCTTCCGGCTGGCGCTCGCAGGCGCCGTGGTCGTGCTCGGGCTGGCCGGGATCGCGGCGGGCAAGGCCGGGCGCCGCGTCCGGACGCCGGCGCTGGGCCTGGTCGCGGGCCTGTGCTTCGGGCTCGTCGCCGTGGCCGGCCGGATCATCCCGAGCCTCGCCCCGCTCGACCTGCTGACCGACCCGGCGCTCTACCTCGTCGCCGTCTCCGGTGGCATGGCGATGTTGTTCTACGCCACGGCGTTGCAGCGCGGCAGCGTGACCACGTCGACCGCGATGATGGTGCTCGGCGAGACCGTGCTGCCCTCGCTCGTCGGCGTCGTGCTGCTCGGCGACCGCACGCGGCCCGGCTTCGTGATCGTGGCCGTCACCGGGTTCGTGCTCGCGGTCACCGCGGCGCTCGCGCTCGCCCGGTTCGGCGAGCCGGCGCCGATCGAGCAGCCCGTCTGAGGATCAGCCGCGGTTGCGCCGCCACTGGTTCGACAGCAGCCACATCAGGTAGAGACCGCCGATCGCACCGGTCGCGATGCCGACCGGCAGCCCTTCCTCACCGAACACCAGGCGCGTCAGCAGGTCGCTGGCCACGAGCAGCAGCGCGCCCATCAGCGCCGAGGACACCAGCGCCGGTTTCGCCGAGCGCGCCAGCCGTTTCGCCAGCTGAGGCGCGGCGAGGGCGACGAACGCGATGGGTCCCGTCGCTGCGGTGGCGATCGCGCACAGCGTCACGGCCACCGCGAGCAGCACCGCCCGGCTGCGCTCGACCGGCACACCGAGCCCCTTGGCCGAGTCGTCGCCCATCTCCAGCAGCGCGAGCCGGCGGCCGTAGCCGAACGCGAGCGGCAGCAGCACCACCACGGCGATCGCGACCGGCCAGATCTCGTCCCAGCCGCGGCCGTTCAGACCACCGACCAGCCACGCCTGCGCGGCATACGCGTCCTGCAGCGAAGCCCGCGTGATCAGGTACGAGTTCACGGCCGTCAGCATGGCCGCGACGCCGATGCCGACCAGGATCATCCGGAAGCCCTGCAGCCCGCGCCGGTAGGCGAGCAGCCCGACGGCCAGCGCCGTGAGGATCCCGCCGACGAGCGCGCCGAGCGCCACCGCACCGGAACCGCCGTGCGCCAGCACGATCACGAGCAACGCGCCGGTCGCCGAGCCTTCGGTGAAGCCGATGACGTCCGGGCTGCCCAGCGGGTTGGCGGACAGGCTCTGCAGCACGCCGCCGCTCACCGCGAGCGCCGCGCCGACCAGGACCGCGAGCAGCAGCCGCGGCAGCCGCAGCGTGGTCACGATGAACTCCGTGCCCGCATCGCCGAAGCCGAAGAGCGTCTTCACGACGTCGAGGACCGACAGCGGGTAGTCGCCCGTCGTCATGCTGACGGCGCTGAGCACGAAAAGCACCACGGCGAGCACGATGCCCACCACCAACGCGCGCGGTGTCACGCGCAGCGAAACCCGCCGCACCCGGACGGGACGTTCCTCGATCGCGGTCACAGGCGCGCCAGCTTCCGGCGCCGGCACAGCGCGATGAACACGGGCGCGCCGAGGAACGCCGTCACGATGCCCACCTGCAGCTCCTCCGGCGGGTTGAGGATGCGGCCGATCACGTCGGACCCGATCAGCAGCACCGGCGAAAGGATCATCGAGTACGGCAGCACCCACCGCTGGTCCGGACCCACCAGGATCCGCACCGCCTGCGGCACCGCCAGGCCGATGAACGCGATCGGCCCGATGGCCGCCGTCGAAGCGCCGCACAGCAGAGTGACCGCGATCGCGCCCAGGACCCGCGTCCGGCCGATGTGCGCGCCGAGCGCCTTGCCGGTCTGCTCGCCCAGCGCGAGCACGTTCAGCGGCCGCGCGAGCAGCAGCGCCAGCACGATGCCGATCGCGACGAACGGCGACACCTGCACCAGCACGTCCACGCGCCGGCCGCTGAGCGAGCCGACGTTCCAGAACCGGAACTGGTTGAACGTGTCGGGGTCGATGAGCAGCACCGCACCGATGTAGGCCTGCAGCACAGCGGTGAGCGCCGCGCCCGACATCACGAGCCGGTCGGGCGTCGCGCCGCCGCGCCCGGCCGTGCCGAGCAGGTAGACCACCACCGAAGCGACGGCGGCGCCGAGGAACGCGAACCACACGTAGCCGAGGACAGTCGTGACGCCGGTGAACGCGATGGCCGAGACCACCGCGGCGGCGGCGCCGTTGTTCACCCCGAGCAGGCCCGGGTCGGCGAGCGGGTTGCGCGTGAGCGCCTGCATCACCGCGCCGGCGAGCCCGAGGGCGGCGCCGACGAGGGCGCCGAGCAGCGTCCGGGGCAGCCGCTGGTCGTGGATGATGACCGCGTCCGCGCTGCCGTCGTTGTGCCAGAGGACCGACCAGGTCGAGCCGAACGGGATGCTCTTCGAGCCCACCCAGAGGCTGACAAGCATGATCAGCACGAGCAGCGCGACGGCACACACCAGGCCGCCGCCGCGCAGGGTTCGGGCCCGCCCCCGGTGCGCGGGTGGCCCCGCCGCCACGGGTGGGCTGACGCTGACGACCACCGACACCTCCTGGGGATCGGGCACTCCTTCGCGGGCGGTTCTTAGACTAGCCTTACCTATCAAACTGCGGTGCAGGCGGCACGCTGAGCAGGTGGAGCGAAGGGGAGGGCGCCGGTGACGACGGCTGCAGCGAGGACCGGGCGGGACGTGCTGCGGCGCGCGATCTCCGGACAGCGGGGGGCCGTGACGCTCTCGTCCGTTCTCGCCGCCGCGCACCAAGGGGGTGAAGCCCTGGTGCCCGTGGTGATCGGCGTGGTCATCGACCACGCCGTGGCCGACAGCTCCGTGCTCACGCTGCTCACCTGGCTGGGAGTGCTGGCGGTGGTGTTCCTGGTGCTGTCCTACAGCTACCGCTTCGGTGCGCGGGCCGCGGAACGCGCCGCCGAGCGCGCGGCGCACGACATCCGGCTCTCGATTTCGCGGCGCGTGCTGCATTCGCGGGGCGGCACCGAAACGGGTGCGCTCGCCGGTGAGCTGGCCAGCATCGGGACATCGGACGCGCGCCGCGTCGGGATGATCAACGCGACGCTGCCGTTCGGGATCTCGGCGCTGGCGGGCCTCGTGGTCAGCGCGGTCGCGCTGCTGCGGATGTCGGTGCCGCTCGGCCTGCTGGTCCTGCTCGGCACTCCCCCGTTGCTGTTGCTCGCCCATCTGATCGGCAAGCCGCTGGAGAAGCGCAGCGAGGTGGAGCAGGAGCGCGCGGCGCACGCGTCGGGCGTCGCGGCCGACCTGGTGGCGGGGCTACGGGTGCTCAAGGGCATCGGCGCCGAACCGGCCGCCGTCGACCGGTATCGCCGCACCAGCCGGAATTCGCTGCTGGCCACCGTGCGCGCCGCCCGCGCGCAGGCCTGGCACAACGGCGCGCTGCTCGCGTTGACGGGCATCTTCATCGCGCTGGTCGCGCTCGTCGGCGGGAACCTGGCGGCCGACGGCGACATCAGCGTCGGCGACCTCGTCGCGGCGGTCGGGCTCGCGCAGTTCCTGCAGACCCCGTTCTCGATCTTCGCGTGGGTCAACGGCCAGTTCGCGCAGGGCCGCGCGTCGGCCGGGCGCGTCGCGACCGTGCTGAACTCGCCGCTCGCCGTGCCCGAGGGCAGCGCGTCGCTGCCTGCGCCGGCCGCGGGCGGGATCGAGCTTTCCCGCGTGACGCACGGAAAGCTGCGGGAGCTCGACCTGTCCGTGCCCGCCGGACAGCTGCTGGGGGTCGTCACCGCCGACCCGGCCACGGCCACCGACCTGCTCAACTGCCTCGGCCGCTTCACCGACCCCGGTGCGGGCATGGTCCGCGTCGACGCGGTCGACTTGTCCACTGTGGACCCGGACCGCGTGAGGGAGGTGGTGCTCGTGGCCGCTCACGACGCCGATCTGTTCGAAGGAACCTTGGAGGAGAACGTGCGAGCGGGTGGTCCGGCGGTGCCGGACGGAGTGCTGGCGGCCGCGGCCGCCGACGAGGTGGCGAGCACGCTGCCGTCGGGCACGGCCACGGCCGTCACCGAACGGGGGCGCTCGCTCTCGGGCGGGCAACGACAACGCGTCGCGCTCGCGCGGGCGCTGGCGGCGGACACACCGGTGCTCGTGCTGCACGACCCGACCACGGCCGTCGATACGGTCACCGAAGCCCGGATCGCCGAAGGCATCGCCCGGTTGCGCCGCGGTCGCACCACGATCGTGGTGACGACCAGCCCGGCTCTGCTCGCGGCCACCGACCGCGTGGTGCTGCTCGACGAAGGACGCGTCGTCGCCGAAGGCGAGCACGCCGGCCTCGTGCGCGAGCGCGCCGACTACCGCGCGGCGGTGCTCTCGTGAGCACCCGCGAACTGCTCCCGACCGCGGACGGGCACCGCATCCGCGCTGTACTGGGCGAACTGCTGCGCCGGTCGAAGGCTCGCGCCGCGGGGTCGTTCGCCTTCGTCGTGGCCGCCACGGCCGTCGGCCTGCTCACCGCGCCACTGCTGGGCCGCGTCGTCGACATCGTCGCGCAGCACCGCCCGGCCTCGGACCTCGTGACGCCGGTGGTGGAGCTCGTGCTCGTGGCGGTCGTCTCGGCGATCGCCACGGCCATCGGGACCTCGATGCTCGCGCGCCTCGGCGAGACGATGCTGGCGGATCTGCGTGAGCGGTTCGTGGACCGCGCGCTGGGCCTGCCGCTGGAGCAGGTCGAGAAGGCCGGTTCCGGCGACCTCACCACACGCGTGACCAACGACGTGTCGGTCGTCGCCGAGGCCGTGCGCGAGGCGCTGCCGGAGCTGGGCCGGTCGGTGCTCACGATCGTGCTGACGCTCGTGGCCATGGCCGTGCTCGACTGGCGGTTCCTCCTCGCGGCCCTGCTCGCCGTGCCGATCCAGCTGCACACCGTGCGCTGGTACGTCCGGCAGGCGAAGCCGCTCTACGCGGCGCAGCGGGCTGCCGTCGGTGCGCAGCAACAACAGTTGCTCGACACGATCGGCGGCGCCAAGACCGTGCGCGCGTTCCGGCTGGCCGACGAGCACGTGGAGCGAGTGCGTCAGCGTTCGGACGGCGCGGTCGAGCTGGCGCTGCGCGGGATCCGCCTGGTCACGCGGTTCTTCGGCCGGCTGAACCTCGCGGAGTTCATCGGGCTCTCGGCCGTGCTGGCGGCGGGCTACCTGCTCGTGGGCGCGAACCTCGCGACGGTCGGTGTCGCCACCGCGGCGGCGCTGTACTTCCACAGCCTCTTCGGCCCGATCAACACCGCGCTCGCGCTCGTCGACGACGCGCAGGCGGCCGCGGCGAGCCTCGCGCGGCTGATCGGCGTGGCCGACCTGCCGGCACCGGTCGAGCCGCAGCAGCCGGCCCGGCCGGTCGACTCGTCGGTGAAGGCCGGCGCGTTGCGGCACTCCTATGTGGACGGTCACCCGGTGCTACGGGAAGTGGACCTCGACCTCGCGCCCGGCGAACGCGTCGCGCTGGTCGGCGCGAGCGGCGCGGGCAAGACGACGCTGGCGAAGCTCATCGCCGGCATCCACCAGCCGCACTCGGGTTCGGTGTCGCTCGGCGGCGTGCCGCTCGCCGACCTGGGCCCGGCCCAGACGCGGCGGACTGTGGCGCTGATCAGCCAGGAAGTACACGTCTTCAGCGGCACACTGGCCGACGACCTGCGGCTGGCGCGGCCCGAAGCGTCCGAAGAGGACCTGCGCGCAGCGCTGATCACGGTCGGCGCGCTGGAGTGGGCCCAGGCGCTTCCTGAAGGGCTCGACACGGTCGTCGGCGACGGCGGGCACCAGCTCACCGTCACGCAGGCGCAGCAGCTCGCGCTCGTGCGGCTCGTGCTGGCCGACCCGCCGGTCGCGATCCTCGACGAGGCCACGGCCGAAGCGGGCAGCGCGGGTGCCAAGACACTGGAGGCGGCCGCCGCGGCGGCGCTCGCGGGCCGGACCGGACTCGTGGTGGCCCACCGGCTCACTCAGGCGGCGGCGTCGGACCGGATCGTGGTGCTCGACGCGGGCGCGGTCGTGGAGACGGGCACGCACGACGAACTGGTCGCCGCGGGCGGCCGGTACGCGACGTTGTGGGCCGCGTGGTCGGGGACGCGCCGGGTGGACGACCCGGTAACGGGGTGAGGCTCGCCGCAGTGGACGTGGTTGCATCGACAGGGCGGTCTGACTTAGGTTAGGCAAACCTGATTAATCGAGAGGACCGACGATGGCCCGCTTCTCCCTTCTGTCCGCCGCGCGCGGGCGCGCCCGGACCGCCGGGGCGCTCGCCGCGGCGCTCATGCTCGCCGGCGCGCTCTCCGCGTGCGGCTCCGACGCCCCCGCGACGCCGGGCGCGGCTGGTGAGTCCCACGCCACGGACCCCGGCGCGTTCCCGGTCACCATCGAGCACAAGTACGGCTCGACCACCATCGAGAAGGCACCGCAGCGCGTCGTCACCGTCGGCCTGACCGAGCAGGACTCGCTGCTCGCGCTCGGCGTCGTGCCCGTCGGCACCACCGACTGGCTCGGCAACTTCCCCGGCGCCATCGCGCCGTGGGCCAAGGCGAAGCTCGGCAACGCGCCGCTGCCGACCGTCCTGAAGGACGCCGACGGTCCGCAGTTCGAGAAGATCGCCGCGCTGAAGCCGGACCTCATCATCGGCCTGTACTCCGCGCTCACGCAGGAGCAGTACACCACCCTGTCGAAGATCGCGCCGACGATCGCGCAGCCCAAGCAGTACAACGACTACGGCATCCCGTGGCAGGACACGACCAAGACCGTCGGCAAGGCCGTGGGCGAGGCGAAGGAAGCCGACGCGCTTGTGGCCGGGGTCGAGGACCAGTTCGCCAAGGCCCGCGCCGCGCACCCGGAGTTCGCCGGCAAGAGCGCCCTGATGGCCACCCAGTACGACGGCTACTTCGTCTACGGCAGCGAGGACCCACGCTCGCGCATCCTGACTTCGCTGGGCTTCAAACTGCCCCCGAACCTCGACCAGCTCATCGGCGACAAGTTCGGCGCGAACATCAGCGCGGAACGCACCGACCTCCTCAACGTCGACGCCCTGGTCTGGATCGTCGACACCATCCCGGGTGGCCAGGCGACCCTGGCGAAGGACAAGCTGTACTCGGGCCTGAACGTCGCGAAGCAGAAGCGTGAGGTCTTCATCGAGGACCCGAGCACCTACGGCAGCGCCACGTCGTTCGTCAGCGTGCTCAGCCTGCCCTACACGCTCGAGCGGATCGTCCCCCAGCTCACCGCCGCCGTCGACGGCGACCCGGCCACGGACGTGAAGCCCGCGGCCTGATCGCCGCGCGCGCCCCAACGCCCGGCCGGGAGACGTCCTCCGGCCGGGCGTTGTCGTGTGGTGCGCGGAATTCCGTTCTGGGTTCAGAGATTCGGCGACGCGGGAGCTCGGGCCGAAGATACGCAGCAGCTGCGCGTTCGCCGGACTGCCTGCTGAGTCAACTTGTGGGCGAGGCAGCGGACTCAGTCCGCGGCGGGGTACACGAGCCGATCCACGTGGTGACGATTTCGTCGAGAACGGACAGCGGCACCTGACCCTCGGAAGCACTGCCGCGTGGAAAGCGCGAAGGTCGAACCGGTTGCCGAGCGCGTGACTGGCCTGGTTGCGCAGTCGGCCGATCTCACGGCGGCCCACCATGTACGCCAGGGCCTGCCCCGGCTCCGACAGGTAACGGTCCACTTCGGACTCGATCAGGGCCGGCCGATCCGGTGCAGTTCGTCCGGCGAATGCCGGACCCACTCATGGTGTCATCCCGATCCTGATCGGTCGCGGGCACGCCCACAGCGTGGTGAGTCGTCCTCGACTGCGGTCCGGCGCACCGTGCGAGCCCCAACCCGAGAGAAGCCGTCGTCGTGTGGTGCGAGGGAATCTGACTCTTGTGCGGCCGCCACCGAGCCTGAAATACCAAACCGCCCGGCCGGATGTTCTCCGGCCGGGCCGTTTCGCATTGCCGTGCTAGGACTCCATGGCCTCGATGAGCGACTTGGGCCGAAGGTCGGTCCAGTTTTGTTCCACGTAGTCGAGGCACTGCTGGCGGGCGTCGGGGCCGAAGGCGGTGGTCCAGCCGGCCGGAACGGCCACGAACTGTGGCCACAGGCTGTGCTGGCCCTCGTCGTTGACGAGCACGAGGTAGGTGCCGTCGGGGTTTTCGAAGGGGTTGGTCACGGTGTTTTCCTTTCTCACTTCGAGTCTGGTCGATCAGCGGAGGCGTGGCGCACCAGGGCGCCCAGCGCGCGGAACCACGTTTCGGCCAGGTCGCGTACCCGCGCTTCGGGTGCGAGGGCCTCGGGCCACGACCAGTGGGCCGCCAGGGCGGGGCCGTCGGGCCGGTCTTCGGCCAGGGCGTTGACGGTCAGCGCGTGGGAGACGCGCTTGCCGGGATCGGCGCCGAGGTCGGCGGCGTCGCCCTCGGGGGCGTACTCCCAGTCGCCCTGGTCGGCGTGGCCGAAGCGGCCCATGTAGTTGAACTCGATCTCCGGGTCGGGCAGCGCGGCGAGCTCCGGCCCGGTCACGGGATTCAGGTGTCGCAGCAGCCCGAAGCCTGTGCCCGCGACGGGTGCGGCGTCCAGCTCCGCCCGCACGCGCTCGAGTGCCGTGCGCGCCGCCGGGCCGCCTGCCAGGGCGTCGGCGAGGTCGAGTTCGCCCAGGTCGAGGCAGACCGGCACGACGCTGGTGAACCAGCCGACCGTGCGCGACAGGTCCGCGCCGCCGGCGAGCTCGTCCTCGCGGCCGTGGCCCTCGAGGTCGACGAGCGTCGCCGTGCCCTCGCCCGCGCCGTGGCGGCGGCGCCAGTCGGCCACCGCGAGCGCGAGGCCGGTGAGCAGCACGTCGTTTACGGTCGCTCGCAGCGCCGCCGGCACGCGGCCCAGCAGCGGGCCCGTCACCGCCGCCGGCAAGGTCAGCGACAGAGCCGCCAACCCCGAATCGACGTCCACCTCCGGATCACGCGGACGCAGCAGTGGCAACGGATCTCCGCCGGCGAGCACCGAGCGCCACCGGTCCAGCTCCGCCTCGCGAGCCGGCTCCACCGCGCGCGCCGCGAGCTCCTCCGACCACTGCCGGAACGACACGTCCACCGGCGGCAGTTCGGGCTTACGCCCGGCGGCCACGGCCTCCCACGCCACCGCGAAGTCGGGCAGCAGCACCCGCCAGGACACCCCGTCGATCACGAGGTGGTGCACCAGCACCAGCAACCGGCCCCGCTCCGGCCCGGCGTCGAACCAGGTCGCCCGCAGCATCGCGCCGACGTCCGGGTCGAGCCGCGCCCGCGTGGCCAGGGCCTCCGCCGCGATCACGCTCTCCAGCTCGGCACCCGCGAGCCTGCGAACGTCCACTCGCGACACCCAGCCGCCCACGTCCACCGGCTCCGGGACCCGCAACGCCCACCGCTCGGGCTCCCGGTCGAGGCGCGCCCGCAGCATCGGGTGCCGGTCGACCACGGCCCGCAGTACGGCCGAAAGGCTTTCGCCCGTGACCTCGGCCGGCGTGATCAGCAGCGCCGCCTGGTGGTACCCGGCGATCGGCCCGCCCAGTTCCCGCATCGCGTGCATGATCGGCGTCAGCCCGACGGTGCCGGTGCCGTCGTCGGACACCGGCTTCACGACGCCGGCCTCGGTGGCCACCGCCGAGAGCCCCGCCACCGTCCGGTGCCGGAAGATGTCGCGCGGCGAGATCCGCAGTCCACCCGCGCGGACGCGGGCCACCAGCTGCATGGCCACGATGCTGTCGCCGCCCAGCGCGAAGAAGTCGTCGTCGACGCCGAGCCCCGGCACGCCGAGCACCTCGCCGACCATCGCGCACAGCTCGCGCTCCCGCTCGGTCGACGGCGCGCGGCCGCCGACCTGGGCCGAGAAGTCGGGCGCGGGCAGGGCCGCGCGGTCGAGCTTCCCATTGGCCAGCACCGGAAGCCGCTCAAGCACCACGAAGGCCGCCGGGACCAGGTGGTCGGGCAACGTCGAGACGGAGTACTGCCGTAGCTCCGCGGCGTCCACCGGCGCCGCCGGCACCACGTACGCCACCAGCTGCTTCACGCGCGCCTCGCGCACCATGACCACCGACTGCGCCACGGCCGGGTGCCGGTCGAGCGCCGCTTCGATCTCCGCGGGCTCCACGCGGAAGCCGCGGATCTTCACCTGGTCGTCGGCGCGGCCACCGAAGTCGAGCCGGCCGTCGGGCGTCCACTGCGCGAGGTCGCCCGTGCGGTACATGCGCGTGCCGGCTTCGCCGTACGGGTCCGCGACGAACCGTTCGGCCGTCAGCGCCGACCGGCCGAGGTATCCCCGCGCCAGGCCGCCACCGGCGAGGTACAGCTCGCCGGTGACGCCCGGCGGGACGGGCCGCAGCGAACCGTCGAGCACATACGCGCGGGTGTTGGCCACCGGCCGGCCCACGAGCGGCCGGTCGCTTTCCGCGATCCGCGCCACCAGCGCGTCCACAGTGGACTCCGTCGGCCCGTAGAGGTTGACCGCCTCGGTCCCGTCCAGCTCGGCCAGCCGGCGCCAGAGCGCGTCCGGCACCGCCTCGCCGCCGACGCCGACCACGGCCAGCGGGCACCGGTCGCCCTCGACCAGCCCGGCGTCGGCCAGCTGCGTGAACAGCGACGGCGTGACCTCGATGAAGTCGAGCCCCTCGCGCCGGATCAGGTCGGCGAGCATCTCCGGGTCGCGGCGCACCTCGTCGGGCACCACGTGCACGGCGTGGCCGTCGAGCAGCCACAATTGCGGCTGCCACGACGCGTCGAACGAGAACGACCACGCGTGCCCCACCCGCAGGTGCGCCCGCCCGGTGCGGGCCACGGCCGGCCGGTGCAGCATCGCCCGGTGGCTGTGGAACAGGTTCACCAGCCCCGCGTGCGGCACCACGACGCCCTTCGGCGTGCCCGTCGAGCCCGACGTGTAGATCACGTACGCCGGGTTCTCGGGCCGCAGCGGGCGCAGCCGGTCGGCGTCCGTCAAGTCCACTTCGGACGCGTCGGACACCTCGGCCGCCAGGAGATCCGGCAGCAGCACTGTTTCGTCGAACTCAGGCAGGGCACCGCGAACCTCCGTGACGGTGACCAGCAGCCCGGGCCGGGCATCCGCCAGCATCGCGGCGAGCCGTTCGGCCGGGTACTCCGCGTCGAGCGGCAAGTAGCCCGCGCCGGCCTTGTGCACGGCGAGGATCGCCAGCAGCACGTCGACCGACCTCGGCAACGCCAGCGCCACCAGCGTCTCCGGCCCGGCGCCGCGCTCGACCAGAGCCCGCGCGAGCCGGTTGGCTCGCGCGTTCAGCTCCGCATAGGTCCACTTCGCCCCGCCGACGACCGCGACGGCGTCGGCGTCGGGCGAGCGCCGCACCTGCGCCTCGAACAGCCCGGCGACGGTCGATGGCTCCACCGCTAGTGCGTTGTCGTTCCAGTCGAGCAGGATCCGTCGCGACAGCTCGGCCGGCAGCACCTCGACCGTCCCGGCCGGACGGTCCACTTCGGACATCATCGCACCCAGCAGCAGTTCCATGCCGGCGAGCAGGCGCTGCGCGTCGTCGTCGGTGAACAGGTCCGCGCGGTACTCGGCGGTGAGCCGGAGCCGCTCGGCCGGTTCGACGGCCCACGTCAGCGGGTAGTGCGTCGAGTCGCGGTGGTCCACGATCGTCGCCCGCAGCCCGTCGTCAGGGTCTTCCTCGGCGCCCGGGTAGCTCTCGAACACCACCAGCGTGTCGAACAGCTCGCCCAACCCCGCCTCCCGCTGGATGTCGGCCAGTCCCACGTGCTGGTGCGGCAGGAGCGCGGCCTGCTCCTCCTGCACGCGCTCCAGCAGCACCGACAGCGGTTCGGCCGGGTCGTGGCGCACGCGCACCGGCACGGTGTTGATGAACAGGCCGAGCATCCGCTCCACTCCGGGCAGCTCCGGCGGCCGGCCCGCGACCGTCGCGCCGAACACCACGTCGGTGCGCCCGGTGAGCGACGCGAGCAGCAGGCCCCACGCCGTCTGGACCAGCGTGTTCACCGTGAGCCCACGCTCGCGCGCCAGCTTCGTCAGCTCGGCTGTCGCTTCGCGGGGCAGCTCCAACGTCCGCTGCTTCGGCAACGCGGGCGCCCGATCCGGGTCCACGGGCGCGAGCCGAGTGGGCTCGGCCAGTCCCGCGAGCGAGTCGCGCCAGGCCGCCTTGGCCGTGGCCTCGTCCTGGTCACGCAGCCAGCCCAGGTAACCGCGGTACGGCAGCGCGGGTGGCAGCTCCCGGCCGGCATACAGCGCGGACAGCTCGGCCAGCAGCTGCGGCACGGACCAGCCGTCGAGCAGCAGGTGCTGGTGCGACACCACCAGCCGGTGGCGCCCGTCGGCGAAGCGCACGAGCAGGAACCGCAGCAGCGGCCCGGCGCTGACGTCGAACCGGCGGTGCTCGTGCGCGAGCTCCGCGTCGAGGGCGTCGTCGGTCGCTTCCCGCCACTCGGGCTCGGCCGACCGCGCGACGAGCGCGACCGGACGCCCGGAAACCAGGTACCGGTAGCTCGTGCGCAGGTTCGGGTGCCGCCCCAGCAAGTCCCGCGCCGCCTGCCGCAGCCGGGACGGGTCGAGCGGGCCGGTGAGGTCGAACCCGAACTGCACCGTGTAGACGTCCGGGCCCTCGGTGTCGGCCGTGGCCAGGAACAGCAGCCCTGACTGCAGCGGTGTGAGCGGCCAGACCTCGGCCGCGTCGGGTGCGCTCGCCTGCAGCTCCGTGCGTTCCGCCTCGGTCAGGTCCAGCAGCGGCCGGCCGTCGTCCGACGACGGCGTGGCCAGCACCTCCCCCGCGACCTCCGCGAGGCCGGTGACCGTGCGGTGGCGGAACACGTCCCGCGCGCCGAGCAGCAGCCCGGCGGCCCGGGCGCGGGCCACGAGCTGCATCGCCACGATGCTGTCGCCGCCCAGGCGGAAGAAGTCGTCGCGCACGCCGACGCGCGGCAGCCCGAGCACGCCGGCCACCAGCTCGGCGAGCACTTCCTCGCGGGGCGTGGCCGGAGCGTCGTCGCCGGCCTCGAACTCCGGTGCGGGCAGCGACCGGCGGTCGAGCTTGCCGCTCGGGGTGAGCGGCAGCGCGGCCAGCGGCACGACTGCGGCCGGGACCATGTGCTCGGGCAGCGTCTGCGCGACGTGCTCGAGAACGGCGCTGTCGAGCAGGTCGTCCGTGGCCCCGCTCGCGACGACGTAGGCGACGAGCTGCCGTCCTTCGTGGACGATCACGCGCGCCTGGGCGACGGCCGGGTGCGTGCCCAAAGCGGCCTCGATCTCGCCGAGCTCCACGCGGAAGCCGCGGATCTTGACCTGGTCGTCGGCCCGGCCCAGGAACTCGAGCTCCCCGTCCGCCGTCCAGCGCGCGAGGTCGCCGGTCCGGTACATCCGCCCGCCGGGCGCGCCGAACGGGTTCGCGACGAACCGCTCCGCCGTCAGGCCCGGGCGCGCGTGGTAACCGCGCGCCAGCTGCACGCCGGACAAGTACAGCTCCCCCGCCACGCCCGGCGGCACGGGCCGCAGGCGCGCGTCGAGGACGTGGGTGCGGGTGTTCCACACCGGACATCCGATCGGGACGCGGCCCGACGGCGCCACCCGCGCGGGCGCCGCGGTGACGTCGACCGACGCCTCCGTGGGCCCATAGAGGTTGTGCAGTTCGGCGTCGAGGTCGAACCGCGCCACGACCTCGGCCGGCAGGGCCTCACCGCTGCACAGCACGCGCCGCAGGCTCGGGCACACGCGGGCGCCCGGTTCGCCGAGGAACATCTCCAGCATCGACGGGACGAAGTGGACAGTCGTCACGCCTTCACGCCGGATCAGTCCCGCGAGGTACCCGGGATCCTTGTGCCCCTCGGGTTTGGCGACCACCAGCGTCGCACCGGTGACGAGCGGCCAGAAGAACTCCCACACCGACACGTCGAAGCTCGACGGCGTCTTCTGCAGCACGCGGTCGTCGGCGGTCAGCGCGTACTCGTCTTGCATCCACTGCAACCGGTTCACGATCCCGGCGTGCGGGACCACGACGCCCTTGGGCCGCCCAGTCGAGCCCGAAGTGTAGATCACGTACGCGGGCGCGTCCGGCGCAACCGTCAGCTCCAGGTTCGTGCTGTCTTGACCGGACGCGTCGACCGGGCCGTCGAGCACGACGGCCGGAGCGGTGTCGGCGAGCATGAACTCAAGCCGGTCGGCCGGGTAGTCCGGGTCGAGCGGCAAGTAGGCCGCGCCCGCCTTGTGGATCGCGTAGAGCGACACCACGAGGTCCAGCGACCGCGGCAGCGACACCGCGACCACGGATTCCGGCCCGGCGCCTTGCTCGCGCAGCCACCGGGCGAGCTGGTTGGCCCGCGCGTTCAGCTTCGCGTACGACAGCGACGCGCCCTCGAACACCACCGCGGCGGCATCCGGAGTCCGAGCGACCTGCGCCTCGAACAGCTCCGGCAGTGTCGCCGTGACCACGTCGTGATCGGTGGCGTTCCACGTCTCCAGCAGCGCCGATTCACCGTCCGACAGCACGTCGACCAACCCGACCGGCACCGAGGGATCCGCGGCCACCTGCTCCAGCACCCGCACCAGCCGCGTCGCGAACGACTCCGCCGTCGCGCGGTCGAACAGATCCGCGTTGTACTCCACCGCACCGGCGATCGCGCCGCCCGGCTGCTCCAGGAACCCGAACTCCAGGTCGAACTTCGCGACGTCCTGCGTCACGTCCTCGCGCACGACCTCCAGGCCCGGCAACTGCGGCGGGTCCGCGCCCTCCGGCAGGTACACGACCATGGTCTGGAACAGCGGGTGCCGCGCCAGGGAACGCTCCGGGTCCGCCGCCTCGACCACGCGGTCGAACGGCAGGTCCTGGTGCGAAAACGCGGCCAGGTCCGACACCCGCACCCGGCGCAGCACCTCGCCGAACGCGGGATCGCCCGCGAGATCCGTGCGCAGGACCAGCGAGTTCACGAAGAACCCGACCAGGTCCGTGAGCCGCTCGTCCGTGCGCCCGGACACCGGCGCGCCCAGCGGGATGTCGGTGCCGGCGCCCAGGCGGTGCAGCAGCGCGGCGACCGCGGCCTGGCCGAGCATGAACATGCTGGTGTCGTGCTCGATCGCCAGTGCGCGCAGCCGCGCCGTGAGCTCGGCCGGCACCTCGAACGTCACGGTGCCGCCGCGGTGGCTGGACTCCGCCGGCCGCGGCCGGTCGGCGGGCAGATCCAGCTCCTCCGGCAGCCCGGCGAGCGCGTCGCGCCAGAACGAGCTCTGGCTCTCGTGCTCGCCGTCGAGCACGGCCTGGTGCCACAACGCGTAGTCCGCGTACTGCACCGGCAGCGGTGTCCACTCGGGAGCGACACCGTCGAGCCGCGCGCGGTAGGCCGTCGCGAGATCGGCGAGCAGCGGGCCTTCCGACCACTCGTCGGTGACCACGTGGTGCAGCAGCACCAGCAGCACGTGCTCGTCGTCGGCCGCGGTGAACACGCGCACGCGCACCGGCGGGGCCTCGTCGAGCCGGAACGGAACGTCCACTTCGGACCGGATCCGCGCGGCCACCTCCGACACGCGCTTGACGGCGAAGTCCAGCGGCGCGCCGGCGAGGATCCGCTGCGCGGGGACCCCGTCGTGTTCTTCGAAGACCGTGCGCAGCACCTCGTGCCGGGTGACGACGTCGCCGAACGCCGCGCGCAACGCGTCGAGGTCCAGCGCGCCCCGCAGCCGCCACGTGTGCGGCACGGAGTACGTCGACGTGGGGCCGTCCAGGCGGTAGTGGAACCAGAGCCGTTGCTGCGCCGCCGAAAGTGGGAGCACCTCCGGCCGCGTCGCCGCCACCAGTTCGGGCCGCCCGGCCGACAGACCGTCGAGGCGGGTGGCCAGCTGCGCGACCGTCGGCGCGTCGAACACCGTGCGCAGCGGGACGTCGACGCCGAGGGCGCCGCGGATCCGGCTCACCAGCCGCATCACGAGCAGTGAATGCCCGCCGAGAGCGAAGAAGTCGTCGTCGACACCCGGCTCGGCCACGCCGAGCACCTCGGCGAAGAGCTCGCACAGCTCGGTCTCGCGCGCCGTCCGGGGCGCCCGGCCGGACCCGGCCGAGAACTCCGGCGCCGGCAGCGCGCGGCGGTTCAGCTTGCCGTTCGGGGTGAGCGGCAGCTCCGCCAGCTCGACGACCGCCGCCGGAACCAGGTGCGCCGGCAGCGTTTCCGCCGCCCGCGCCCGCAAACCGGCCGCGTCCAGCGCACCGGCCGGGACGACGTAGGCGACCAGCAGCCCGTCGCGCGCGGCCACCCGGACCTGCGCCACCGACGGGTCACCGGCCAGCGCGGCCTCGACCTCACCGGGCTCGATCCGGACGCCGCGCACCTTCACCTGATCGTCGGCACGGCCCGCGAACTCCAGCACGCCGTCGGCGCGGTGGCGGGCCAGGTCGCCGGCGCGGTACATCCGCGAACCCGGCGGGCCGAACGGGTCGGCGACGAAGCGGTCCGCCGTCAGGCCGGGCCGCCCGAGGTAACCACGGGCGAGTTGCGCGCCCGCGAGGTACAGCTCGCCGATCACGCCCGGCGGCACCGGCTGCAGGCGCGCGTCGAGCACATACGCGCGCACGTTCCAGCCCGGCCGCCCGATCGCGATCGGCCCGCCGTCGTCGGTCCAGGCCAGCACGTCGATCGACGTCTCGGTCGGGCCGTAGAGGTTGTGCAGCGGGATGCCGAACACCTCGCGGAACCGGGCGGCCAAGTCGCGTCCCAGCGCCTCGCCGCCGACGACGATCCGTGTGAGGCTCGTGCACCCGGCCGCGGCGGGTTCTTCCAGGAACAGCTGCAGCATCGACGGCACGAAGTCGGCGGCCGTCACGCGCTCGGACTGGATCAGCTCGGCGAGGTACCGCGGGTCGCGGTGCCCGTCCGGGCGCGCGACGACCACGACGCCGCCGACCGTCAGCGGCCAGAAGATCTCGCTCACCGACACGTCGAAGGTGATCGGTGTCTTGTGCAGCATGCGGTGCGTCGCGTCCAGCGGATACGCGTGCTGCAGCCAGCGCAGCCGGTTCACCACGCCTTCGTGCGGGACCACCACGGCCTTCGGCCGGCCGGTCGAGCCGGACGTGTAGAGGACGAACGCGGGGTTCGCCGGGCGCGCCACTCGCGTGGGTGCCGTGGCGGGGTAGCCGGCCAGCCGCCCGAGGAGCGCCGGGTCGTCGAGGACGCACACCGGAGCGGCGTCGGCGAGCAGGTACTCCACGCGCCCAGCCGGCTGGCCGGGGTCGAGCGGCAGGTAGGCGGCGCCCGCCTTGTGCACGGCGTACAGCGCCACGACCAGCTCGACCGAGCGCGGGAGCGCGACCGCGACCACCGATTCGGCTCCGGCGCCCTGCTCCCGCAGCCAGTGCGCGAGCCGGTTGGCCCACGCGTCCACCTCGGCGTAGGTCAGGGAAGTGCCCTCGAACACGACGGCCACGCCGTCCGGCGTCGCCGCCACCTGGGCTTCGACCAGCTCCGCCACCGTCGCCGGTTCGCTCTCGTGCGTGGTGTCGTTCCACTGGCGCACAACGAGATCGCGTTCGTCGTCGCCGAGCAGGTCGTACTCGCCAATCGTGGCGGTGGGTTCGGTGGCGACCTGGCCGAACAGCGAGACCAGCCGCGCCAGCACCCGCTCCGCCGTGCCCGCGTCGAACAGATCGGTCGCGTACTCCAGCTGCAACGTGATGTCGGCACCGGCGCCGTCGACCATCGTGAAGCTCAGGTCGAACATCGCGGTCTCACCGGGCACCTCGAGCCACTCGGTGGGCAGCCCCAGCACGTCCGGATCGCCGTCGGGCCGGTAGTGGTAGCCCGTCATGACCTGGAACAGCGGGTTGCGCCCCGGCACGCGGTCCGGGTTCAGCTGCTCGACCAGCCGGTCGAAGGGCAGGTCCTGGTGCGAGAACGCGGAAAGGTCCGCGTCGCGCAGCCGGGCGAGCAGCTCGGCGAACGTCGGCTCGCCGGACAGGTCGGCGCGCAGCACGAGCGTGTTGACGAAGAACCCGACCAGCTCGTCGAGCGCGGCGTCGGTGCGGCCCGCGATCGGCGCGCCCAGCGGGATGTCCTCGCCCGCGCCGAGCCGGTGCAGCAGCGTCGCGACGGTCGCGTGCAGCACCATGAACATGCTCGCGCCCGACGACGCCGCCAAGCCGTGCAGCGCCCGGGCGACCTCGGCCGGCAGTCCGGCGCGCACGGTCCGGCCGGCACCGCTCGGCCGCGCGGGCCGGGGCCGGTCGGCCGGCAGCGCCAGCTCGTCCGGCAGGCCGCGCAACGCCGTGGTCCAGAACTCCAGCTGCTCGGAACCGAGCCGGTCGAGCAGTGCCTCCTGCCAGAGCGCGTAGTCCGCGTACTGCACGGGAAGCGGCGCGAGCTCCGGCGAGCGGCCGGCCACGCGCGCCTCGTACGCGGCGGTCAGGTCCGCGAGGAACGGCCGGTCGGACCACTCGTCGGTGGCGACGTGGTGCAGCACGATCGCCACCACGTGGTCACGATCGCCCAGCCGCAGCACTTCGGCGCGCAGCGGCGGCTCGCGACGCAGGTCGAAGCGGTACCGGGCCAGCTCGCGCAGCCGCTCGGGCAGGTCGGCCTCCGCGCGGTCCCCGACCGTGAGCTCCGGCTCCGCCGCGGGGAGAACCCGTTGGTACGGCGAGCCTTCGTGGTCGGCGAAGACGGTGCGCAGCGACTCGTGCCGGGCGACAACGTCGCCGAGCGCGGCGCGCAGCGCCGCCATGTCGAGGTCCCCGCGCACGCGGAAGAACAGCGGGAAGTCGTAGGCCTCGCCGACCTCGCCCAGCTCTTCGAGCAGCAGCAGCCGGCGCTGAGCCGCCGAAAGCGGCACGCGCTCGGGCCGCTGCGCGCGCACGACCGAAGGCCGCGCGGGTTCACCACTCCCGGCCCGGGCCGCCAGCTCCGCGACGGTCGGTGCCTCGAACAGGTCCTTGATCGCCAGCTCGGCGCCGAGCTCGGTCCGCGCGCGGCTGATCAGGCGGGTGGCGAGCAGCGAGTGCCCGCCGAGGTCGAAGAACGAGTCCTCCACACCCACGCGCTCGAGGCCGAGGACCTCGGCGAACAGCTCGCAGAGCACCTCTTCCTCGCGCGAAGCCGCGGGCCGGCTCTCGGCCAGCGACACGGCGGGTTCGGCATCGGGCAGGGCACGGACGTTGAGCTTGCCGTTGTCGGTCAGGGGCAGGCTGCCGAGCGTCACGAACGCGGCCGGGACCATGTACTCGGGCAGCTGCCGCTTCAGCTCGTCGCGCAGCACCTGCACCAGCTCGGCGCTGCTGCGCGCGGCGGTGGGGCGGTTGGCGAACCGCGGGAGGTTCGTGCCGGTCGCCGCGGGCACGTACAGGCCCGAGACCGGTGCTTCCGCGCGGGCGAACACGGCGTCGAACACCCCGTCGACGCCGGTCGACCACGTCGTGTGCACGGCATAGCCCAGGCGCTCACCCAGGCGGTGCACCGCTTCGGGTTCAACGCCGTCACCGCTGCTGTGGAAGCGATCCAGCACGTCGAGCAGCGGCGCGCCCGCGTCGAGCGCCCGCATCGCGGCGAACTCCGCGGCGAGCCGCGCGTCCGGGATCCGGCTGACGCGCAGCTGGTCGCCGGTCAGCCTGTTCTCCAGCTCGGTGAGCGACCCGACCTCGTCCCACAGCACGCGCGGCGCCTGCGCCACCGGCACCTCGCCCGTGGTGTCCTTGGTGAGCACGACGTCGTAGCGGTAGCGGCTCAGCTCGTTGTGCAGTTCGGCCCGCTTCACGCGAATGCGCGCGCCGACGCCGGGCAGCGTGTGCGCGAGCGCC
This sequence comes from Amycolatopsis sp. NPDC051372, assembly GCF_040682095.1. Lineage (NCBI taxonomy): Bacteria > Bacillati > Actinomycetota > Actinomycetes > Pseudonocardiales > Pseudonocardiaceae > Amycolatopsis > Amycolatopsis sp. NPDC051372. Next base: position 68,883 of record NZ_JBFBAF010000002.1, read on the forward strand.
GTGAAGTAGTCCGGGTCGAGCAGGAGTTCCTTCTCCAGCGCCACACCGCGTTCGATCGCGCGGCGCAGCTGGGCGACGTCGGACGTCGCGTCGGCGCGTGTGAGCTGGATGGCCGTGTGGAACGACCTCGCCAGCCGCAGGTTCCGCACGTCGCCGACGAACAGCGAACCGCCCGGCGCGAGCAGATCGAGCGCCGTGCTCAGCACCTGCGTGAGGTAGTCGACGCTCGGGAAGTACTGGATCACGGAGTTGATGACGACGGTGTCGAAGTGGCCACGCGGCAGGTCGCCGAACTCGTGCGCCGGCTGCGCCCGCAGCGTGACTTTGGCGGCCAGCTGCGGGTCCCGCTCCAGCTCTCGCGTGAGCTTGCCGATCACCGGCGCGGCGAGGTCGGTGCCCCAGTACTCCTCGGTGTGCGGCGCGAGCTGCCCCATCAGCAGGCCGGTGCCGACGCCGATCTCCAGGATCCGCCGCGGCGCCAGCTCCCCGATGCGCGCGACGGTGGCCGCGCGCCACTCTCGCATGTGCGCCAACGGGATCGGCGTGCCGTCATAGCTGGAGTCCCAGCCGGCGAAGTCCTCGGTGAACAGCGCGGTCGGGATCTCGGTGTACTCGTCGGAGTAGATCTGCTGCCATTCGCCGACCTGGTCGGCCTCGGCCGCGTCGCGCTCGTCGCCGCTCAGCTCGGCCGGCACGACGTAGCCGACGAGCCGTTGCAACCCCGGCGCCGACGGGTCCGGCCGCGCGATCACGGCCGCCTGCGCGACCTGTGGGTGCCGCGCCAGCGCCGTCTCGATCTCGCCCAGCTCGACGCGGTAGCCGCGGATCTTCACCTGGTCGTCGGTGCGGCCGAGGAAGTCGAGGTTCCCGTCGGGCCGCCGGCGCACGAGATCGCCCGTGCGGTACATGCGCGCGCCGGGCCCGCCGAACGGATCCGCGACGAACCGCTCCGCGGTGAGGGCCGCCCGCCCGAGGTAGCCGCGGGCCAGGCCGGTGCCGGCGATGTAGAGCTCGCCGGGCACGCCGTCGGGCACCGGCCGCAGCCAGTTGTCCACGATGTATGCGCGGGTGTTCCAGATGGGCTTGCCGACGGTGGGTGTGTCGCTGTCGGTCGTGCCGCCGCCGAGGGTGTTGATCGTGTACTCGGTGGGGCCGTAGAGGTTGTAGCCGTAGACGCCTTCGGTGTCGCGCAGGCGGTTCCAGACCGATTCGGACACGGCTTCGCCGCCGAGCAGCACCAGCGCGGGCCGGTGGCTCGCAGTGTCTTCGTCGAGGGGACCTTCCTCGAGCAGGCCCTCCTCGATGAGCAGGTGCGCGTAGGTCGGCGTCACGTTCACCACGTCGACCTGGTGGCGGTCGCAGTACGCCACGAGCGCGCGGGCGTCGCGGCGCAGCTCCTCGTCGCACACGTGCACCTCGTGGCCCTCCACGAGCCACAGCAGCTCTTCCCACGACATGTCGAACGCGAACGACACGGTGTGCGCGATCCGCAGCCGCCGCCCGCCGGCCGACGCGATGGCCGGCCCGAAGATCGCTTCCTGGTGGTTGAGCTGCATGTTCGTCAGGCCGCGGTAGGGCGTGACGACGCCCTTCGGCTTCCCCGTGGAACCGGAGGTGTAGATGACGTACGCGGGGTGCTCCATGCGGCCGGCGCGGTCGCGGCCGAACAGCGGGCGCTCGGCGTCCACCAGTTCGCCGCCGGACAGCGCGCCGAGTTCCGCGCGCGTCTCCTCGCTGTCGAGCAGTACCCACGGCAGGTCCTCCGGCAGGTCCTGCGCGACGGCCGTGGTCGTGACCAGGCAAAGGGGGCCGGCGTCGTCGAGCATCAGCGCGAGGCGGTCGGCCGGGTAGTCGAGCTCGAGCGGCAGGTACGCGGCTCCGGTTCGCAGTACGGCGAACAGCGCCACGACCATGTCGATCGAGCGCGGCAGGCCGAGCGCGATCACGCGTTCCGGCTCGGCGCCGCGGGAAAGCAGCAGCCGCGCCATACGGTTCACGGCTTCGTCGAGCTCCGCGTAGGTCAGCGTCTGCTCGCCGAACACGAGGGCGGTGGCATCCGGTGTGTGGGTGGCCTGGGCGGCGAGCAGGTCGGCGATGGTGTCCCGCACCATCGGGTGCTCGGTGGCCGACCAGATCTCCGCCAGCTCCGCGCGGCGCTCGGCGGACACCGTCTCCAGCGAGCCGACGGGTGCGGTGAGGTCGCCGACGAGCTGCTCGACGAGCGCCGTGAACCGGCTCAGCAGCACGGCGGCCTCGTCGGCCGCGATCACGTCGTCGCGGTAGGACAGGGTGACGCGCATCGGCTGCCCCGGCGTGACGACCAGCGTCAACGGGTAGTGCGTGGCGTCGACGTTCACGAGGCTCGTGATGCCGTGGCGGTGGCGCAGCCCGGCGTAACGCTCGTCGCCGTCCGCGCCGCGGAGCACGAACAGCGTGTCGAACAGCACGCGGTGGCCGGCCTCGCGCTGCAGCACGCCGAGGCTCATGAACTCGTACGGCGTGAGGTCCATGCGCTCGGACTGGATGCGGCGCAGCAGGTCGAGCACCGGCTCGTCCGGTACGAGCCGCACGCGCGTCGGCACGGTGTTGAGGAACAAGCCGATCGTGGTCTCGATGTCCGGCACGGCGGCGGGCCGCCCGGCGACGGCGGCGCCGAACACCACGTCCTGGCGGCCGACCATCGTGGACAGCACGAGCGCCCACGCGGCGTTGAGCACCGAGTTCACCGTGAGACCGTGGCGCCGGGCCTCTTCACGCAGCCGGTCGGTCAGCTCGGGCGTCAGGTGCGCGTCGAGGTTGACCGGCGTGACGGGTTCCAGCCCCTGCGTGTCGGGGCCGATCAGCGTCGGCTCGCCCAGCCCGGACAGCGCCGAGCGCCACGCCGCCGTGGCGTCCTCGACGTCCTGACGGGACAACCACTCCAGGTAGTCCACGTAGGACCCGCTCGCCGGCTGTTCGCCACCTTCGTAGTGCGCGAAGAGCTGCTCGATGAACAGCCACGCGGACCAGCCGTCCCACAGCAGCAGGTGCCGGTTGAGCACCACGCGGTCGCGTTCGTCGCCGAGGCGCACGAGCGTGATCCGGAACAGCGGCGGGGTGCCGAGGTCGAACCGGGTCGTCCGGTCGCGCTCCATCAGCTCGGCCAGCCGCCGCTCACGGTCCGCTTCGGACAGCCCACGCAGGTCCACTTCGGTCACCGGCGGCGGGAAACCGGCGGTGACGAACTGCACCGGCCCGCGCAGTCCGTCACTGGTGAAGCCCGCGCGCAGGCTGGGTGTGCGGTCCATCAGCGCCGCGCACGCGGCACGCATGCGGGCGGCATCGAGGTGCCGGGCGAGGTCGATGGCCTCCTGGATCGTGTAGACGTCGATGCGCGACTGGTCGTAGCTGGAGTGGAAGAACAGCCCTTCCTGCAGCGGCGAAAGCGGCCAGATGTCCGACAGCGGCAGCGGGCTCAGCCGTTCGACGTGCTCGATCTCGTCCTGTGCCAGTTCGATCAGCCTGAGGTCCGACGTGGTCAGCCCGGCCGCGGCGACGTCCGTCGCGGCGAGGTCGGCCAGTGCGACGACCACGCGGTCGACGAAGTCCGGTGTGGCACCGGCGAAGGTGAGCACCAGCACCGGTCCTTCCGGCGTGTCCTCGCAGACCGCGCCGATGCGCAGCGCGTGCGCGCCGACGGGTGCGCCCGGGCCGGCCGCGAAGTCCCAGTCCCGCGCGCCGAACGGCACGTGGCCCGCGTACCGCAGCAGCACGTCGGCGCGGGCGAGCTGGGCGAACAACGGCGCGGCCTGCGGGTTGAGGTAACGCAGCAGCCCGTAGCCGACGGCGTCGGGGGCCGCGCGGACGAGGTCCTTCACCTGTTTGAGGTCCGGGTCGGTCAGCCGCACCGGACGCACGGTGTGCAGTGCGCCCACCGCGGCGGGTGTACCTTCAGGACGGTCGAGCACGTCGACGATCAGCTCGCCGCCGGCCTGCGCGAGGGCCGTGAGCAGCACGTCGGTCACGTCGCCGCGCACCGACGCCGGCAGCTGTTCGACGAGGGCCCGGCTCTTGTCGAGTGGGAACCGCACGGTGCGTTCGATCGGCGTCCCTGCGACGGGGACCGTCGCGGCGCCCGGTGCGAGCGTCGCGGCCCAGTGTTCCAGGTCTGCCAGCAGCTCCGGCGCCTGCGCCCGCTCGGTGACGGCGCGGGCGTGGGTGCGCAGCGAGGTTTCCACCGGGGCGAACACCGGCGCCCGCCCGGCCTGCACCGCCGTCCACGCCGTGGCGAGGTCGGCGGCGATCGTGCGCCACGACGGCGCGTCGACCACCAGCGGATGGGCCGCGAGCAGGAGCCGGTCGCCGGACCGGACGGCCTGCAGCAGGATCCCGGCGTCCGGGTCGAACTCGGCCGTGGTGTCCGCGGCCGTGGTGTCCGCGGCAGTGGTGTTCTCGGCGAGCAGCACCTCGGCGGCATCGACCGCGCCGGCCGGGCGCGTCTCGAGCGACCACAGCACGGACGCGACGCGGCTGCGCTTGAGCCGCAGCCCGTCGTGGTGGTCGAACACCGCCTGCAGTGCGGCCGCGAGACTTTCGGTGTCCGCGTCGGCCGGCAGGCGCAGCTGGATCGACTCGGCGCCGGCGTCGCCCAGTTCACGCAGGCGGTGGACCTCAGGCAGCAGCGGCACGTCGCCGACACCGTCCGGGTCGGACACCGGCCGCTGCACCACGGGCGTTCCGCCGAGCACCGCCAGCGCGGCGGGTGTGCGGTGGGTGAACACGTCCTTCGGGCTCAGGTCGAACCCGGCCCGGCGGGCCCGGCTCGACACGCTGATCGACGTGATGCTGTCGCCGCCCAGCAGGAAGAAGTCGCCGTCCGCGCCGACCTCGGCCAGCCCGAGTACGTCGGCGAAGATCGCCGCCAGGGCGGACTCGCGGTCGTCGCCGCGCTGCACCGTCGCCGCGGCCGCGGGGACGGCCGGCGCGGGCAGGGCGCGGGAGTCGAGCTTGCCGCTCGGGGTCAGCGGGAGTTCGTCGAGCACCACGAGGACGTTGGGCACCATCGTCGCGGGCAACGCCGCGGTCAATGCGGCCCGGAGCGCGTCGGCGTCCACGGCACCGGCTGCGTAACCGACCAGGGCGCTGTCGCGCACGACGACCGTGGCCGCCTGAACGCCCGGCTGCGCCGCGAGCACGGCTTCGATCTCGCCCAGCTCGATGCGGTTGCCGCGGATCTTCACCTGCCGGTCGGTGCGGCCGAGGTATTCGAGCTCGCCGTCCGCGCGGCGCCGCGCCAAGTCGCCGGTGCGGTACATCCGCGCGCCGGGCTCGCCGAACGGGTCGGCCACGAACCGTTCCGCCGTCAGCGCGGGCTGCCCGTGGTAACCCCGCGCGAGCTGCACGCCCGCGAGGTACAGCTCCCCCGCCACCCCCTCGGGCACCGGGCGCAGGCACGTGTCCAGCACGAGCAGGCGCGTGTTCCACACCGGACGTCCGATGGGGACAGTCGTTTCCGGACCGTCGCGGAACGGGAAGTACGACACGTCCACGGCCGCCTCGGTGGGGCCGTACAGGTTGTGCAGCGGCACCCCCGTCAGCCGCCGCCAGCGTGCCGCGACCTCGCCGGGCAGCGCCTCGCCGCTGGTGAACACGTGACGCAGCGACGCGGCCCAGTGCCGATCGTCGGTGACCTCCTCGACGGAAAGGAACGCGGCCAGCATCGACGGCACGAAGTGGAGCGTTGTCACACCGTGGGTGCGGATCACCTCGGCGAGGTACGCCGGGTCGCGGTGGCCGTCGGGCCGGGCGAACACCACAGCCGCGCCTTCCCGCAGCGCCCAGAAGAACTCCCACACCGACACGTCGAAGCTCGACGGCGTCTTCTGCAGCACGCGGTCGTCGGCGCCCAGCCGATACTCGTGCTGCATCCACGCCAGCCGGTTGACGATCGCGCGGTGCGTCACCACAACGCCCTTGGGCCGGCCGGTCGAACCGGACGTGTAGATCAGGTAGGCGGCGTTATCCGGCCCCGTGACCGGGCCGAGCTCGGCCGCGACGTCCGGACCATCGACGGGCACCTGCTCCGGGCCGGCCGGAACCTGCGCCGCCGTCGCCGGTTCGGTGACCACCAGCGTCGCTCCGGAGGACGCGAGCATGTACTCGAGCCGTTCGGCCGGGTAGTCCAGGTCGAGCGGCAGGTAGGCCGCGCCGGACTTCACCACGCCCAGCAGTGCCACCATCAGCTCGGCCGAACGCGGCACCGCGACGGCGACCACCGACCCGGGCCCGGCACCGCGGGCCCGCAACCGCCGGGCCAGCGCGGCCGCGCGCGTGTCCAGGTCCGCATAGGACAGTCGCTGGTCCTCGAACAGCACGGCCGTCACGTCCGGAGCCTCGGCCACGTGCCGCTCGAACGCCGTGAGCAGCGTCTGCTCCGGCATTGACACGGCGGTCGCGTTCAGCTCGCCCAGCCGTTCCAGCTCCGCGGCCGAGACGAGGTCCACGTGCGCCACCGGCACGTCCGGGGCCGTGGCGAACGCTTCGAGCACGCGCACGAACCGCTCCGCGAGCTGCTCGGCCGCCCGCGCGTCCAGGCGCGCCGCGTCGAACTTCAGCCCGAACTCCAGCGTGTCGCCCGGCGTGGCGATGAGCGCTACCGGGTAGTGCACCGCGTCCACGACCTCGACGCCGGTCACGCGCAGCGCGCCCGCGTCGTCGTTCTCGCGCGGGTAGTTCTCGACCACGACGAGCGTGTCGAAGAGCTCTTCCTGGCCCACGCCGGCGATCCGTTGCAGCTCGGCGAGCCCGAGGTGCTGGTGGTCCAGCAGCGCGGCCTGCTCGTCCTGCAACCGCCGCAGCAGCCCGGCGACGGTGTCGCCCCCGGTCCAGCGGACCCGCACGGGCAAGGTGTTGATGTACAGGCCGACGGCGTCCTCGATCCCCGCGACGCCGGGGTCGCGGCCCGACACGGTGCTGCCGAAGACCAGGTCGCCGCGGCCGGTCAGGCGGCCGAGCAGGAGACCCCACGCACCGTGCAGCACGGTGCCGAGCGTGAGCCCGTGCTCGCGCGCGAACGCGCCCACTCGGGCGGTGGTCGCCGCGTCGACGGCGAAGTGCACGCGCGAAGGACGCCGTGGTGCCACTCCGGCGGGCGTGGTCACCAGGCGGGTCGGTTCCTCGACGCCCGCGAGCGCTGCACCCCACGCCCGCTGTGCCGCGTCGTGGTCGCGTGCGGCCAGTCGGCGCACGTGCGCCGTCCGCGAGGCGGGCTCGGGCCGAAGCGCTTCGGTGGCGCCGTAGCGGGCGAGGATCTCGCGCACCATCACGGCGACCGACCAGCCGTCGGCGACGATGTGGTGGAACGTCAGGGCGAGCCGCTCGCGCCCGACGAGCGTGGCGCGCAGCAGTGGCGGCCGGTCGAGGGTGAAGCGGCGGTCGCGGTCGGCGGCCAGCGCGTCGGCGGCGGCCTCGGGCGAGACCTCCCGCCACGGCAGCTCGGCGTGTGCGGCCACGACCTGGACCACGCGGCCGTCGTCGAGCTGGCGAAAACCCGACCGCAGCGACGAATGGCGGTCGAGGAGGTTCTGCACCGCGCGGCGCAGCGTCGGCGGGTCCACCGGTCCGGCGAGGTCGAAGACCTCCTGGACGGTGTAGACGTCGTCGTCCTCGAATGCGGCGTGGAAGAAGAACCCTTGCTGCAACGGGGTCACCGGCAGCACCTCGGCGTGCGGGCCGAGGGCGGCCGAGTCCGTTTCCGACAGCTCCAGCAACGGCTCGGCCGAATCGTCGGCTGTGGTCACTTCACCGGCGCACGCGGCGAGCGCCTCCGCCGTGCGGTGCTGGAACACCTGCCGTGGCGTGATGGCGAGGCCGTGCCGGGCGGCGCCGAGCACGAGCCGGATCGACGAGATGCTGTCGCCGCCGAGCGCGAAGAAGTCGTCGTCCGCGCCGGCGGTGGCCACGCCGAGCACGTCGGCCATCACCGTGCACAACGCGACCTCGCGCGGAGTCCGAGGCGAGCGTCCCTGCGCCAGCGCCCCGAAGTCGGGCAGGGGCAGCGCGGCGCGGTCGAGCTTGCCGTTGGTCATGATCGGCAGGCGGTCCAGCGGCACGAACGCCGAGGGCACCAGGTAGTGCGGCAACGCCTCTTCGACGTGGGTGCGCAGATCCTTCATCAGCGACGCGGGATCGCGGTAGGCCACCGGCACGTTGGCGAGCGGACCGTCGGTCGCACCGAGGTACGTCGCGACCGGCTCCTCGCGCGACAGCACGAGGTCGAACGCCGTCGCCGTCTCCCCCGACCACGTGGCCGCCGCGCGGTAACCGGCCGCGCCGGCCAGCTCGGCCAGCACGTCCGGGTCCGTCGCCGCACCGCCGGCGGGCGCCGGCTCCCCGTCGAGCGCCCGCAACGCCGTGAGGTCCGGGATGAGCCGCTCGTTCGGAATCCCCGTCACGCGCAGCGCGGCCGGCTGGCGCTCGCCGAGGTGAGCCGAGAACGCCCCGGACGAGCCGAGCTCGGCCCACGGCACCGCCGGGACCTCGCGCGGGCCTGCGGATTCCGTCCGCAGCACGACGTCGTAGCGGTACCGGCTGAGCTCGTTCTCGTACGTCGCGCGCTTCAGCCGGACGTCGGCCTCGGTGAACGCACTGATCCGCCGCGGCAGCGCGGCGAAGAAGCCCGGGTCGAGCACCAGCTCGTCCTCGCGAGCGACACCCGCGTCGACCGCGGCCGGCGTCGCGTCCCCCTGCGCGGCCGCGATGCCTGCGCGCAGTACGCGCTGCAGGCTCAGGTTCCGCACGTCGCCCACGAACACCGAGCCACCGGGTGCGAGCAGCCCCGTGACCTGCCGCAACACGTCGACGAGGTAGTCCGCGCTCGGAAAGTACTGCACGACGGAGTTGATCACCACGGTGTCGAAGTGCCCCTGTGGCAGATCGCCCAGCTCGTGCGCCGGGCGCGCCCGCAGATGTACCTTTCCAGTCAGCTCCGCCCGGTCCGCGACGCGGCTTTCCAGCAGCCGCACCACTTCTTCGGACAGGTCCAGCGCCCAGTACTCGTCGGTGTCCGGCGCGAGCTTCGACAGCAGCAGCCCGCTGCCCACGCCGAGCTCCAGTACGCGACGCGGCCGCAGCGCCCGGATCGAGTCCACAGTGGATTCCCGCCACGCGCGCATGTCGCCCAGTGGCAGTGGTTCCCCGTCGTAGCTGGAGTTCCAGCCGGTGAACCCCTCGTCGAACTGGTCGCGATCGGCGACCGAGTAGAGCAGCTCGTGCACGTCCTTCCAGCGGTCGACCTGCGGAGCCTCCCGCGCCGCGTCCCGGTCGGCGCCCGGCGCCTGCTCCGGCACCACGTACGCGACCAGCCGCCGATCACCAGGCTTGACCTCACGCGGCACCACCGCCACGCGTGCGACGCCGTCGTGCGCCGCGATCACCGATTCGATCTCACCGGGTTCGACACGGAAGCCGCGGATCTTGACCTGGTGGTCGGCGCGGCCCAGGAAGTCGAGGTTCCCGTCGGCGCGCCAGCGCACGCGGTCGCCCGTGCGGTACATGCGCTCGCCCGGGCCGGCGAACGGGTCGGCCACGAACCGCTCGGCGGTGAGCCCGGCACGCCCGACGTACCCGCGCGCGAGGCCGCGGCCGCCCACGTAGAGCTCGCCCTCGAGGCCCGGTGGCACGGGGTTGAGCGCGGTGTCCAGCAAGTAGCAGCGGGTGTTGGGGTCGGGGCGCCCGATCGGGATCGGCCCGGTCCAGTCCGCTTCCGCGAGCCACAGTGTGGAGTTCACCGTCGCTTCGGTGAGCCCGTATGCGGCGACCACGCGCAGGTCCTTCGCCCAGCGCGCGATCAGCTCGGGCGGCACGGTTTCCGTGCCGATGATGAGCACAGCGCCCTTCGGCAGCTCGCAGTCGGCCGGCAGCGCGGCCACCAGCGAGGGCGGCAGGATCATGTGCGTGGCGGCGTTGTCGGCGATGTAGCCGGTGAGCTCGACGCCCGCGACGCGACGGTGCGAGGGCACCACGATCACGCGCCCGCCCACGCACAGCGACATCACGAGATCCCACACCGTCACGTCGAACCCCGCCGACGCGAACTGCACGACCCGGCTCTCGGGAGTGATCCCGATGCGCTCGGTGGCCGTGACGATCAGGCTGCCGATGCCGTCGTGCGAGAGCACCACGCCCTTGGGCTTGCCGGTGGAACCGGAGGTGTAGATGACGTACGCGGCGCGGTCGAGCCGCAGGCCGCCAAGGTCGACGGGCCCGCCGTCCAGAGCGGTGAGCTCCGCGCGCACGACAGGGTCGTCCAGCAGCACGACGTCGCCGACCACGGGCAGGTGGCCCGCGGATCGGGCGACCGACAGGACCACCCGCGCGCCCGCGTCCGTCAGCAGGTACTCCAGGCGGTCCTCGGGCAGGTCCAGGTCCAGCGGCAGATACGCGGCACCGGCCTTGAGCACGCCCAGCAGGCCCACGACCAGGTCGATCGAGCGCGGCAGCGCCACGGCGACCACGTCTTCGGCCCCCGCCCCGCGGGCGGCGAGCAGGCGCGCCAGGCGGTTCGCGGCGGCGTCGAGCTCGGCGTAGGTGAGCTGCCGGCCCTCGCACACCACGGCGACGGCCTCTGGCTGCCGCGCGACGACACGGGCGAAGGCCTCGGGCCAGTTCAGCTCCGGCGACTCCGCGGGCGAGGTCGCGAAGTCGGTCAGCACCAGCTGCCGTTCGCGTTCGGTGAGCAGGTCGATCGCCGCGATCGGACGGTCCGCGTGCGCGGCCATCGCGTCGAGCACGGCGAGGAAACGGCGTTCGTGCTCGGCGAGGGTTTCGGGCGTGCCGGCCGCGGCGAACTCGAGCCGCAGCGCGCCGCCCGCGCCGGCGTCGTGCGCGGTCACGGCGAGGTCGGTGACGGGGCCGAGCGCGACGCTGTGCACCGTCGCCGCGGCTTCGCCGAACGCGACCGAGACCTCTGGCAGGAAGTTGAGGCTCAGCCCGGTGAGCTCGTGCATCCCGCCGGTCAGGTTCGCCTCGCGCGCGAGGTCCTCACCACGGTAGCGGCCGTGGTCGAGCAGGTCGGCGACCTCGCGGGCGACCGCGGCGACCAGCTCCGCTGGCGTCGTCGAGGGCCGCGCGGAAACCCGCAGTGGCAAGAGGTTCGACAGCATTCCGGGCCGGTCGCGCAGCGCGACGTCGGCACGCGCCGCGACGGGCAGGCCGAGCACGAGGTCCTCGGCGCCCGTCACCCGGTGCGCGTAGGCCGCCAGCGCCGCGAGTGCCACGCGCGACAGGCGGGTGCCGTGGTTGCCGGCGAACTTCCGCAGCGCGTCGGCGCGGGCGGCCGCCAGCGTGACCGACCGCCGGACCACCTCACCGTCGCCGCCGGCCAGCCGCACCGAGTCGGGCCGACCGGCGAGCTTTTCGCGCCAGTACGTGCGATCCGCTTCGTAGGCGGCCGATTCCCGGTACTCGCCATCGGCGGCCACGAGCGGCGCCACCGACCAGTCCACAGTGGACTCGGCGCCGTCGTAGAGCTCCGCGGCCCGGCGGGTGAGCACCGCCTGGCCGTACGCGTCGGTCACCAGGTGGTGGAACGTCTGCGCCCACCACACGCGATCCGGTCCCAGCACCAGCACCGCGTGCGCGGTCAACGGCCCGCGCGCGAGGTCGACCGGCTCGGCCAGCGCCGCCCGCGCCCACGCGTGCGCCGCCGCTTCGGGGTCGGGCTCGCCGGACAGGTCCACCACGGGCACCGCGGCCGCCCACGGCGCCGGGTACTGCCGCGGCACGCCGGTCTCGTCGGCCTCGGCCCTCACGTGCAGCCCCTCGGCTTCGCCGACCGCCCGGCGCACCGCGTCCGCGACCCGTGCCGGATCGACGCGGCCGCGCACGTCGGCGTACCAGCCGATGCGGTACGCCGGGTCCGCCGGGGCGAGCGACTGCGCGAAGAAGACCCCGGCCTGCGCCGCGGTCAAGGGGGAACCGGGCACGACGCCGGTCATCTGGGAGCCTCCACCGTTGGACTGAAGCTGGACTGACTCTGGGCGCCGCGCCGTCAGCGCGTGCCGCTCACCGCGTACTCGGCCAGGTGCGCCACGGCGGCCCGGCGATCCACAATGGACCGCAGGATCTCACCGACGCGCACCGCGGTGTTGGACAGCAGCGACGACGTGATGCCGTGCGTGTGCTCGGTGCCGCCCTGCAGGTAGAGCCCGCCGCGCACGGCGGCGTCGGTGGTGATGCGGTAGTCGCGCTCCACGCGCAGCCGGCCTTCCGCGTCGCGCCGGCAGCCCGCGGCGAGCTCTCCGAGCAGCGGCGTCGGGTCCGCGGGCAGGTACCCGGTGGCGTAGACGACCGCGTCGGCGTCGAGCACCGCGCGTTCACCGGTGGTCAGCGATTCGACGGTCGCGCGCACGTGCGTGCCGTGGTCGGTCACGTCCACGGGCCGTGAGACGTTGAACAGCCGCAGCCGCTCCACGCCGAGCACCTTCTCCTGGTACACGCGGCGGTAGAGCTCGTCGATCAGGTCGAGGTCGACCGCGGAGTAGTTGGTGGCACCGTGGTAGCGCATGAGCCGGTCCTTCACGGGCTCACTGGCGCCGTAGAAGTGGTCGACCGCCTCCGGGTCGAAGATCCGGTTGGCGAACGAGCTGTCGTCGGCCGGGCTGTAGCCGTAGCGCGCGAAGACCGCGCACACCTCGGCGCGAGGGAACTCGTCGTGCAGCAGGGCCGCGACCTCGGCCGCGCTCTGGCCCGCGCCGACCACCACGAACCGCTTCGGTTCGCTGCCGCGCAACCGTTCGACGCGCGGCAGCAGCTGGCTGTTGTGCCAGATCCGCTCACCGCCGGTGACGCCCTCGGGCAGGTTGGGCCGCAATCCCGTGCCCAGCACGAGGTTGCGGGCGCGCAGCTCCACGATCTCGTCGCCGGATTTCGCGCGGACGTCGAAGAAGACCACCTCGTCGCCGTCGCGGACCGGCTCGACCGAGAGCACCTCGGTGCCGTAGGACACGACGTCGTCGACCTTGGCGGCCGCCCACTCGAAGTAGTCGTGGAACTCGATCCGCAGCGGGAACAGGTTCTTGTGGTTGATGAAGTCGATCAACCGGCCCTTGGCGTGCAGGTAGTTCAGGAAGCTGAACCCGCTCGTCGGGTTGCGCATGGTCGCGAGGTCCTTGAGGAACGAGACCTGCATCGTGGCGGTGTCGATCAACATCCCGCGGTGCCAGCCGAAGCGCGGCTGGCGCTCGAGGAAGTGCGCGGTGACCGTGTCACCGGACCCGGGCGCGGCGTTGTACTCGGTCAGCGCGATCGCGAGGGCGAGGTTCGATGGTCCGAACCCCACCCCGACCACGTCATACACCGGCACCCGGCCATCGACCACTGCTCGTGACATGAAAGTCCCCTAGCGCGGCACTGCCGCATCTCGGTTCGGCTCAGCTCCACTCGAAAAGCTCAAGCAACCCTAACCTAACTTAGGAGAGGCTCAGCTAGTACCTTGTGGGTGATGTTCGTCCCCTCGACCGTGAAAGGGATTCGCCGATGCGCGTGGCCATGTTCGGCTACCAGACCTGGGGGCACCGCACCTTGCGGGCCCTCATCGACGCTGGTCACGAGGTCGTCCTCGTGGTCACGCACCCCAAGAGCGACCACGCGTACGAGAAGATCTGGGACGATTCGGTGGCCGAGCTCGCCGAGGCCCACGGAATCCGCGCCCTGCTGCGCAACCGCCCCGACGACCCGGAGCTGCTGGCGGAGCTTAAGGCCGCGGAGCCGGAGCTGATCGTCGCGAACAACTGGCGGACCTGGCTGCCGCCGGAGATCTTCGACCTGCCGCCGCACGGCACGCTCAACGTCCACGACTCGCTGCTGCCCGCGTACGCCGGGTTCTCGCCGCTGGTCTGGGCGCTGGTCAACGGCGAACCCGAGGTCGGCGTGACCGCCCACATGATGAACGCGGAGCTCGACGCCGGCGACATCGTGGTGCAGCGCGCGGTGCCGGTCGGCCCGAAGGACACGACCACGGATCTGTTCCACCGCACAGTGGATCTCATCGAGCCGATCGTCGCGGAGGCTCTCTCGCTCATCGAGACCGGCACCGCGGTGCCGATCGCCCAGGACCGGTCGAAGGCGAGCTTCTTCCACAAACGCGCGCCACGGGACAGTCTGATCGACTGGACGTGGCCCGCTTCGGACATCGAACGGCTGGTGCGGGCGCAGTCCGACCCGTACCCCAACGCGTTCGCCTACCACCGCGGGGCGCGGCTGCGGATCGTGCGGGCGTCGGTGTCGGCCGGGCATTACGGCGGCACGCCGGGCCGCATCTTCATCAAGGAGGGCGACGGCGTGGTGATCGTCGCCGGTCCCGCGGCGCGGCGCGGTCACTCCCCCGGCCTGCTGGCGGAACGCGTGCGCACGGAGGACGGCACGGAGCTGGCGGCGGCCGACTACTTCACGACGATGGGCGGGTACCTCACCGACCGGCCGTGAGCGCGTTTTGGCGATCGGCTGAAACTGCCGGGTGAGCCGGGTTTGTCGGTGCGCCGGGTTACCGTGGCCGCAACCGTGACCCGGCGTGAGCGCGCCGGGCCCGACCACTGGAGGAACCCGAGATGGCCACCCCGATGTCCGCCGAACGCGCCCGCACTTTCCTCATCGAAGGCAGCCGCAGCGCCATCTTCGTCACCGTCCGTGCCGACGGCCGCCCGCACGCCGTCCCCGTCTGGTTCGCCGCCGACGGCGACGACCTGCTGGTCAACATCACCCAGGACAGCGTGAAAGGCCGCGCGATCGCCGCGTCGGCCGAGGTCGCGCTCACGGTGCACGACGACGTGCCGCCCTACAGCTTCGTCTCGGTGAACGGGACGGCCGAGATCGTCACCGACCCCGCACGTGTGCGCAGCGGTTCGGAACTCATCGCGCGCCGCTACCTGCCCGCCGAAGGAGTGGACCAGTTCGTCGGCTACGCCACCTCGCCGGGCAAGGTCCTCGTGGTGGTCCACCCGTCGCACACCACGGGGGTCGACGCCGTGGCCGGCTGACGCGTCTCGATCCCCGGAACGTCGCGCGGCACGCTCGCGCGCGGCCGATCCGCCGCCGCGCCGGACACGGCTCGCGAGGGCAGAACGGGCTTCACTCGCCGCCGCGGTGTTTCGCGCGACCTGACAAGCCTTCCGCCCTACGCCGTGGCCGGCTGACGCGTCAGGACTCGGTGACTTTCCCGTCCACCACTTCGAAACGCCGCGTGACCGAGACGGCGTCGAGCATGCGGCGGTCGTGGGTCACGAGCAGCAGTGTGCCGGGGTAACGGTCCAAAGCGGACTCGAGCTGTTCGATCGCGGGCAGGTCGAGGTGGTTGGTGGGCTCGTCGAGCACGAGCAGGTTCACCCCGCGCGCCTGCAGCAACGCGAGAGCGGCGCGCGTGCGCTCGCCCGGCGAGAGCGTGGCCGCGGGGCGCAGCACGTGCGCGGCTTTGAGGCCGAACTTCGCGAGCAGCGTGCGGACCTCGGCGTCGGGCAGTTCCGGGACCTCGCGCGCGAACGCGTCGGCCAGCGGGACGTCGTCGAGGAACAGCCGGCGCGCCTGGTCGACCTCGCCGACGACGACGCCGGGGCCGAGCGCCGCGCTGCCCTCATCGAGCGGCAGCCGGCCGAGCAGGGCGGCCAGCAGCGTGGACTTGCCCGCGCCGTTGGCGCCCGTGATGGCGACCTTGTCCGCCCAGTCCACCTGGAGGTCGACGGGACCGAGCGTGAAGGGGCCGCGGTGCACGACGGCACCCCGCAGCGTAGCGACGACCGCGCCGGCACGCGGGGCCGCCGCGATCTCCATGCGCAGCTCCCACTCCTTGCGCGGCTCGTCCACGACCTCCAGGCGCTCGATCATGCGCTCGGTCTGGCGCGCCTTCGACGCCTGCTTCTCCGTGGCCTCGCTGCGGAACTTACGGCCGACCTTGTCGTTGTCGGTCTGCTTGCGCCGCGCGTTCTTGACGCCCTTCTCCATCCACGAGCGCTGCATCTGCCCGCGCGCCTCCAGCGCGGAGCGAGTGGTGGCGTACTCCTCGTAGTCCTCGCGCGCGTGGCGGCGCGCGACGGCGCGTTCCTCCAAATAGGACTCGTAGCCGCCGCCGAACGTGTTCACCTGCTGCTGCGCGAGATCCAGCTCCACCACGCGGTCCACGGTGCGGGCGAGGAACTCGCGGTCGTGGCTCACGAGCACCGTGCCGGCGCGCAGGCCGGTGACGAACCGCTCGAGACGGGTGAGGCCGTTGAGGTCGAGGTCGTTGGTGGGCTCGTCGAGCAGGAAGATGTCGTACCGGCTCAGCAGCAGCGACGCGAGCCCGGCGCGCGCGGCCTGCCCGCCCGACAGCGAGACCATCGGCTGGTCGAGGTCCACGGCCAGCCCCAGCTCCGCGGCGACCTCGCCCGCGCGGTCGTCGAGGTCGGCGCCGCCGAGGGCGAGCCAACGGTCGAGGGCCGTCCCGTACGTGTCGTCGGCGCCGGCGACACCCTCGGTCAACGCTTCGGTGGCGGCGTCGAGTTCACGCTGCGCTTCGGCGACCCCGGTGCGCCGCGCGAGGAACTGCCGCACCGACTCCCCCGGCCGCCGCTCCGGCTCCTGCGGGAGGTGACCGACGGTGGCCGTCGGCGGGTTCAGCCGGATCCCCCCCGACTCGGGCGGCTGCAGGCCCGCGAGGGTGCGCAGCAGCGTGGACTTGCCGGCGCCGTTGACGCCGACCAGCCCGACGACGTCGCCGGGAGCGACGACCAGGTCGAGGCCGGAGAACAGGATGCGGTCGCCGTGGCCGGAGGCCAGGCCCTTCGCGACGAGTGTTGCGCTCATTTCCCGGCTGATTCTACGGGTGCCGCTCCGCGCCGCCGACGCGCTCCCAGTGTGTCGAGTGTCGTCTCGGTCACTGAACGTGGGTAGCCTGGGCGGGTTACGTACCACGGAGCAGTGAGGTCGGTGAAAGCGATGGCGGAACCCGCCACGTCGGTCACGCTCGGCCAGCGCACGAAGCAGCGGGAACCCCGCTCGGCGGCGCCGCGGCCGACGGTCAGCAGGCGCCGCGAGGTCAGCCACGCGAGTGCCCGGTCCCTGTTGATGACCGTGCTGGGCGAGTACGTGCTGCCCCGCGACCGTCCCGTGTGGACGTCCATGCTCGTCGAGGCGCTGGGGATACTGGACATCGAGGAGAAGTCGGCGCGCCAGGCACTCGCGCGCTCGGCCGCCGAGGGCTGGCTGGTGTCCGAACGCGTCGGCCGGCGCGTGCGCTGGTCGCTCACGCCGCCCGGCCGTCGGCTGCTCACCGAAGGCGCGGAGCGGATCTACGCGTTCGGGCGCGAGGCCGTCGCGTGGGAGGGCCGCTGGCTGATGCTGATCGTGTCGGTGCCCGAGGCCAAACGGGACCTGCGCCACCGGCTGCGCACGCGCCTGACGTGGGCCGGGTTCGGCTCGCCCGTCGCCGGCGTGTGGGTGAGCCCGGACCCGGGCCGGCAGCACGAAGCGCAGCAGATCGTTGCGGAGCTGCAGCTCGACGCCCAGGCGATGTCGTTCACGGCCGCATACGGCGAGGTCGGCGAGCAGGAGAGCATGGTCGAGCGGTCGTGGGACCTCTCGGAGCTGACCGACAGCTACGAGGACTTCATCGACCGCTTCACCGGCCTGCGCCCCACGGGCGACCCGGCCGTCCTGCGCGCGCAGACCGAGCTGGTGCACGAATGGCGGCGCTTCCCGTTCCTCGACCCGCGGCTGCCGGCCGAGCTGCTGCCCGCCGAGTGGAGCGGGCGCAAGGCGAGCGAGCTGTTCCACCGAAAGCACGTGGAATGGCGGCCCGCGGCCCAGGCGTACTGGGACAAGCTGCTGGACAACGAGGAGAACGCGTGACCCGGCTCGACCGCGAAGACGGCCTGGCGGTGCTGACGATCGACGCGCCGCCGCTCAACCTCTACACCGCTTCGCTGCAACGCGACTTGCTCGAAGCCGTCGCCGCCCTGGAAGCCCAGCCGGCGCGGGCGTTGCTCATCCGGGCCGAGGGCCGCGTCGTCAGCGGTGGCGTGGACGTCGCGCTGTTCGACGCGCAGGGCTCGCCGGCCGAGGCGAAGGTGTTCTTCGACGAGCTGCTCACAGTGCCCGACCGCATCGCCGCGCTGCCGTTCCCCACGGTGTTCGCCGCGCACGGCCTGTGCCTCACGTGGGCGTTCGAGGTCGCCGTGGCGTGCGACCTGCTGCTGGCCGCTTCGCGGGCCAAGTTCGGGCTCGTGGAGAAGGTGGTGGGCCTGACGCCGACGATGGGCGGCACCCAGCGCCTCGCCGCCCGCGCGGGAGTGGCCCGCGCCAAGGAGTTCGTGTTCACCGGCGACACCTACTCGGCCGAGACGCTCGAACGCTGGAACGTGGTGAACCGCGTGCTGCCCGACGAGGGCTTCGACGCCGCGGCGCGCTCCTTCGCGCGCGGGCTGGCCGAAGGCCCCACCCGGGCGCACGCGGCCACCAAACGTGTGCTGGCGCACTTCGAGCACGGTGGTGTGCCTGAGGCCAACGCCCACGTCACCGCGATCGCCGCCGAGCTGTTCGACACCGACGACCTGCGCGGCGCGGTGAAGTCGTTCCTCACCGAAGGGCCCGGCAAGGCGAGCTTCACCGGCCGCTGAGGCCTCAGCGCGGCAGCTGCCCCACGTGGTCGACGATTCCGTAGCCGACCACGGCGCCCTGCGTGGTGCCGAGGTAGGTGAAGGTCTTCGCGTCGAAGACCAGGGTCACGCCGTTGCCGGGCCAGGTGATGCCGACGCCCGGGCGGCCCGCCGCGTCGGTCACGTGGTCCACGGCCTGCAGCCCGGGCACCTTGGCGGCGGCGTCGAACAGGGCGGCCTTCGTCTGCGGCGGCAGGTAGGTCTCGCCGACGAGCATCTGCACGTCCTTGCCCATCGCGTTCACGTCGCCGGCGTCGCCGCTGTGGTTCTTGTTCAGGTAGCCGATCATCGCGGCGGTGGTGGTCGGCAGGTCGGTCCGGTACGCCGGCACCACGACGCACGGTTCTTCCGTGCCGTTGGCGGCCGGGTTGTTGGCGCCCTCGACGCGGTACTCGCCGTCGACGCAGGCCGGCAAGGGGAAGGCCTGGCCGTCCTGCTTGACGTAACCGTCGTGCTTGCCGTCGGCGGAGATCCAGGCTTCGCGGTCGCTGTAGGCGTACTGCGTTTTGACGTACACGAACTGGTCAGGCCGCGGCGGCGTGTCGGGCAGCTTCAGGGCCTCGGCCGCGGCGCCGTGCAGCACGCGCACGGGGTCGGCGGCCGCTTGCGGAGGGGTCAGCGGTCCGTCTCCGGTGGGCGCGAACGAGACTACGGCGGTGATGGCCGCCGCGAGCCCCAGCGTCGCGGCACCGGCCCGCCGAAGGCGTTTCCCGGTCTTGCGGCGAGGTTCGCTCGCGGCAGCCGAGAGCAGCCGGGCGCGGGCGGCGCCCAGCTCGGCCAGGTCGGGCAGCGGGACGTCGGCCGCGCGGTCGCGGACCAGCCGCAGCTCATCCATGGGACGGAACCTCCTTCACGTCGGGGTGTTCGGCACCGCCGAGGGCGGCGCGCAACTGGCGGCGGGCGCGGTTGAGCCGGGACCGCACGGGCCCGACGGGTATTCCCAGCGCCTGGGCGACCTCCTCGTAGGAGAGCTGCTCGGCGGCGATGAGCAGCACGACGTCGCGGTCTTTGGCGTTGAGGGCCGCCAGCGCCGCGCCGAGTTCCGGCCCGCGGGCCTGGGCACTGACCTGCACGGCCACGCGGTCGGCGTGCCCGTCGACCGCGGCCTGCGGGCCGACTGCGCGCAGCAGGCGGTACTGGCGCACCTCGTCGCGGCGGTGGCGGCTCACGATGTTGGTCGCGATGCCGTAGAGCCACGGCCGCGCGTCGGACCGGGTGCCGTCGTAGTGAGCCCGTTTGCCGAACGCGACCAGGAACGTGTCCGCCAGCGCGTCGTCGGCCACGTCCCGGCCCAGCCGCCGCGCGAGGTAGCGGTGGATGTGCGGTGCGTGCCGGTCGAAGATGGCGGCGAACAGGTCGGGCTCGGCCACGGACCGGCCGATCACCCCCGCGTCGTCCATCGATCACCCCTTCTCGGATGCAGTGTCACGGGTTATCCGCAGAAGCCGCCATTCGAGTTCATTCAGCGGGCTGAACACGTTTTTCGAATGCGAATTATGTCCACGTTCCTGCTTGACGTGAGGTGGTCTGGACCATGACACTGGTGCGCAGCGCTCACCGGTGATCGAGATCGACGACGACCTCCCTTCCCCCTCACCGAGGAGAGCCATGTCCTTTCGGGCCCGAAAACTCGCGTCGCTGGTCGCGACGATCCCCGTTGCTCTGGGACTGCTGGCGGCACCGGTCTCCGCCGCTCCGGCCACGTTCACCCACCCGGGCGTGCTCGTGAGCCGTCCGCAGCTGGACTTCGTGCGCGCCAACGTGAACGCCGGCGCGCAGCCGTGGAAGAGCGCGTACGACCAGATGATGGGCAGTAAGTACGCCTCGCTCACGCGCACGGCGAAACCCCGCGCCGTCGTGGAGTGCGGCTCGTACTCCAACCCGAACAACGGCTGCACCGACGAACGCGAAGACGCCATCGCCGCCTACACCGACGCCCTGGCCTGGTACATCACGCAGGACGCGCGCTACGCACAGAAGGCCATCGCGTTGATGGACGCGTGGTCCGCGACGATCACCAGCCACACCAACAGCAACGCACCCCTGCAGACGGGCTGGGCCGGCGCGTCGTGGTCGCGCGCCGCGGAGCTCATCAAGTCGACCTACACGAGCTGGCCCAACGCCGGCCGCTTCGCGACGATGCTGCGCAACGTCTACCTGCCCAAGCTCCTGGCCGGCTCCAACAGCAACGGCAACTGGGAGCTCGTCATGACCGAGGCCGCCGTCGGCATCTCCGTGTTCCTCGACGACAAGTCCAGCTACGACTCCGCCATGACCCGCTACCGCAACCGCGTCGCGGCGTACGTGTATCTGTCTTCGGACGGCGCCCTCCCGAAAACGGTGCCCGGCAGCGGACTGTCCACCCGCGACCAAATCGTCAACTACTGGCAGAAACAGTCCACCTTCACCACCGGCCTCACCCAGGAAACCTGCCGCGACTTCGTCCACACGGGCTACGGCATCGCCTCCATCGCCGACGTCGCCGAAACCTCGCGCATCCAGGGCCAAGACCTCTACGGCACCGACATCGGCGAACGCCTCCGCCAGGCCCTCGGCTTCCAATCCAAGTACGAACTCGGCGCCGCAGTCCCCTCGAACCTCTGCGGCGGCTCGTTGAACCTCGGCCTGGGCCCGGTGACGGAGGTGGGTTACAACGCGCTGCATGGGCGCCTCGGCATCGCCATGACCAACACCCAAGCCCTGACGGAACGCCAACGCCCGGCGGGGACGAACAACCTGTTCGTCGCCTGGCAGACGTTGACGCACGCTGAGAACCCGAACTGAGGTTGGGTGGTCGACGCCCCGGGGTTCACCCTCTGTGGCCGGGGTTTCCGCTGCTCAGGCCGCAAATATGGACCTCCCTGCAACCCCCCGATCGCGACCCGCTACAGTACTCACATCGCGCTTCACGGAGCACCTCCGAGGAGCACGGGTCCGGGCTGTGGCGCAGTTTGGTAGCGCACTTGACTGGGGGTCAAGGGGTCGCAGGTTCGAATCCTGTCAGCCCGACCGGGACAAAAGGGACGCTTGAGCGGTAAAACCGCAGCTCAAGCGTCCCTTTTGCGTTCATGGGTCATCGCGGTCATGATCCCCGCTGGGGACCATTTGGGGACATGCCTGACTAAGTGCCTGACTACGGTGCCCGGACCCTTCTGCCCACGATGCCGTCCATCGCCGTCGCAGCCTCAACCATCACCGGCCGAATCTGGCGCCTGCAGACCTGCCCAGTCACCGCCATCCCGCTGTGCCCGCACAGCCGCGCGACGCACGGGTTGCACACCGTAGACTTTACCGCTTCTGACCTGATCCACTGTTGGGCGGTCAGTACCGCAGCTGATCGGGAAGCACTGGACCGGCTGCCACCTGCCCCGTACGGGGATCGACCGTGACGAGTTCGGTGGATCCATCGTGATCACCAAGCCACGCGTGGCAGTGGATGCCCTCGGAGTCCGCGCCCGTGATGCTGAGGCCGTCGAGAGCCAGCCGAGGCGATTGCCATGCCAGGCCATTGACGCCGACTGCTACCAAGTCGAGGTCATTGGCCAGCAGCAGAAGCTGGTGTTCCTCGTCGGCGACTACGTGTTGCACCTGGTCCTGGACGATGACGGCACCGTCGATCGGCGAATCGACGCGGATGAGGTAGGCCATCCCTTCCGCGACCACACACAGCTGCCCGGGCCCGGGGCAGGCGAAGGTCTCATCGACTTGACCGAGCCCGCCGTTGGCGAACATACCGAGCCACGCTGGCCCCTCCGCGGGCTCGACTCGCGCGATCAAGGCCGTCCGAGATTCGAACACCGCGCGCGGGTGCGCCCGGCCGTCGGTGTCCACCTCGACGATCGGGCAATCCCAGGTCCCGTCAGGCGGGAACGGCGGGTCCACCTCGACCGTGTAGTTCGGTTCGAAGCCGAAGGTGTGGAACCGGCGGCGGTCATAGCTGTCCATCAGACGCTCTCTTGCTGGGTCTCTGGCATGAAACCTGTGATCCGACCGGTGATGTGCGACAGACTTCCGCCATCTGATGTGCATCGCCTAGCGTGATTGCAGGCGGTGATGTCGCGCTGTGGGGGGAACGCGCCCCCGGCTGCGCATCGCGTTGGTGGCGGGTGTTGAGGATGGCTTGGAGTTGTAGCCAGGTCGGGTCGGTCGTGGTTGCAGTGGTCACGGTTGCTAGGTCGTCTGCCGCCCACGCGCGGGTTCCGTCGGTCGTGACGAGCTGGTCCCACAAAACGCCATCGTCGGGAACCTCGGACGTGGCGTCCACAAAAGCTATGACGGCGTCTCGCATCGCACCACCGTTCAACGCTTCCGCATTCGCGGCGTCAGTGCGCACGGAGACGAGCGCCAGATCCCCCGCACCGCCGGCGACGACGAGGTCACCGCTGCTGAGAGCGCACAGCCCTGTCACCGGGAGTCCCCCAGTACGTCATGCTCCACGGCCTGCTGATCGTCCACGCCAGCAGGTCGAGGCATCCCGGGATCGAGGCGAGATCAGCGTGGAGGTACCGCTGCCTCAGTTCGCTGCCCGATCGCCCACCCTGTCGCATGTCGGTCAGGGAGTGCTCCACGTCGCTCGCCTCCAAGGCAACCCCTACCTGGGCGTGTCTTCATAGAAGACTGGGTGATGTCCCAGAAAGTCAGCATTCCAGACACCAGCTTGTCGCGCCGGCTCCTCGAGCTGGCCGAGGATTTCCCGGGCCTCTTGGTCCCAATCGGGACCGTGCATCAGGAGGTACCGGGCATAACAGAGCCTGGAGCGCACATCCTTGACCCCGAGCGCGAAGAGTCTTTCGTATGTCGTCTTGACCACATTCACTGGGAGACTGAGCCCGACGTCGTAACGCAATACCTCACCGAGGCGGTATGCGGGGGTTTCAGCCTTCACCAACCTAAGAAGCGCATCGGAAGCGCGGTCCCAATCCTGTGGCGTCCAGGTTTCAGAGGGGTCTACGTGTTCAGCCTGCCGCGAATACTCCCGGGCAAGTTCGATGGTGTCGTTCCACATTGAGTCATGTCCTTTTAATTCATGGTGTCGAAGATCGATTCGCCACGGCACAACGCAACACGATCCGCGCTCGCAGAGCGGCCCCGTTCATCCTACACCGACAACCTTTCGATGTTCGGTATCGAAGTTTTGGAAGGCTGCCAAGAAGTCTCATGCCAACATTCTTCCCCACGTCGTTGAACAAGTTTCGTTATGGCGAATATGAAGGCACATACATACAAGATGGCGAAGATGACTATCCCCCACGTCGGAACATTCCACAAATGTAGCGTGTGCCTGATCGGCGCGAGTGACTCCGATAAGATGCCAGCATGAACGATACATGGCGACGTGTGGAACTGCCAGGCGGGCGCTCCTTCCAGGCCCGCCGGGACAGTCCGGTGGACGCAGCGTTTCCCGAACACGGTGATGCTGACGTGCCGATGCCATGGAGCCTGGGCATGCTCGGCGACCTCATGTGGATGCGCCTGCCCGAGACCCGCCCGATCCTGGCCGAGCACATCGCTCGAGAGGTCGAAGACGCGATGGACGCGGGCCGCGAGCTCATGATGCTGGTCGGCAGCATCGCCCCGGACGCCCTGTGGTACCCCGTGATGGAGCCAACGCTGGAAGCCTACCCTCACACCAGAGATCGGGTCGCGGCCCAGCTGATGGTTGTCTGGGAGGCTTATCACGCCGAACACCCTGATCGAGACGCCACACAGTACGCGCTCGAGCAGTACGTTTTCATCAATCTGCAATATCCCCCGTACCGCGGCATCGTCGAAGAAATCCTTCCAGATCTGGCGACCCTGCTGGCGTCGCGAGAGTGGATGTGAACGACGCTCCGGGGAATTCACGCCTCGACGAGAGGTGTCGGGGTTCCCGCATACTACTCGTCTTCCTTTGTTGCGCGCCAGGTAATGACCAAAGCCGCTGCCCCGCACCCTCGGCACCAGCCGCTTCTCAACCACGTATAAGTGGGGCTCTTCGTCCATCCCGTCGACCTGGCGCCAGCCCGATCAGGTCTGTCAAGGGGGCACCTTCCACCTGTTGTGAGCGTGCCTGCGGTCCCCTTGACAGACCTGATAGCCCTTGTGGAGGTCGACGGGATGGACGACAGGCACACACGAACGCAACCGTCCTGCTCTTCTCGACCATCCTGGAGACCTGCCAGTCCGGCGAGGACATATCATTTTCTTTTCGCCTCTCCGGCCCACACGGAATCACGCTTTCGGCCCACATATCCCCTGCTCGGTAACAGTTCTTTGTCAGTGCCTGGTGTCGCCATCGACAGCATCGGAGCTGACGGGCAGCGATTTCGACAAGATCCCGCCGTCATGGGCACGCTTCGGTGTAGAGCAGACGTGCCGCTGGGTTGGTTGGCGACCGCGTCGGTGCGACCGGCCACTGGGAAGTGGCACATGGCGGACACCCCGGTCACGCAGCGGTTCGAGTCGGCGATCAAGGAAACGATCCTGGAGGAGTCGCCGGCAGCGGCGAAGCTACTCCAGCGTCGTCCGGTGCCGTACTGGCTGACGAGGCGGCCGGGCTGGCTGAAGCAAGGTTGCGACCTCGTCACACTGGTGCAGTGCCGCCAGGTCCGCGGCCTGCTGCTTGGCCACTTCGGTGAGGTCGTGCTCGCCGGTGACGTCGCGGTGCGCGTCCTCGACGGCAATGTGCTCGTTATGGGCGTCGATGCGCGCGCCGAGCTCGTGCCGCCACTCGCGCGAGAGCCGCCAATGGGTACCCGCCACGGCATGTACCACCGCGCGTCCTCGTCGGGGCTCACGGAACCGGCTTCGTTTACGGACCTGTCAAGACGCGCTTGATTTCCGAAACCCTCGGAGTTTCACGCTGGGTGAGCTCGTTACCGAAGTTTGGTTCCGTCCGGCATCCGGGATACGGCGGAATGGCGAACTCGGAAAGAGCGACGAACAAGAAATTGATTCACCTTCGTACGAGGGGTCGTAATCCCGCTGGAACAGGTGTAGGCAGGAGTCGCGGTGGGTCGTGGAGGTGTCGGATGGACACTGGTGGGCTGCCGGGGCGCGGTTCGTCCGCCCAGGTTGCCGTGCTGAGCGAGACCGGGCGCACGCGCGTCTGCCGAGTGTCCCTCGGGAAGCGGACCGTGGTGTGCAAGCAGCCGCTGGGCCCGGACGCACCCAAGCGGCTGCGGCACGAGCGCGCGATGCTGGAACGGCTTCGCGGGATTCCGAATGTCGCACAGCTGCTGGACGCGCCACGCTATGCGGGGTCGATCGTGCTGGCGGACGCGGGCGGCCGAAGCCTGGCCGGACGGGCGGAGCCACTTCCCGTCGACGTCCTGCTCGGGGTCGGGCTCGGGGTGGCCCGAGCCGTGGCGGCGATGCACCGGCGCGGGGTGTTGCACCGCGACATCACCCCCGCGAACATCGTGCTCTCCCCCGACGGCACTCCGTGCCTGCTCGACTTCGCGCTGGCCACCTCCCTCACCGACCCCCCTCCCCCCTCCCCCGGCCGCAGCGACATCGTCGGAACACTGGCCTACCTCGCGCCCGAGCAAACCGGGCGGACCGGCCGTCCGGTCGATCAACGCAGCGACCTCTACGCCTTGGGGACCACGCTCTACGAACTGGCGACGGGCGCGCCGCCGTTCGGCTCTGGGGACCCGCTGCGCCTGGTCCACGACCACCTGGCCCGGGTGCCTGCACCCCCGGTCGAGGTGAACCCGGCCCTGCCCTCGCCGCTGTCCGAGATCATCCTGCACCTGCTGGAAAAGGAGCCGGACAACCGCTACCAGACCGCGGAGGGTGTCATCGAGGACCTGGAACGGTTGCGCGACGCCTCGGCCGGGCGAGCCACGGAACCGATCCGGATCGGGCACCACGACTTCCCGCGCCGGCCCGTCGCCCCGGCCCGGCTGGTGGGGCGCGATACCGAGGTGACCGCGTTGCAGGCGGCGTTCGAGGACGCGCTGGCGGGCCAGTGCCGGGGAGTGCTGATCGGCGGCGCGGCCGGAGTCGGCAAAACGGCGCTGGTCCACGAGCTACGCCCGGCGGTCACCAGCCGAGGTGGCTGGTTCCTGGCCGGCAAGTTCGACCAATACCGGCGCGACCTGGAATTCGACGGGGTGTTCCAGGCGTTCCGCGCGCTGGGTCGGCTGCTGCTGGCCCAGCCGGAGAGCGAGCTGGCCCAGCTCCGGCATCGGATCACCGCCGCGATCGGCCCGAACGCGGGCCTGCTCACCGCGATCGTGCCGGAATTCGCCGCGCTTCTGGCCGTGCCGCCCGACCCCGGCGACCCGCTCACCGCACAAGTGCGCGCGCAGCACAACAGCGTCCAGCTTCTGCGCTCGATCGCCTCCGCGGACCGGCCGGTGCTGCTGTTCCTCGACGACCTGCAATGGGCCGGCCCCGGCCCGCTCGGCTTCGTCGATCTCCTGCTCGACACCGACCCGATCCCCGGCCTGCTGCTGATGGGCGTGCACCGAGGCAACGATGAGGAAACGGCACAGCCACCGACGCTGTCGCGATCACGCGACCGGCCCGGCGTGCGGTACCTGCAGCTGGAGAACCTGCCCACCTCAAGCCTGATCGCCCTGGTCGCCGAAATGCTGCACGCCGACGCAGCCGCGGCGGCGGGCCTGGTCGAGGTGATCGCGCCAAGCACGCGCGGCAACCCCTTCGAAACCGTGCAGCTGCTCACCGCGCTGGCTCACCACGCCGTCCTCACCGCGACCTCCGCGGGATGGCAATGGGACCCCGCAGCGGTGCGCGCCCACCTGGGCCCGGCGGAGGGCGGCCACCTGCTGACGTCGCGGATCCGGGCCCTGCCGCCGCCTTCGCGGCAGCTGGTGGAGGCGATCGCCTGCCTGGGTGGGCAAGTCGAGACAGAGGTGCTGCAGACCGCCACCGGCGAGCCGGCGAACGTGGTGGCACAGCGCCTGACCCCGCCAACCGATGAGGGTCTCCTCCTGCTGGAACGCGGCGCCGTGCGGTTCCGCCACGACCGCATCCGCGACGCCATCCTGCGCGGGCTCAGTCGCCGGCGGCGAAGCGCCTTGCAACTGGCCATGGCACGACGGCTGGCAGGAGCACCCGGCCTGTTCGCGGTCGCCGCCGAGCAGTACCTGCCGGTGCTCGACGCGGTCGAGGACCTCGCGGAGCGGCGAGAGGTGACCGAGCTGCTGCAGCGCGCGGCCGGTCAGGCTGCGCTGATCGGCGATCACACGCTGGTGAACGCGCTCCTGGTGGCCGCGTTGCAGGTGGTCGACCCCGCGGAGACCGCCTTGGCGCTCGAGCTGCGCACGGCCCGGCAGGCAGCGCTGTTCAGTTTGGGCCGCCTGGTGGAGGCCGACGAGGAGTACCGGGAGATCGAACGGGTCTGCCCGAGCACGCTGGACCGCGCGGGCCCGACCGCGATCCACGTGCGCAGCCTCAGCCACCAGGGCCGGTTCGGGGAGGCGATCCGCCTGAGCCTGCAGTCGCTGCGAGAGTACGGGCTCGTCGTCCCGTCGGCGGAGCGGCTCCCCACCGAAATCGACCGGCGGTTCGCCCTCCTGCACCACTGGCTGGAGCACAGCGAACCCGCCGACGACCTGGCCCGGCCGGACCTCACCGACTCCGTGCTCCTGGCTGCGTCCCACGTGCTGGACGCGGCTTTCCTGGCGGCCTACTTCGCCGCCGATTACGCCTCGGTCGCGTGGGTCGGACTGGAAGGCTTGCGGATCTGGATCGAGCACGGCCCCTGCCCCGCCTTGCTCGGACCCGCCGGCGCCGCTGCCTACTGCGCCGTCGCGCAGCGCGGCGACTACGTCGGCGGATACCGGGCGGCACGGCGGCTCCTGGCGTGGGCCGAGGCCCGCGGCGCCGAGCCCGGCACTTCGCGGGCGCGCCACAGGTCCGCCCTCCTCAGTTGCTGGCTGGAGCCGATCGAGAACGCAGTCCACGAAGCCCAGCGGGCCCGGGAGGGGCTGATCGCCGGGGGCGATCTGACGAACGCCAGCTACACCTACCTCTTGACAGTGCGGTCCCTGGCGGACTGCGCCCCCTCGCTGGAAAGCCTCCTCACCGAGGTCGACGGTGGGCTGAACTTCGTCCACCGGACCGGCAACGAGCAGACCGGACAGGTACTCGAGACCTACCGTTGGCTGGCCGACGTGCTCTGCGGCGAGAGCCCTGCCGACCCGATCACCCTCGACCGGTTCACCGACAACCCGCTCGCGCTTCTCCACGCGTATCTCGCCCGCGCGATCGCCGCCGCCGTCTCGGGGGATCTGGCCGGTCTGGTCCGAGAGAGTGCGGCGGGAATGCGGCTGCTCCCGGTTGTCGCCGGCTTCTACCCCGCCGCCGTGGTCCGCGCGCTGCACGGGCTGGCCCTCGCCGAGCGGGCCCGCGCGGCCGACGGCGACGAACGCGCCGCGCTGCTGTCCGACCTCGACGAGGTGACAAGCTGGCTGGCGGCCCGCGCCGCGGACGCCCCGGACAACTTCCTGCACCTGCTGCGGTGGGTGGAGGCCGAGCGGGCCTGGGCGGCGGGTGATGTGCAGGCCGCCGAGCTGGCGTTCGACGCGGCCCGCAGCGAGGTCTCCCGCCGCTCCCGGCCCTGGCACCGTGCGTTGATCACCGAGCGCGCCGCACGCTTCCACTTGGCCCGCGGCCTGGACCACGCCGGTCGCGAACTGCTCGCCCAGGCCCGTCGGCACTACGCCGCCTGGGGCGCGAGCGCCAAGGTCACCCAACTCGACTGGGCCTACCCCACCCTGCGACGACACTTCGAGGCGAGCCTCGGACCGGCCGTGAACCAGCCCGGCGAGCTGCTGAACCAACCCGGCGCGGTTACCACGGGCACCCTCGACCTGCTCGGCATTCTCTCCGCGTCCCAGGCACTGAGTTCCGAGACCAGCATCGAGCGCCTGCACACGCGAGTCGTCGAGGTGCTCAGCGCGATGACCGGGGCCACCGGCGTCCGCCTGCTGCTGTGGAGCGACGAACTGCAGAACTGGTTGCTGCCCGAACCCACGGGCACCCCTGGTGACGACCGCGCGGTGCCGATGTCGGTGCTGCGCTACCTCCGCCGGACCGAAACACCACTGGTGGTCGACGACGTCACCCACGATGAACGCTTCGCCCGCGACCCGTGCTTCACCGACCTCCCCGGCTGCTCGCTACTGGCCGTACCCATCCTCAGCCGCGCCACCCTACGAGCCGCGCTGCTGCTGGAAAACCGCCTGATCCGCGGCGCGTTCACCACCGACCGGCTCGACGCCGTCAAACTCATCGCCGGCCAACTCGCCGTCTCGCTTGACAACGCCCAGCTCTACGCCCAGCTCACCGCCTCCCGAGCCCGCATCGTCACCGCCGCCGACCAAGCACGCCAACGCGTCGAACGCGACCTGCACGACGGCGCCCAGCAACGCCTGGTCGCCCTCACCCTGCGCGTGCGCGCGATCCAAGCCGAAATGCCACCCGACGCCGGCCCCCTCACCACCGAACTCGACAACCTCGCCACCGAAACCACCGGTGTGCTGGACGAGCTACGTGAAATCGCCCATGGCCTCCACCCCGGCATCCGGGCCACCGGCGGACTCGCACCGGCCGTCCGCGCTCTCGCCCGCCGCTCACCGATCCCGGTCGAGCTCGACCTGCACCCGCTGCCACCCCTACCCGAACCCATCGAAGTCAGCGCCTACTTCATCATCGCCGAAGCGCTTACCAACGCGGCCAAACACGCACGCGCGTCCTCGGTCACCGTCACCATCGATCCCGACCCACCCACCGGCATCCTGCGCATCACGGTTCGCGACGACGGCGTCGGTGGCGCCGACCTCACCCAAGGCACCGGGCTGCTCGGCCTCAAAGACCGCGCCGAAGCCATCGGCGGCCGACTCCACCTCCAAAGCCCACCCGGCGCGGGCACCACCCTGCACGTGAACCTTCCCCTCGCGGGACCGGACCAGAGATCACCCCGACCAACCAGGGCACCGTCGAACCATGACCTGGGCTGACATGTACCGGGCGCGGACACTAGCGATCCTGACCGTGCCGATAGTCACTGAACTGCGGCGGCGAAATCACTGATTCGATTTTCGACAGCCGCGCCAAGAGCCGCGAAACGGCGAACAAGATCAACGGGAACCATCTTCAGGGAGATAACTGCCGACTACTTCTGCTCCATCTCGCCCGATGCGCTCTACAACGTCTACGAAGAGCCCAAAGAGCTCACCATTGGGCAGTTATCGGAGTCCGAAGAGCAAGTTCGGCAGCTTTTGGAGGGCGAGCAACCCCTCTTGCCTACTACCCTGTCTGGCCGGCGACCTGCTGCGCGCGCTGGGGTACACGGTGTGGACGAGATCCTCGGTGGCACTTCGCCGCTCGACCGCCTGGGCGAGCTGCTCACTGCCGCGGGGCCGCCGGCCGAGCGGGTCAACGCGGCGTGGCGGCACATCGCGGACCCGGCCCGGCTGCCCCACCTGCAGCTGTTCTTCGCGCGGTTCGGGATGGCCGCAGGCGTGCCGGGCCGGCACCCGGAGTTCCTTGCGCAG
Source organism: Amycolatopsis sp. NPDC051372 (assembly GCF_040682095.1). Lineage (NCBI taxonomy): Bacteria > Bacillati > Actinomycetota > Actinomycetes > Pseudonocardiales > Pseudonocardiaceae > Amycolatopsis > Amycolatopsis sp. NPDC051372. The sequence continues at coordinate 100,054 of NZ_JBFBAF010000002.1, forward strand.
ATGCGCGACCGGTGGATCGACGTCGTTGCGGACGCGCTGCGGAAGGACGCCGCGATCAGCCGGCCCGAGGACACCGCCACCGCGGTCGTCGCGTTGTGGCGGGGGCCGCAGATGCTGCTCATCTGCGGTACGCCGCAGGTGACGGTCGACGACGTGCACGCGCACGGTTGTGGTCGCCAGCGTCGTCCACTCGTGAGAACGGGCGGTGAACCTCCGTTGCTGGCCGCAAGGCACCCGGATTAGCTGCTGGTGCCACGGACGGGCACACCTCGCGCGCCTACGCTGAGGTCCACTGTGGACTCGTCCCTCAGAGGTTCTCGGTGAAGAAGCCCGCCAGTTTGTCCACCGCCGGGCCCACGTACTGCTCCTTGTCGTAGAGGTCGACGTGGCTCGCGCCTTCGACGTGGTGCAGTTCCTTGGGTCCGGTGGCCTTCTGGAACGCCTCGACGCTCATCCACGCGGTGATCGCGCGTGTACCGACGATCATCAGCAGCGGGCGAGGGCCGATCAGCGGCACGGCGGCGAAGGCGTCGAACGTGGCGAACTTGTCGACGCTCGTCCAGTCGAGGAACTCGGCGGAGCGCGGGTGGTGTCCGCGCGTGGTGCGGTAGTACTCGAAGCCCTCCGCGCCGTGCTCCCCGCCGAGGGCGCGGGCCTGTTCGACCGTCTCGGGGAACAGCGTGAGCGGCGCGGGCTTCTCGCCGGCGGCCGCCACGGTGCGGGCGTGGGCGGCGGCGTCCAGCATGCCTCCGAATACGGCCGCGTCCTGCGTGCCGTCGGCGCCCAGGCGGAACTGGCGGGCGATGTCGACGCCGCTGACCGTGGCGACGGCCTTCACGCGGCGGTCGCTGCCCGTGGCTGACAGCACGTAGCCGCCGGACGCGCAGATGCCGAGCTCGCCGATGCGGCCGGCGTCCACTTCGGAACGGGTGGTCAGGAACGACACGGCGGCCTTGAAGTCCTCCACGCGCTGGGCGGGGTCTTCGAGGCCGCGCGGCTCGCCGCCGCTCTCGCCCTGGAAGGCGGCGTCGAACGCCAGCGTGACGAACCCGCGTTCGGCCAGGCGGGTCGCGTAGAGCCCGGCGGCTTGCTCCTTCACGCCGCTGCCGGGGTGGCCGACGATCACGGCCGGGCTCGGGCCGTCGGCCTCGGCCGGAACGTAGAGGTGGCCGGCCGAGCCGGACGCCGGCGCTGTCGAAGGTGACGTCGATCTTCGGCACGGGGTGCTCCCTGGGAATCTGGGCCCGGCGGGGTGCCGGGGCCTTGCTCCACGATCCGGCCGTATCCGCGGGGCCACCAGAGACGGGTTTCCGGGTGGTCAAGATCCTGGCCCTCTTGCGCGCGGCGGGCCGGGCGCAGAATGAACCCATGACCACTCCGTCCGGCTGCGCGCGGCTCGGCGACTTCCTCAAGGCGCGCCGCGCCCAGCTGACCCCTCGCGACGTCGGGCTGCCCGAAACCGGCACGCGCCGCAAGGTCGCTGGGCTGCGCCGCACCGAGGTCGCACAGCTGGCCGCGATCAGCGTCGAGTACTACACGCGGCTGGAACAGGGCCGCGTCCAGGCGTCGGCGACGGTCCTGGCCACGCTCGCACGCGCCCTGCTGCTCGACGACGACCAGCAGACCTACCTCTACGACCTCGCCGGCAAGGCCGACGCCCGCCCGCGCCGCCGTCGCACGGTCCAACGGGTGCGGCCCGCCATCCGGCGCCTGCTCGACCAGCTCACCGAGACCCCCGCGATCGTCCTCGGCAAACGCCTCGACATCCTGGGATGGAACACCGCGGCGACCGCCCTGTACGTCGACTTCGCCCAGGTAGCGTCGGCGCGGCGCAATTACGTGCACCTGATGTTCAGCGAGCCGGCGTTCCGCGCCCTCCACCCGCACTGGCAGAACGACGCTCGGGTGGCCGTGTCCGCCCTGCGGATGGAAGCGGCCACCGACCCCGAGGATCCGGAGCTGGCGCGCCTGGTCGGCGAGCTTTCCGTGCAGGACGGCGACTTCCGCACGTGGTGGGCCGAACACCGGGTGACCAGCGCGGGCTTCGGCACCAAGAACTACCGGCACCCGCTCGTCGGCGACCTCACGCTCGACTGCGACACCTGGCTCAGCCCCGACGACTCCGGCCAGCGCCTGATGGTCCTCACCGCCGAGCCCGGCACCCCGTCGCGCGACGCGCTGGACATCCTGCTGTCCTGGAACGCCGAACACTCAGCGGCCGAGCGATGACCTGGACCGCTTCGGAACTGGCTGCACTTTCGGCCTCGGACTTGCTGAAGCTCAGTGCGGGGTCCTACGGTGACGCCTGGGTGGAGGTCGGTTTCGTCCTCGTCGACGGCGCGCTGTTCGTCCGCGCGTTCCGTGGTCCCGGGTCCCGGTGGTTCCAGGCCGCGTCGAACCACCACCGGGGCTGCATCCGGATCGCCTCGCTGAGCCGCGCCGTCGCGTTCGCTGCCGACGGCGAGGATCCGGTCGATATCGACGAGGCTTACCGCGCCAAGTACGGAGCCGCTTCGCTCGTCACCACTGCCCCCGCGCGAGCGGCGACGCTCCGGATCACCCCGGCGTAGCGCGATCGGCCGGCAACGACAGCGCTCAGCAGTCCTGCTCGTCGACGCGGTCGACGAGCAACGTCCGGAGGAGACTCACCGATGCGGGAGGCTCGGGGTGGGCCCGGCCCCACGCCGTGATGGCCCCGGCGACGGCTTTGATCTGTTCCGTGGTGGGGGTTATCGAACACGATCGCGGTCCCCAGCAGTCGCCACGCCGACTGCTCCACCACGGCATCGTCACCTTGCTGAACTGCGCGAACGCCGTGCCGATCACGGCCATCACCGCACCGGCCGTGAACATCGAGCCCTGCCCAGCGCCCCGACCATCCCGCACACCAGCGCCACCCCGGCGGCGACGGCGACCTGACCCGCCACGGCGCCGAGTCCCGGACACAGGACGCGCCGATGACTCCGCTCACGTCCTCACCTCCCCGATCCGCAGCAGAAACAAGCTACGCGGGAACTGGTATTTACTCCACTGTGGACGGACGCGGCCGGCAGGTCAGCACGTGAGACTGCGCGCGAGGACGTCCTTGCGCACCTTGCCCATTGCGTTGCGCGGCAGCTCCGGCACCAGCTCCAGGCGCGTGGGCCAGTACCACTCCGTCATGCCGAGCGTGGCGAGGTGGTCACGCAGGCCGGCGAGCGTCGGCGGCTCGGCAGCGGCCACGACGACCGCCGCGGGCAGCTCGCCGCCGGAGGTGTCCGGGTAGCCGACGAGCGCGACGTCGCGGACGGCCGGGTGCTCCAGCAGCGCGGACTCCACGTCGGCCGCCGGGATCATGAGCACGCCGCCGATGCGGTCGGCGTCGCGGCCCAGGAGGCGGATGCCGCCGCGGCCGTCGGGGATCGCGAGGTCACCCGTGTCGTACCAGCCGTCGTCGTGGTCGGCCGGCACGGTGAGCTCACCGGTGTCCCGCCCGACGGTGGCCAGGCAGACGGTGGCACCCCGGACGTAGAGCCGGCCCGGCCGTTCCGCGGTGATTTCCCCCAGGTCGGACCGCAGATCGAGTTCGCTGCCCCGGGAGATCCGGCCGACGCTGTGCAGCGCCCAGTCCGGCGGGTCGTCGGCGCGCATGAGGGTGCCGCCGCACTCGGTCATGCCCCAGCACGTGCGCAGCGGCACGCCCAGGACGCGGGCGACGTCCGTGACGAGCGCGGGGGGAGTCGCGGTGCCGAGCGTCGTCACGGTGCGCAGCCGGCCGGGCCGCGCGTACGGCAGCAGCTGGGTCAGGAACACCGGCGCGATCAGCAGCTGTGTCACGGCGGTGTCTTCGAGGTAGGCGCCGATGGCCTCGGGTTCCCAGCGGTCCGAGACGACCCCGCAGCCGCCGGTGAGCAACGGGCGCATGAGGCAATGGAAGATGCCGCCGGTGTGGGTGAGGGAGTGCGGGGTGAAGAACCGCTCGGCCGGCCCCTGGTCGTCGGCCGTGACGTGCGCGGGGGCGGTGGCGTACTCGGTGTTGAGCGTGTGCAGCGCGCCCTTCGGCCGGCCGGTTGTGCCGGAAGTGAACAGCACCAGGCACACCTGGTCGGGATCCGGCCGGGCGTCCTCCAGGGCGACGGCGTGCCGCGTTTCCCACGGTTGTCCGAAGTGCTTCGTGAAGTCGACCTCGTCCGCCGCGACCCGCGAGCCCAGCACGACCCGGTGGCGCAGCTTCGGCAGCCGCGGGGCGATCTCCGCCAGCGCCGCCGCGTGGTCGTAGCCGTCCCAGACGTCGGCCGTCACGCACACCGAAGCGCCGACCCGGGCGAGCACGCGCTCCAGCTCCCGCGACCGGATCGCCGGCATCACGGGCGCCACCAGCGCGCCGACCCGGAAACAGGCCAGCAGCAACGGATTGACCTGCCACACGTTCGGCAGCTGCACAGCCACGACCTGCCCCGGCCCCACGCCCAGCTCGGTCAGCGCCCCGGCGTACCGCTCCACGCACCGCGCGTACTCGCGATAGGTCAACCGCGTCGTGTCGCCCGTCGTCGTCCGAAGCGCGACGAGGGCGGTCGCGTCCGGAGTCTCGTCTCGCCACCGCACAAGGTCCTGCAGCGGATTTCCTTCCCGCCACACCCCTTCCGCGTGAAACCGGTCCACAACGGACGGTGGCGGTCTGAGGCTGAACACCGTCCGTCCCGGTCCTGGCGTGAACACGTCGGTGATGGCCGGCCCCTTCGGCTCGCAGGCGGTGAACGGCACGACCACGCTACGGTCCCCGCCCCACCCGGCCCGAGGCCCCGCCGGGCAGAGTTTTCCGGCCGACCGGGCAACGCGATCCGCCCTTCGCACGGATACCTCTCGAATCGAGGGGGGAACCGATGCCGACCCGACCAACGCCGAGATCAAGGCGGCCGGACGATGGCTGGAGAAGCACGACGTCCCGGCGAGTCGGCTTCACGCCGTTGCTCGCGCGGCGGCTCGGCGTGCGCGCAGGTGCGCGACCCGGGCCGACGTGGTCCGGAACGCTCGCCGGCCTGCTGGTGATCGCGTTCGGCTCGTTCGCGATGCAGTTCTTGGCACTGCTGCCCGGAATCGACCACGACGACCTGCCCGAGGGCCGCGCCACCTTCTGCCTCTTCGCCGGGCTGCAGCTCACCCTCTGGCTGCCCGTGCGGTGGGCCGACCGGCGAACCGCGGCCTGGCTCGGCGCCACGACGCCCGCGCAGCGACCTTCATGGCACGAGGTGCTGAACGGGTGGTACGTCGCGGCCGCCGTGGTCACGTTCGGCGGCGGCGCGGGCCTGGCGGTGGCGATGGTCGTGTCGTCCGGCAGCGTCTGGGCGCTGCTGTGGCTCGGGCTGCTGACGCTCGGTGCGGTCGTGGTGGCGGCGGTGCTGATCGGCGTACTGACGCGGCCGGTGCTTGCCGGCGACGAGCTCTCCCGCTCCGTCGACGGAATCCTCCGCCGTAACGAGCCCTACCTCGCGCTGCCGGCGTTCTACGCGCTGCCAGTGCTCGCCGACCTGGCGACGACCAACCGCCAGCCGCCCGGGTTCGTGCCGTGGCTGATCGCGTACGTCGTGGGTCGCCGTCGGCGCGCAGGCGGCAGGGCTGGTCCGGCACCGGCGCCGGGCCCTAACCGTGGCCGCGTGAGGCGATGGCGGGCGTCTCGGACCGGAAGCTGTGCCCGAGCTGCTCGCCGAGGCCGAAGTAGTGGCGGAAGTTGTAGATCAGCGGGCTCCACTTCGCGGGATCCACGTGCTGGGTGGCGGGCACGACCAGCTCCGGCGAGCAGTGCACCCGCAGCACGTCGGCCTCGATGACGAGGAACCCGGCGCGCTCGCGGACGGCGGCCGCGCGGGCTTCCGGCTGCAGCGGGCATTCGGCGATGCGCGGCGGCCGGACCAGCTCGGCCGGTTGCGGCCGCAGACCGGCCGCGGCGAACTTGTCCGGCTCGTGCCGGAATCGGTCGCGTTTGTGCTCGGGCACCGGGTCCGCGCCCGTGAGCGGGGCGAGCCGCTCCACCACGGCCCACTGGCCGGGGCCGGGCAGGTTGATCACGAGGTCGGGACGCGAGGTGAGGTTGCGCGCGCCGTGGCCACTGCGGGCCAGCCCGAGCACCACGACCTCACCGAGCGCCCAGGCCGACGACATCGGCGTGATGTTCGGGGAGCCGTCGGCGTTTTCCGTGGTCAGCAAGGCGACCGGAGTCCCGAAGTACAGGATGCTGGGGGCAATCGCGACATGATCGTTCACGAGCGCCCACGCTAGGGGCGCGGCGCTTCGGCCCCGGCCGAAGCGATCGGCGGCCTCAGAACTCCTCGGCGATCGACGACCAGAAGCGCAGTGCCGCTCGTTCCATTTCCAGCCCGAGCCGTAGCGGGATCATGCGGCGCGCGTACTTGGCCTCGGAACCGAACCGGCGCTGCATGTCCTCGTACACGGAGATGCGTTCTTCGTGCTGTTTGATCTGCTCGCGCGCCAGGTTCACGATGTTGCCGGAGTCGCCGAGCTCGTTGAAAAAGAGCTTCATCTCGGCGATGTCGCGCATCTCGAAATGCTCGTGCGTGGGCGCGGCGAGCCACGCGCGCACGGCTTCGCGACCTTCGTCGGTGAGGCTGTAGACCTTGCGCCGGCGCCCGGTCTGCTCGGTCTCGACCTCCAGCAGCCCCATGCGCTCCAGCCGCTCCGGCTCCGAGTACAGCTGCGCGTGGGGGAAGGACCAGAAGTACCCGACCGAGTGCCCGACGGCGCGCTTGAGGTCGTACGGCGTGGACGGGCCACGCAGCCCGATCGTCCCCAGCACGACGTACGAAGTCGTGCTCAACCGTCCGCTTGACATGCCTTCGACCCTACCGTAATTTCGCCAATAGTCCGAAACAGACGATGCGAATCGGACTGTCGATCTCCGGATCTCCGGGAGTGAGAGTGCGCCGATGGACTTGGTGAGATCTTTCCGTTGGACGGCCGAGCGGTACCCGCACCGCCGGGCCGTGGGTGGCCGGCATCCGATGACGTACGCCCAATGGGACGACCGCACCGACCGCCTGGCCGGCGCGCTGACCCGGCTGGGCGTGCGCCCGGGTGACCACGTCGCGCTGCTGCTCGCCGGCGGGGAGCCGCTCGCCAGCCTGCACCTCGCCGTGCAGAAGACCGGCGCGATCTCCGTTCCGCTGTCCACGCGCTTCAGCGCCGACGACGTGGCCTACTGCCTGCACGACTGCTCCCCCGCGCTCCTGATCACCGACAGCACCACCGACCACACGGTCGCCGGCCTTCCCGAACTGCCGGCCCGGGCGCATTCCGGAGCCGCGCTGGACACACCCGACCGGGTGACGCCGCTGGCGCGGCTGCTCGACTCCCCCGCGCCGAAACACCAGCCGGCCGAGGGCGACACGAGCGTCATGCTCTACACGTCCGGCACCACGGGCCGGCCGAAAGGCGTGCCGCGCCGCCACTCCGCCGAGCACGCGGCCGCGGTGGCGCACCTGATCCAGACCCAGCACCGCCCCGGCGAGGTCGCCCTGGGCGTGATGCCGATGTTCCACACCATGGGCATGCGTGCGCTGCTGGCCAGCATCCTCGCGGCGGGCACCTGGGTGCCGCAGGAGAAGTTCGACGCCGAGGAGTCGCTGGAGCTCATCACCGCGGAGGACGTGAGCGCGCTCTACCTGGTGCCCACCGCGTACTGGTCGCTGGTCCACACAGGACGGCTGGCCGAGGCGAAGTCCGTGCGGCGGCTGGCCTACGCGGGCGCGTCGATGACGCCCGCGCTCGCCGAGCGGCTCGACGCCGAGTTGCACCCGGAGGTGTTCGTCAACCACTTCGGCAGCACGGAGATCTACACCTTCACGATCGGGCCCGACGTGCGCCGCAAACCGGGCTGCGCCGGCCGCGCCGGGGTCTTCTCCCGCGTCCGCCTGGTCAGCCCGGCCGAGGGCGCGTCCCCGGACGACGTCGTCGCGCCGGGCGAACCGGGCCAGGTCGCGGTGTCGCTCGAGAGCCCGGAGGCGTTCAGCGGGTACTGGCACCGGCCCGACGCCGACGCGAAGTCGCTGCGCGCCGGCTGGTACTTCACCGGCGACCTCGCGACCGAGGACGAGGACGGCGACCTGTGGGTCGCGGGCCGCGTCGACGACATGATCAACTCCGGCGGCGAGAACATCTACCCCGAGGACATCGAAGACGCCCTCGTGCGCTGCCCGGCCGTCGCCGAAATCGTGGTCGCCGGGCTCCCCGACGACCGCTGGGGCAGCGCGGTCACGGCGTTCGTCGTGCCCTCGGCCGGGTACCGGCCCGAGGAAACGCTGGCACAGCTGGAGTCCTACGCGCGGGAACACTCCGGACTGCCGTCGCTGAAACGGCCCAAGCGCTACCTGGCCGTGGCCGGCATCCCCAAGTCGGCCGTCGGCAAGATCCTGCGCCGCGAGCTGACGGCGGGCCACTACCGCCGGCTGGCGCAGCTCGTGCCGGGCAAGGAGGAGCGCGCATGACAGCGGCCCGCATCGAGGACGTTCCTTTGCTGTGCGGCAAGGGGAAGTTCCTCGACGACCTCGACCCGATGCGCGGCTCGCTGGTCGCGGCGGTCGTGCGCAGCCCGCACCCGCACGCGCGCATCCGGTCCGTCGAGCTGTCGCGGGCGCGGGCGCACCCGGGCGTCGCGGTGGTCCTCGGCCCGGACGAGGTGCTCGCGGCGCTGAAGCCGTTCCCCCTCTCGCTCAAGACACCGATCCGCTACTACCCCACCGGGACCGACAAGGTGCGGTTCGTCGGCGAGCCCGTGGCCGTCGTCGTCGCGACCGACCGCTACACCGCCGAGGACGCGGCGGAACTGGTCGAAGTGGACTACGAGCCGCTGCCGCCCGTGGTCGACTCCCTGCGCGCGATCGCCGAGGACGCGCCGCTGCTGCACGAGGAGCTGGGCAGCAATGTCGCCACCGACCGCACTTTCAGCTTCGGTCCCGTCGACGAGATCTTCGCCGCCGCCGCGCACGTCGTGACCGGCGAATACCGGTTCCCGCGCTACACGTCGGCGCCCATGGAGTGCTATTCGGTCGTCGCGGAGTGGCTTGAGGACGCCGACGGACCGGGTGTCACGGCGTGGGCCAACTTCCATGGGCCCTTCTCCATGGTCCCGGTGCTGGCGGCGGGCCTCGGGCTGCCGACGTCGCGAGTGCGGCTGCGCGTGCCCGCGGACATCGGCGGCAGCTTCGGCATCAAGTCGGGCATCTACCCCTACGTCGCGCTGATGGCCTTGGCCAGCAAGCACTGCGGCCGGCCGGTGCGCTGGACCGAGGACCGCGTGGAGCACCTGCTGTCGAGCTCGGCGGGTTCGGACCGGTGGATGCGGTTCGAGGCCGCCGTCGACGCCGACGGCAAGGTCGAAGCCCTGCGCGCGGACCTCGTCGACAACGTCGGCGCGTACCTTCGCCCGCCCGAGCCCAGCACGCTCTACCGCTGCTTCGGCAACATCACCGGCGCGTACGGCATCGGCGCGGTGGCGATCCGGGCCCGGGCGGTGGTCACGAACAAGACGCCCACCGGCCTCAACCGCGGCTTCGGCGGCCAGCAGCTCTACTTCGGGCTCGAGCGGATCATGGATCGCGTCGCCCGCGAGCTCGACCTCGACCCCGCGGAGATCCGGCGGCGCAACCTGATCCAGGCCGGCTCGTTCCCGTACCACACACCCAGCGGGGGCGTGTACGACTCGGGCGACTACCCGCGGGCGTTCGAGCTCGCCCTGCGCAACGCCGACTACGAGAAGCTGCGCGAGCGCCGGCGGCACGCTCGTGAAGCCGGCGAGTACTTCGGCATCGGCATGGCGACGATCGTCGACCCGTCGGCGACCAACATCGGCTACGTCGGTCTCGCCACCCCGGCCGAGCAGCGCGCGAGCGGGCGCGGGAAGTCGGGCAGCACGGAGCACGTCCGGATCAGCGTCGACCCGCAGGGCGTGGTGTCGGTGCTGCTGGGCACCGTGCCGCAGGGCCAGGGACACGCCACCGTCGCGCGCCAGCTCGTGGCGCAGCGGCTGGGGCTGACGCAGGAGTCCGTACGGCCGGTGGTCGAGATGGACACGGCCACCACGCCCTGGACGATCACCTCAGGCAGCTACTCCTCGCGCTTCGCTCCCCTGCTCACCAGCGCGCTCGTCGCCGCGGCCGACAAGATCGCCGAGACGATCCGGGCCGCGGCCGGGGTGCTGCTCGACACGGATCCCACCGGGCTGGAGCTGGCCGACGGGTTCGTGCGCGAACGCGACGCACCCGATCGGCGCGTGGCCTTCCGGCACGCCGCCGGCTTGGTGCACTGGGACCCCGGGTCGCTGCCGGAAGGGGTGCCGGCGCGGCTGTACGAGGAGGCGGCGTTCAACCCGCCCCAGGCCAAGGCACCGTCCACAGGGGACCAGATCAACTCCAGCCTGTGCTACGGATTCGTCGCCGAGCTGGTCGCGGTGCGGATCGACCCGGTGAGCCTCGCCGTGGAGGTCGAGCTGGTGTCCACGGTGCACGACGCCGGCACGATCCTGAACCCGAAGCTGCTGGAGGGCCAGGTGCACGGGGCTCTCGCGCACGCCCTCGGCGGCGCGCTCTACGAAGAGCTCCGCTACGCCGATTCGGGCCAGCCCACGTCGGCGACCTTCATGGACTACCTCTGCCCCACCAGCGCGGAAGCCGGCTATCCGCTGATCAGCGACCACCTCGAGACGCCCTCTCCGTTCACCACGCTCGGCGCGAAGGGCTGCGGCGAGGGCTCGAGCATGAGCCTGCCGGTGGCGATCGCCAACGCGGTCACCGACGCACTCGGCGTCGAAGTCACGACCCTGCCCCTGCACGGCAATGTCGTGCACGAACTACTGGAAAGGAAGGCCTGATGGCGCTCACCGGAGGCGAGATCCGGCTCGGCCGCACCCACGACGGGCAGGTCGCCGAGCTGACGCTCTCCCACGGCCGCTTCACGATCATCACGTGGGAGATGCGCCAGCGGATGGCGGAGCTGTTCGCCGAGATCGACGCCGACGACGACGTGCGCGTGGTGGTGCTGAAGTCCGACGGCGAGCACTTCTCCTCGGGCGGTGACATCCCCGGCTTCATGGAGGTCGAGCCGGTCGGCTTCACCGATCTCGGCCACAACGTCACCGCGCCCGCGCGCAGCAGGAAGATCGTGGTCGCGGCCGTCGACGGCTACTGCTTCGGCGTGGGCCTGGAGCTCGTGCTGTCCACGGACATCCGCCTGGCCACGCCGCGCAGCCGCTTCGCGCTGCCGGAGATGAAGCTCGGCATGATCCCCGGCAGCGGCGGCACTCAGCGGCTCGCGCGGCTGATCGGCCTTTCACGCGCCAAGTTCCACATCCTCACCGCAGAGCGGATCACCGGCGAACAGGCGCTGGACTGGGGCCTGGTGGCCAAGCTCGCGGCCGACCGCGACGAGCTCTACGCGGAGACGGACAAGGTCGTCGAGACGCTGCTGGGCTACTCCCCCATGGCGGCGCGCACCGCCAAGGAGGTGCTCGACAAGGGCGTCGACGGGCCGCTCTACACCGGCATCGAGCTGGAGCGCAAGGCATACGCGATGCTGCGCGCGAGCCACGACTTCGCCGAGGGCGTGGCGGCGTTCAGCGAGAAGCGGCCCGCGAAGTTCCAGGGGCGCTGAGCCGTGAAAGCCGCACCGTTCGCCTACGTCCGGCCCGCGACGCTCGACGACGCCGTCGCCGAGCTCGTGCGCAGCGCCGGTGAGGGCAAGGTGCTCGCGGGCGGCCAGTCACTGGTGCCGATCCTGGCGATGCGGCTGGCTCGCCCGTCCACCGTGGTCGACATCGGGGCACTGTCCGAACTGGACTTCGTGCGCCGCGACGGCGACGAGCTCGTGATCGGGGCCCTGGTGCGTCAGCGGACGCTGGAAGGGCACCCGCTCGCCGCGGCCGTGCCCCTGCTGCGCCTGGCGCTGCCGTGGATCGGGCACCGCGAGCTGCGCAGCCGGGGCACCGTGTGCGGCAGCATCGCGCACGCCGACCCCGCCGCCGAGCTGCCCGCGGTGGCCTGCGGCCTGGGCGCGTCGCTCGAGATCGCCGGTCCGCACGGCCGGCGCACCGTGGCGGCGGCCGAGTTCTTCCACGGCGCCATGGCCACCTCCGTCGGCGCCGAGGACGTGCTGGCCACGGTGCGTTTCCCCATGGCCCGCCCGGGTGAGGGCTTCGGGTTCGCCGAGATCGCGCGCCGCCACGGCGACTTCGCGCTGGCCGGGGTGGCCACGCGAGTCCGCGTCTCGAACGGACGAGCGGCAGAGGCCGTGCTCACCGCGTTCGGCGTGTCCGATCGTCCGGTCACGCGCGACGTCACCGGTCTCGGCGACGACGAAGTGGCCGACCTGGCCCGCGACCTCGTGGACACCGCGGGCGATACCCACGGCTCACGCGAGTACCGGCAGCGGCTCGTAGCGGCGCTGGCCGTGCGCGAGCTGGCCCGGGCCCGGCGAGCGGCGGAAGGAGGAACGTCATGACGCTGCCGCGGCCGGTCCGCGCGGAAGCCGGCGAGCCCGTTGACGTGACGATGACCGTGAACGGCACGGAGGTGTCACTGTCGCTGCCCGCGCGCGTGACGCTCGCCGACGCGCTGCGCGACCACCTCGGCCTCACCGGCACGCACCTGGGCTGCGAGCACGGCGTGTGCGGGATGTGCACCGTGCTGGTCGACGGCTCCGCCGCCCGAGCGTGCCTGTTGTTCGCCTGCCAGCTCGACGGCGCGGACATCGTGACGGTCGAGGGCCTCGGCCGCCCGGACGACCTGCACCCGTTGCAGGAGGCGTTCGGCTCGCACCACGCGCTGCAGTGCGGCTTCTGCACGCCGGGGTTCCTGCTCAGCTCCTACGACCTGCTGGCGCACAAGCCGGACGTCGCCGAGGAGGACCTCCCCGTGGAGCTGTCCGGCGTGCTGTGCCGGTGCACCGGCTACCGCAACATCCTCTCCGCGGTGTCCGAAGTGGCCGGTGCGCACCGCGACGGGATCCCCGAGCCGCGCAACTGCGGGCACCACGTGCTGATGGGCCACACCGCGGCCAAGCCCGGCGCCGAGTCCGCGCCCGAGCCGGCGGGCGTCAAGGAAATCGAGCTGCCGCAAGGGGATCCGACGTTCACCGTCGAGGTCACCCAGGAGCTCACCGCGTCGCCGGAGAAGACGTGGGCCGTGCTCGACGACATCGACCTCGTCGCCGCGTGCCTGCCCGGGGCGGAGATCTCCGAGCACCTCGGCGACGACCGCTACCGCGGCCGGGCGCGCGTCGCCGTCGGGCCGATCCGGCTTTCGTTCGCGGGGCTGGCGCAGGTCACCGAACGCGACGCGCAGGCGCACCGCCTGCGGGTGATCGGCCAGGGCGAGGACGCCGGGGGCGGGCGCACCCAGGCCGACATCCTGCTCGTCGCGGAGGAAACCGGTGCCGGGACGAGGCTGCGGGCGACCGCGCAGGTGTACCTGACCGGCCGGATCGCGCACTTCGGCCGGGCGCTGGCCGGCGACGTCAGCCGGCGGATGTTCGAGCAGTTCGCCGCGGCCGTGGAGGAGACCGCGGTGTCCGGGGTGCGCACGACGGCAAGGAAGCCGCCGGGCGCACTGGCCCTCCTCGCAGCCACTCTCGCGGCGAAAGCCCGGGAATGGGGCCGGCGCCTGCGCCGGGCCGAGCACAACCCACCCACACATCCGAAAGGGACTCAACGATGAGTTCGACCGCCCCGATCGACAAGATCCTGAGCGACGCCGTCGACGCCGGCGACGTGCCCAACGTCGTGGCCATCGCCGCCGACGACAACGGCATCATCTACGAAGGCGCCGCCGGCCCGCGCGCCGCCGGCAGCGCCGACCCGGCGTCCGCGGACACGCACTTCCGCATCATGTCGATGACCAAGATGGTCACGACCACCGCCGCGTTGAAGCTGGCCGACCAAGGGCAGCTCGACCTCGACGCGCCGGTCGAGCGGTACCGGCCCGAGTTCGCCGAGATGAAGGTGCTCGAAGGCTTCGACGGTGACCAGCCGAGGCTGCGGGCGCCGGCCTCGCAGGCGACCGTGCGGCAGCTGATGACGCACACCTCGGGCCTGAGCTACTGGTTCTGGAACGACGACATCGTGAAGTGGGAGAAGGCCACCGGTATCCCCAACGTGTTGTCGGGCCGGAAGATCGTGCTGACCGCCCCGATGATCGCCGATCCCGGCACGAAGGTCGAGTACGGCACCAACACCGACTGGCTGGGCCAGGTGGTCGAGGCCGTCGCCGGGGTGACGCTGGACGTGTTCTTCAAGGAGCACATCACCGGGCCGCTGGGGATGACCGAGACGTCGTTCGCCCCGACCGGCTCGCAGCGCGGCAACCTGGCCCCGGTGCACGTCCTGGGCGAGGACGGCAAGTGGCTGGCCACCGACATCAACATCCCCGAGCAGCCCGAGTACTGGGCCGGGGGCCACGGCCTGTACTCGACGCCGCGCGACTACCTCAAGTTCCAGCGGATGCTGCTGGGCGGCGGCACGCTCGACGGCACCAAGGTGCTGGAACGGTCCACTGTGGACGCCGCGTTCACCAACCAGATCGGCGACCTGGACTTCCCGGCGCGCATCCCGACCGCGGACCCGACGTCGTCGTTCGACTTCGTCGCGGGGCCGGGCCACAAGTGGGGCCTCGGGCTCGTGCTCAACAGCGAGCAGCGACCGGGGATGCGCGCCGCGGGCAGCGGAACGTGGGCCGGGTTGTGCAACTCGTTCTTCTGGGTCGACCCGGTGAACCGCGTGACGGGCGCGATCTACAGCCAGTCGCTGCCGTTCGTGCCGCCGCCGTTCGTCAAGCTGTACGAGGACTTCGAGCGGGCGCTGTACGCGACGCGCTAGCTCTTGAGGCGGCGACGTCCCCGGCCGGGTGCCGCGACCATCCGGCCGGAGTCGTCCGACTCTTCGGGTCAGGCGGCCAGCGCCAGCCCGCCGTCCACGGCGAGGACCTGACCGGTGAGCCAGGCCGCGTGCGGGTCGGCCAGCCGGACGATCCAGGCGGCGACGTCGGCCGGATGACCACGCCGACCCAGCGGGATGCGCTCGGCCTCGGCCGCCTTGACGCGGTCGACCTCCTCCGGCGACAGCCCCGCCGACACCAGCGCTTCGCTCTCCGTCGGCCCGGGGGCGACCGCGTTGACGCGCACTCCGCCGGGCGCCAGCTCGAGTGCCCAGCTGCGCGTGAGGGATTCGACAGCCGCCTTCGAGGCGCCGTAGTGGGCCGCCCCGGCCAGCGGGCGGTGGCCGAAGGTGCTGGAGACGTTGACGATCGCGCCCCGGCTTTCCCGCAACGGCTCCAGCGCGGCGCGCGCGAGCAGGCTCGGCGCGACGACGTTGACCGCGAACAGGCGCTCGACACCCTCGGCGGTGGTGTCTGCGAGCGGCATCCCGGTGAAGATCCCGGCGTTGTTGACCAGCACGTCAAGCCGGCCCCAGCGGTGCAGTGCGGCGTCCACAACGGACTCCGCGGCCCCGGTCCGCGCCAGGTCGGCCGCGTGGACCTCGATCGCCGGATGCCGGGTGGCGGTCTCCGCGAGGGCTTCGGCCCGCCGGCCGACGACGAGGACTTTCGCCCCCGCGTGCGCGAACGCCTCCGCGCTCGCGCGGCCGATGCCCGATCCGGCACCGGTGACGATCACGACGTGTCCGGACAGGTCGCTCGACGTCGGGTCCACGGGCTCACTCCTTCGTTCGATGTTCTGCGAACGTCGAACGTAGCACGTTGTTCGACCGTCGTAGAATGACGGACGACGCTCCCCCGACGAACGGATCCGCATGAGGCACCCGACGCCCCCGCCGGCGCCCGAGGACATGAAGCTGGCCGAGGTGCTCACCGCGTTGAGCGACTCCGTCCGCCTCGGCCTGGTGCGCCAGCTCGCCGACGGCGCCGAACGCGGGTGGGGCGACCTGCGCGCGCCCGTCGCGAAGTCCACGCTCAGCCACCACCTGAAGACCCTCCGCGGCGCCGGCGTCACCGAAACGCGCGAAGACGGCACCCGCTGCTTCGTCACCCTCCGCCGTGGCGCGCTCGACCAGCGGTTTCCCGGCCTCCTGGACGCAGTGCTGAAGGCTGCCGACGAAGAGCAGATCGGCGAAGCGCCCGCGCTCGACAGGACTGCCCCGCGCCCCTAGCCTGACTAGAGCGATCGCTCTAGTGGGAGGCGCCATGCCGACGATCGAACTGTCCGCCGGGCCGATCGACTACGCCGACACCGGCGGCCCCGGGCCGGTGGTCGTGTTCACGCACGGCTTTCCGATGAACGAGACGCAGTGGCGCAAGGTCGTCCCACTGCTGGCCGGCTACCGCTGCGTGCTGCCGACGCTCCCCCTCGGCGCCCACCGCAAACCGATGCGCCGCGACGCGGACCTGTCCCAGCGCGGCCAGGCGCTGCTGCTCGGCGAGTTCCTGGAGCGCCTCGGCCTCGCCGATGTCACCCTCGTCCTCAACGACTGGGGCGGCCCGCAGTTCCTCGTGTCCGAAGGCCGCGCCGACCGCGTCGGCCGGCTGGTGCTCGTCGCGTGCGAGGCGTTCGACAACTTCCCGCCGCCACCCGCCCGGCCGCTGGCGCGGCTGGCCGAAGTTCCCGGCGGCGCCTGGCTCCTCATGCGACTGTTGCGCACGAAGTTCTTCCGCCACAACGAGAAAGCCTACGGCGGCCTCGCCAAGCACGGCATCGCCGACACCGTGCTCGACGACTGGTTCGCCCCGGCCACCCGCGACCGCGCCATCCGCCGCGACCTCGCCAAGTTCGCCGTCTCGACTCCGAGCCGCGACGTCCTGCTGCGGTGGACGGCACGGCTCTCCGACTTCGACCGCCCCGTGCTGGTCGTGTGGGCGCCGGAGGACCGCATGATGCCGGTGTCCCACGGCCGCCGCCTGGCCGAACTCTTCCCAGGCGGCCGGCTCGTCGAAATCGCCGACTCGTGGACGCTCGTCCCCGAGGATCAGCCGGACCGCCTGGCCGAAGTACTGCGGGAGTTCCTGCCCGCGGCTGGCTGAGTCGCTACTGCTGATACGGCCGGTGCTGCGGCTGGTATCCCGGCGGCGGCGGTTGCTGAAACCCTCCCTGCGGCGGGAATCCCGGCGGCTGCTGGTACCCCGGCTGTTGCTGGGACCCCGCCTGCTGCTGGTACGCCGACTGCTGCTGGGACCCCACCTGCTGCTGGTACGCCGACGGCTGCTGGGACCCCGGCGGCGGAGCGAAGCCGGGCTGCTGCACGGGCACGGGCTGGGAAACCGGGCCGGACCCCTGGTTGGCCCTGCGCCGGATCGCGACCACCAGCCGCCAACCGCACGCGGCCGCGATCCCCGCGCCGATCCCGAACGTGACCCACCGGCCGCCGCCCTCGAAGGTCTTCGCGTCGTCGATCGACTCCTGCAGTTTCTCTTCGTAGGTCTCGCTCGACGTCACGCCGTACTGGGTCCTGTCGCAGGTCTGCCCCGGCCGCATTTCGTCGCTGCCGCACAGCACCTTGCCGGATGACCCGGTGCCGAACACGCCGAGCGCCATCAACCCCAGCCCGAACAGCAGGCCGACAGACCACCAAACCACGCTTTTCATCCATCCCCCACTGCGTCATATCGGATAGCGAGGCATATCAGACCACAAATCGAACTGTGACGCACAGGCTTCCGACGTAACTTCCGAAAGAGTCAACCGCTCGTGTCCGTTTCGGTCCTTCCGCACGGGGTAAGCCGCGAAGGAACGCAGAGACGACGAAGGGAGCCCCATGAGCACCATCACCGAGTTCGTCGACGTGCACGTACCGGTTTCCGCGGCGTACAACCAGTGGACGCAGTTCGAGTCGTTCCCGCGCTTCATGGACGGCGTCGAGGAAGTACGCCAGGTCGACGACACGCACACGCACTGGAAGATCGCGCTGGGCGGGGTCACACGGGAGTTCGACGCGACGATCACCGAGCAGCACCCCGACGAGCGCGTGGCTTGGGCGTCGGACTCCGGGCCGACGCACGCCGGCGTGATCACGTTCCACCGGCTCGACGACGAGACCACCCGGGTGACGGCCCAGATGGACCTGGATCCCGACGGGTTCGCCGAGACCGCGGCCGACAAGCTCGGCATCCTCGACCGCCGGGTCAAGGACGACATGCAGCGGTTCAAGACGTTCATCGAGCACCGCGACGGCCGCGAAACCGGCACGTGGCGTGGTGACGTCGCTCCTCCGCCGCAGCGTTGACCCGGTTTCACCGTCCGTGCGCGGTGGTAACCGAGAGGCAGGAAGGGAGCCACCCATGACTGCCGACGAGAAGCAGCTGGACGAGCAGCTCGAGGAAGTGCGCCACGCGATCAGCGAGGCCAAGGACGCCGCCCAGGAAGCCCACGACTCGCGCCCGGACCCCATGGGCTCCGGGTCCGGGTCGGCGGACCCCGGCGAGCGGGAGGAGGACTCAACCATGAGCGACCCGGAAAAGCACGAAGAACGCGACGATCCCTACGGCGAATCCGCCGAGGAGCAGCGTGAGACCGTCCGCGGAGAACAAGGCACCTCGCAGGACCCGCATGACGACACCGACCCGCAGTCGGGCTCCTGACCGGTTTTACCTGCGCCGCAACGGGTGTCCGTCGGCCACGAAGGAGGAGCCGTGCCTCAGGAAACCTGGAGCGACAAGCGAGAGCGCCAGTACGAGCACATCAAGTCGGCACAGCAAGACCGCGGCGCGAGTACTTCGCGGGCCGAGGAGATCGCCGCCCGTACGTGAACAAGAACCGCGCCCGTTCCGCGAGTCCCGCACCGCGAGCAAGACCTCGATCCGCGACAAGAGCTCGCAGCAGCGCGGCGGGGAACGCAGCGGCAAAGGCCTCGGGCCGGGCGGGCCGACCAGGGCTCAGCTGTACAACGAGGCCAGGCAGCGCAACGTCAAGGGGCGCTCGAGCATGACGAAGAAGGAACTGCAAAGAGCCCTGGGCCGCTGACTGCCGGCCCGAGCCCGATCCCGTCGGCAGCCGCCTGCCGACGGGATCGGCGCGTCCACTCTGGACTTTCATCGCCTGAAGAGGGAGGCGGATCGTGAACAGCCGGCTGATCGCCGTCGCCATCGACTGCCGCAACGCCGAGGCACTGGCCGAGTTCTGGCGCGAGGCCCTGGACTACCCGGCCACCGAACGCTGGACCGACCACCACGGGCTGACCTACGTCGAGCTCAAGGCGCCCGGCCGCGTGTCGCTGCTGTTCCAGCCCGTGCCCGAGGGGAAGACCGTCAAGAACCGGCTGCACCTCGACGTCGCGCCCGGCACCGTCGAGCAGCGCGACGAGGTCGAACGCCTCGTCACCCTCGGCGCGAAAATCCTCGACGACCCGGACGACGAGCACTGGATCGTCCTGGCCGACCCCGAGGGCAACGAGTTCTGTGTCCTGCCGCGGCGCTGACCTCGGCCGGTTCCGACGCGAGTACCGAGGAGGGTCCATGCAGCGCGAACGACAGCCGGTCCTGGAAACGACCGAGCCGAGGCAGTCCGCCGAACCCCCGCAGTTCACCGAGGTGCACTACCGAATGTGGGCCCGCTTCGCCGGCCCCGCGTGGCTGCGCCGCCTCCTCGGCGACCGCAACGGCCTCCGCCTCGACGCAGAAGGTCTGTCCGTGCGCCTCGGCTCCTGGCTCGTCACGACGCCACTGGACAACCTCGCCGGCGCCCGGGTCACCGGGCCATACCGCACGTGGCGCGCGCTCGGCCCGCACCTGTCCTTCGCCGACCGCGGCCTCACCCTCGGCACGACCACCGAACGCGGCGTCTGCCTCGGTTTCCGCGGGCCGGTCCGCGGGCTCGACCCGTGGGGCCTGGTCCGCCACCCCAGCCTGACCGTGACGGTCGACGAGCCGGAGCTCGTCGCCGAGGTCGTCAACCGCGTCGCCGACCACGGTAAGTGACGCTTCACTCAGGCGGTTGACCCCATGCGGAGTGGGTACCCGACGAGGCGATGACGCTGGGAGCACAACCATGAGCACCGATGACCTCGTCTCCGTCCTCGCCGACGACCACCTGGAGTTGAGCAGGATCTGCACCGAACTGGAAACCGACCACGGCAGCCCGGAGAACCGCAGGGAAGTGGCCGATCACCTCATCGCCCAGCTCGTGCAGCACGAGGTGGCCGAGGAGCCGTTCCTGCCGCCCGGCCCGGCCCTGCACGGCGCGGACGACCTGATGCGCCGGATGGAAGGCCTGGGTCCGCAGGACGCACGCTTCGAGCGCCTGCTGGCAACCTTGATCCACACCGTCCGGCGACACCTGCGCGAAGCCGGGCCCGCGGTCACCGGGCTGCGCAACCGCTACCCGGCCGACCGGTTGCGGGAGCTCGGCCAGGACGCGCTCGAAGCCCGCCGGGGCGCGGACTCACTGCCCCACCCGGTCATCGCCGACCGCACACCCCCGAACGCGCTGCTGCGGACGGGGCCGGGGTTCGTCGACCGGGTCCGGGCGGCGCTGACCTCCGTCCACTGAGGACCGTGCGACACCAGCCTCGAACCGGAGGAATCGCGAATGACCACAGTGGAGGACGTACTGGCCGAGTACGGCACCACCCACGCCGAGCAGGCCGGCATCAAGCTCGCCGACAAACCGCAGCCGCTGTACCAGCTGCTCGTCCTCACCACGCTGATGTCGGCGCGCATCGGTTCCGACATCGCCGTGGCCGCCGCGAAGGAGCTGTGGCAGGCAGGCTGGCGGACTCCGAAGGCCATGCGGGACTCCGAGTGGACCGACCGCGTCCACGCGCTGGGGCGCGGCCGTTACGTGCGCTACGACGAGAGCACCGCCCGCTACCTCGTGGACAGCGCGGAGTTCCTGCACGAGCGCTACCAGGACGACCTGCGCAACCTCGCCGACGCCGCCGGCAGCTCGCCGGAACGGCTGGAGAAGCTGCTCACGGAGTTCCCCCGCATCGGTCCGACCGGCGCGCAGATCTTCTGCGAGGAGGTCCAGGCCGTGTGGCCGTGGGTGCGCCCGTACTTCGACAAACGGGCGCTGGCCGGCGCGAAGAAGGCCGGGCTGCCGGCGGATCCCGAGAAGCTCGCCAGCCTCGTCGCGGGCGACGACGTGGCCCGGCTCGCCGCCGCTCTCGTACAGGTGAACATCCACGCGAAGAAGGACTGAGAACCGACGCTGCCGGGTCTCGCGCCGGCAGCGTCGTCTCGATCACGGGTCCACGGAGGAGTCGGCGACCGCGGTGTGGGCCAGGGCCGCGACCGTCTCCTCGAGGCCGCGCTGGATCTCGTCGCCGGAGCCCTCGCGGACGCTGCTCAAGGTCACCTCCACGCGGCTGGCCGTGGGTCCGGCCTCGTCGATCGAGAGGGTGCCGTGGTAGTCGTCCGGGCCTTCGGCGCCCCAGGACAGGGTGCGGGTGCCTTCGTCCACTTTGAGCCAGGCGTCACCTTCGACGTGCCGGCCGTGGACCTCGGCCTCGACGTGGACGGTGTCGCCGCCTTCAGGGCGCGCCGCTTGCATCTGCGAGAAGTAGTGCGGCAAGTTGCGCGGTTCGCGCAGGTAGGCGAACAGCTCGTCGGCGGGCAGTTCCACCGTGGCGCTGTGCCGGTAGTCGGTCATGGGACCACCTCCTGGCCCGCCGGGTACCCACACGGTCCGCCGCGCCAACCACCGCCGGGCGGCTCCGCCGGCCGCGCGCGTTGCGGGACCACGACGTGCTTCAGGTTTCTGGTACGGCTGCGGCGCTCGAAGCGAACCGCGCCCGATGAAGGTTGAGCCGAAGCGAGAGCGGGAACCCGGGGACCACCCGGCGGCCCGCGCCGGAGGGCGACGCGACGATGGAGGTGCTGTGGTGACCGAAGAGGTGCAGCCGATTCCGCCGAAGGAACGCTCGTTCGGCGAGCTCGTCTCCGACCTCACCGACCAGGTGAAGCGGCTGGTGCGCGACGAGGTCCGGCTCGGGGTCCTGGAGCTGAAGCAGAAGAGCACGCGGATGGGCGTGGGCGCCGGGTTGTTCGGCGCCGCCGGACTCGTCGCGCTGTTCGGCGCGGGGGCGCTGGTGGCCGCCGCGATCATGGCGCTCGCGCTCGTGCTGCCCGGATGGGCGTCGGCGCTGGTCGTCGCGGGCGCGTTGTTCGTCGTCGCCGGGATCGCGGCGCTCGTCGGGCGCACGCAGATCAAGAACGCGACGCCGCCCGTGCCGCAGGAAGCCATCGAAGGCGTCCGCGAGGACGTCGAAATCGTCAGGCAGGAGGTGCGCTCGTGAACCGCGAGTTCCCGGATACCCCGGACGAGGTCCGCATCGACCGCGACGCCACTCGCGCCGAGCTCGCGCAGACGCTGGAAAGCCTCGAGCAGAAGCTCGACGTACGCCCGAAGATCAAGCAGGGCATCGACGACCGGCTGGACCAGGCCGAAGCCAAGGTCGGCACGGTCGTCGGCGAACCGACGGCCGCGAAGTTCCGCCAGGGCGCCGAAACCGTGCGCGCCAACCCGGTCCCGGTCTTCGCTAGCCTGCTCGGCCTGATCGTCGTGCTGCGGCTCATCCTGCGCCGGCGCTCGCACGAAGATTGAGCGGCCCCGCCGATGTTTGCCCGCCGCGACCCCGCGGTACCCGGGCGGAATGACCACAACCGTTGCGGACTACGTGTTGCAGAGGCTGCGCGAATGGGATGTCGAGCTGGTGTTCGGCTATCCCGGGGACGGGATCAACGGCCTCGTCACCGCGTTCGGCGCCGCGGGGAACGAGCCGCGGTTCGTGCAGGCGCGGCACGAGGAGATGGCCGCGTTCGAGGCCGTCGGGTACGCGAAATTCAGCGGACGCGTCGGCGTGTGCGCGGCGACGTCCGGGCCCGGCGCGATCCACCTGCTCAACGGCCTCTACGACGCCAAACTCGACCACGTGCCCGTGGTGGCGATCGTCGGCCAGACCGCGCGCAGCGCGATGGGCGGCAGCTACCAGCAGGAAGTCGACCTGCAGGCGCTGTTCAAGGACGTCGCGAGTGAGTACCTCGTCGAGGTCAACGTGCCCGAGCAGCTGCCCAACGCGCTCGACCGCGCCATCCGCACCGCGCTCGCGCAGCGCGCCCCCACGGCCCTGATCATCCCGGCGGACGTGCAGGAGCTGCCGTACTCGCCGCCCGAGCACGAGTTCAAGCACGTGCCCTCCAGCCCGCCCGGCCACCCGCGCGCGAAGGTCGTGCCGCCGGACGAGGAGCTGACGCGGGCGGCCGAGGTCCTCAACGCCGGCGAGAAGGTCGCGATCCTGCTCGGCCAAGGCGCGCGCAACGCCGTGACCGAGGTCCGCGAGGTCGCCGAGCTGACGGGCGCGGGGGTGGCCAAAGCGTTGCTGGGCAAGGACGTGCTGCCCGACGACCTGCCGTACGTGACCGGCGCGATCGGCCTGCTGGGCACGCGCCCGAGCTACGAGCTCATGCACGACTGCGACACGCTGCTGATCATCGGCTCCGGCTTCCCGTACAGCCAGTTCCTGCCCCCGTTCGGGCAGGCGCGCGCAGTGCAGATCGACCTCGACGCGCGGTACCTGGGCCTGCGCTACCCCACCGAGGTCACCCTTCTCGGCGACGCCAAGTCCACTTTGGAACAGCTCCTCCCGTTGCTGGAGCGCAAGACCGAGCGCGCGTGGCGTGAGCGGATCGAGAAGAACGTGGCCGAGTGGACGGACACCGTCACACGGCAGGCCATGCTGGCGGCGGACCCGATCAACCCGATGCGGATCGTCCACGAGCTGTCCGAGCGGATCCCCGAGGACACGATCGTCACCGCCGACTCCGGCTCGACGGCGAACTGGTACGCCCGCAACCTGCGCATCCGCGGGCGGATCCGCGCTTCGCTGTCAGGGACTCTCGCGACGATGGGCCCGGGGGTGCCGTACGCGATCGGCGCCAAGTTCGCGCATCCCGACCGCCCGGTGGTCGCGCTCGTGGGCGACGGGGCCATGCAGATGAACGGCATGGCCGAGCTGCTCACCCTCGCGCGCTACCGCGAGCTGTGGCCCGACCAGCGGTGTGTGATCTGCGTCTTCCACAACGGTGACCTCAACCAGGTCACGTGGGAGCTGCGCGCGATGGGCGGCGCGCCGAAGTTCGAGCCGTCGCAGTCGCTGCCCGAAGTGTCCTATGCGGACTTCGCCCGCGGCATCGGGCTGGGCGGCATCGCGGTCGACGACCCTGAGCGGCTCGGTGACGCCTGGACCACGGCGCTCACCGCCGACGTCCCGACCGTTCTCGACGTGCGGTGCGACCCCGAGGTGCCGCCGATCCCGCCGCACGCGACTTTCGAGCAGATCAAATCCATGACCGAATCGGTGCTCAAGGGCGACCCCCACGCGTGGCACCTGGTCGCCCAGGGCCTCAAGACCAAGGTCCAGGAGCTCCTGCCGACGCGCACCTGATCCCGCGCACCAGAAAGGAGTCCCTTGTGGACACCCACGACCTGCGTCCCCTCACGACAGCGACCGGACCGTTCGCCTCGGTCCACTTCGACCAGTCACACGACACGGAAGACGCGGCGAAGCAGCTTCGACTGCGGCTCAAGGAGATCAACGCGGCGCTGTCCGAGCAGGACGCCGACCCGGCGACGGTCGCCGCGATCACCGACGCGATCGAGGCCGCTCCCCCGCCCGTCGGGCAGGCCGGGCGGAGCCTGATCGCCGCGCACGGCGAGATCGTGGCCGACCGCCGGCTCGCCGCGCCTCCAGCCGCGCAGGAGGCGCGGTACTCGGACCTGCCGTACTTCCTGCCGGTGGTGACGCACGCCGAGAACGCGCCCGAGCACGTGGTGGTGCTCGTCGATCGCCACGGCGCGGACGTGGAGGTGCACCACCCCGACGGCACCGTGCGCGCGGAAACCGTGCAGGGCCCCGAGGACGACGTGCACAAGGTCCGCGGCGGCGGCCCGGCGCACCGGAACCTGCAGCACCGCACCGAGGAAGCCGTGCGGCACAACCTCGAGGACGTCGCCGCAGCCGTGGCCAAGACGGTCGAACGGACCGGCGCCCGCCTGGTCGTGCTGGCCGGCGAAGTGCAGGCCCGCGCCGAGCTGCTCGGCCTGCTGCCCGAGCCCGTGCGCGCGGTCACCGAGGAGACGGACGCCGGGGGCCGCGCCGCCGGCGCCGACCGGGCCGAGCTGGACGAGCACGTCCACGAGCTGCTGGCCGGCCGCCGCCTCGGCGAGCTCGACGACCTCGCCGAACGCTTCCGCGCCGAGGCCGGTCGCGGTTCAGGCCTCGCCGTCAGTGGCCTGGAGGCCGTCACGGCGGCGCTGTCCGAGGCCAACGTCGCCACCCTGCTCGTCGGCGACCCCGGCGACGCCGAGGTGCTGACCGGCCGCGAACCCACCCAGGTCGGCGTCGCCGCGCCCCGGCTGGCGGCGCTCGGCGCTTCCGAACCAGCACCCCACCGCGCCGACGAGGCCCTCCCCTACGCCGCCGTGGCCGTCGGCGCGGACGTGGTGGTGATGGACGAGCGCCTCGACCTGCCCGGTGGGTTCGCCGCCCTGTTGCGCCACCCGTGACCCCCTGACCCCGGGTGGTGCGGACAGGCGGCGGGGTGTGCCCGCACCACCCGGACACCACCAGATATCCCCCACCGGAGATCTCCGACCGGACATCACAGTGCCGAGGGCCGACCGGACACGCCGTTCCGGTCGGCCCTCGGCACTGCCTCAATCCTCCTTCGCAGCACCCGTCACCGCGCCCGCGACGGCTTCCACCACACCGTCGTCGAAGACGGTCGGCACGATGCGCTGCGGGGTGAGGTCGTCGGCGACGACGCCGGCGAGGGCGCGGGCCGCGGCGAGGAGCATGCGGCTGGTGACGCGGGGCGCGCCGGAGTCCAGCAGGCCGCGGAAGACTCCCGGGAACACGAGCACGTTGTTGATCTGGTTCGGGTGGTCGCTGCGGCCCGTCGCGACGATCTGCGCGTGCTTTCCCGCGACGTCCGGGTCGATCTCGGGGTCCGGGTTGGCCAGCGCGAACACGATCGCGCGGTCGGCCATCGCGGCGACGTCGTCTTCGCCGAGCAGGCCGCCGGCGCTGACGCCGATGAAGACGTCGGCGCCGGAGAGCGCGTCGCGCAGGCTGCCCTGGGCGGCCCCGTCGCGGTTGGTGTTCTCCGCGAGCCAGCGCTTCTCGCCGACGAGGTCACGGTCGGGGTGCAGCACGCCTTGGCTGTCGCAGACGGCGATCCGCTCGTAGCCGGCCTCGCGCAGCAGCCGTGCCGTGGCGCTGCCCGCCGCGCCCGCGCCGGAGATCACCACCGAAGTGCCGGCGGGCTCACGTTCGGTCAGCTTCATCGCGTTGTGCAGCGCGGCGAGCACGACGACCGCCGTGCCGTGCTGGTCGTCGTGGAAGACGGGGATGTCGAGCTCATCGTGCAGGCGGCGCTCGACGGTGAAGCACCTCGGCGCGGCGATGTCCTCGAGGTTGATCGCGCCGAACGAGATCGCGAGGTCCTTCACCGTCCGCACCAGGTCGTCCGGCTCCCGGCTGACCGGGCAGATCGGCCACGCGTCAACGTCGGCGAACCGCTTCAGCAACGCCGCCTTGCCCTCCATCACGGGCAGCGCGGCGGCCGGGCCGCGATCGCCCAGGCCGAGCAGCGCCGAACCGTCGGACACGATCGCGACCGAGTTGGCCTTCACCGTCTCTCGCATCAGCGCGGACGGGTCGTCGGCCACCCGTTCGGCCACCTCGGCGACCCCGGGCGTGTACTCCTTCGCCAGGTCCTCGGGTCCGTCGAGGCGGACCCGGGCCGAGATCTCCACTTTTCCACGGCTACAACTCATG
Organism: Amycolatopsis sp. NPDC051372; assembly: GCF_040682095.1. Classification (NCBI taxonomy): domain Bacteria; kingdom Bacillati; phylum Actinomycetota; class Actinomycetes; order Pseudonocardiales; family Pseudonocardiaceae; genus Amycolatopsis; species Amycolatopsis sp. NPDC051372. The sequence goes on from NZ_JBFBAF010000002.1 coordinate 126,815, forward strand.
TCCGCCGGATACCCCGGGCAGACATCGGGAAATCAGCCGCTTTTTCACCGGCGCTACGCCCGCAAAGCCGGCAACAGCTCCTTCTCCGCGAAGGCCAGGAACTCCTCCTGCCGGTCGCCACCGATCTGGATCAGCGCCAGGTCCGTGAACCCCGAATCCGCGAACTGCTGCACCGCTTCCCGGATCGGCCCCACCTCCGGACCACACGGGATACCCGCGGCCACGTCGTCCTGGCGCACGAACTGCGTCGCGCCCGCGAACCCGGCCGGCCCCGGCAGCTCCGAGTTGACCTTCCATCCCCCGCTGAACCAGCGGAACTGGTCGTGCGCTCGCCGGATGGCCGCGTCCCGGTCGGGATCCCAGCACACCGGCAGCTGGGCGACCTTGCGCGTCGGCGGGCCGAGGCGGGTGGCGTCCCATTCGCTGCACAGCGCCGGATCCGGCTCGACCGCGATCATCACGTCGGCCTGCGCGGCGAACCGGTGCACGGACTGCTTGCCGGACACGGCGATCCCGATCGGCACCCGCGTCGGCGAGAGATCCCACAGCTTCGCGGAGTCCACGCGGAAGTGCTTGCCGTCGTAGTTGAACGACCCGCCGTCGAACAGGCCGCCGATGATCTGCACGGCCTCGGCGAGCATGTCGTGGCGCACGTTCACCGGCGGCCAGCCCTGCCCGGCGACGTGTTCGTTGAGGTTCTCCCCCGCGCCGAGGCCGAGGGTGAACCGGTCGTCGGACAGCAGCTGGATCGTCGCGGCCTTCTGGGCGACGACGGCCGGGTGGTACCGCATCGTCGGGCAGGTCACGAACGTCATCAGGTCCACCCGTTCGGTCACCTGGCTCACCGCGCCGAGCACGCTCCACGCGTACGGCGCGTGTCCCTGCTCCGCGAGCCAGGGCGAGTAGTGGTCGCTGCAGACCTCGAAGTCGAAGCCGGCCCGCTCCGCCCCGGCCGCGTGGGCGACCAGCTCCTTCGGCCCGGCTTGCTCGGTCATCAACGTGTAGCCGATGCGCATGCGGTATCCCCCGCTCGGTCGCGGCGTGGCGAACCGCCGCCGGTTCGCCCTTCCTCCACCGGGGTTGCCCGGCCCCCGCCGGACGAAACCGGCCGTCCCCCCTCCCGGGAACAGAAGGAGGACGGCCAGGCGGTCACGGGGATCGCCGTCACCCGGCGCGGCGCGCTCCGGGGGCGTTTGCCGGGGTGATCTGGGAAGCTGCCTTCCATGGCTTCCCGGACGAGTTCTCCCTGGTTGCGGTGGACGACGATCGCCCCGGCGGTCGCGGTGGTCGTGCTGGCGGTGACGTGGGGGCGGGTGCTCGGGACGGTGCCGGTGATCATCGTCGCGGTGGTGCTGGCGGCCGCGGTGCTCGCGGCGGTGCACCACGCGGAGGTGGTCGCACACCGAGTCGGCGAGCCGTTCGGATCGCTGGTGCTCGCGGTGGCCGTCACGGTGATCGAGGTGGCACTGATCGTCACGCTCATGATCTCCGGCGGCCCGAAGACGGCTTCGCTGGCGCGGGACACGGTCTTCGCGGCCGTGATGATCACGTGCAACGGCATCCTCGGCCTGTCGCTGCTGGTGGGCGCGTGGCGGCGCAAGACGACGGTGTTCAACGCGGAGGGCACCGGCTCCGCGCTGGCCACCGTCGCGACGCTCGCGACCCTCAGCCTCGTCCTGCCCACGTTCACCACTTCCCGCAGCGGCCCGGAGTTCTCTCCCGGGCAGCTGGCGTTCGCCGCCATCGCGTCGCTGATCCTCTACGGGCTTTTCGTGGTCACGCAGACCGTGCGCCACCGCGACTTCTTCCTGCCGATCGACGTCGAAGGCGCCGTCGTCGAGGAGGATTCGCACGCGAAGCCGACGACGACCCGCACCGCCCTGTTCAGCCTCGGATTGCTGCTGGTGGCGCTCGTGGCGGTGGTCGGGCTGGCCAAAGTGGAGTCACCGGCGATCGAGGCCGGCGTGGCGGCGCTGGGGTTCCCACAGTCGTTCGTCGGCGTGGTGATCGCGCTGCTCGTGCTCCTGCCCGAGACGCTCGCCGCCACCAACGCCGCGCGGCGCGACCGCGTGCAGGTGAGCCTGAACCTCGCGCTGGGTTCGGCGATGGCCAGCATCGGCCTCACGATCCCGGCGATCGCGCTCGCGTCGATCTGGCTCAGCGGGCCGCTGCTGCTGGGCCTGGACGCCACGCAGATAGTGCTGCTGGTGATCACCGTCGTGGTCGGCGGCCTCACTGTGGTGCCGGGCCGCGCGACGCGCCTGCAGGGCGGCGTCCACCTCACGCTGCTGGCGGCTTTCGTGTTCCTCGCCGCCAGTCCTTGAACCAGTCCCCAGGCCACTGTCGAGCCGGGCCGCGCCCGTTCGTCCTCGGGGTGCAAGGACCTCGTGGAAAGGACGGACGATGGACACTTTGGCGTTGTACCGGCAGGCGCAGGACGGGTTCGACGCGGTGCTCACCGCGGTGCCGGCCGAGCGCTGGGAAGCACGTTCGACGTGCCCCGAGTGGTCGGTGCGCGACCTCGCGGGCCACGCGGTCTGGGGCCAGCACCAACTGCGCGCCTGGGCCACCGGAGAGGACTACGCCGACCGCTCGGGCGCACCGGGTTCGCCCCACCCCGCGCCGATCGCCGGCGACGACCCGCTCACGAGCTGGCGGACGGCCCGCACGGCCTGCCTCGCCGCGCTGACCCCCGAGGCGCTCGCGCGGACCACCACGATCCCGGGCCTCGGCGAGGTACCGGTCGCCGCCGTGGTGAGCCTGCTGACCACCGACCTGGTGGCCCACGCGTGGGACATCGGCCACGCCCTGGGTGCCGACGTGCGCCTCGACCCCGCCACGGTCGCCGCCGCCTTCGACTGGGCCCGCGCGCACGCCGTGCGCGCCCCCGGCTTCTTCGGCCCGGAACTCACGCCGCCGCCCGGGTCGGACGACCAGACGCGGATGCTCGCGTTCCTCGGCCGGGCCGCGTGGGAGCCGGTCGCCGCGTGACGCCGGCCGGTGGGTGTGTCCGATATGGACACACTCACCGGCACGCAGTCGGGGCTTTGCCACATTTCGAGCCAGGTCGAGGACTTGGCCGTGGTTCCGCTCGCGCCCCTGGTGTAGCCGGGCGCCAGGGCTTCCTGGCACCGGAAGAACCTTCGGGAGAAACCCTTGAGACGCCTGGTCACGGTCCTGTCCGTCACCACCTCGGCTGCCAGCACCGGCCTCGTCGGATTCCCGGCCGCGAGCGCGGCGCCGGCGAACGCGGTCCAGGACAGCGAAAGCGGCGCCGAGCCCGGTCCACGCCGAGCTGTTCGGCAATCAGCCCGGTCAGCAGATCGAGTATTCGGTGTACCTGCCCGATTTCGGCGGGTGGCAGCGACCCGGCAAGAACGGTCAGGAAGCGGGCACGACCGGGCTGAGCGAGCCGATCACCGCGCTGTGGGTCTCCAGCTCCTGACGCGGCGCCGGCTAACGGCGGGCGCGACTCCGGCCGTCGAGGTCTCGACCGCGCCGGGTCACTGGCCGACCGCCTTCCGGCCCCGGTCGAACGCGGCCAGTGCGGCGCCGACTGCGGCCGCGACCGTGACCTCGAAGACCTCGTCCTCGGTGTGGCCCGCGGCCAGCAACGCGGCGACGTCCGCGTCGGTCACACGGTAGGACGCCGTGCGGACGGCTTCGGCGTAGGTCTGCCACGGTTCGGCCACCGGCGCGTCCGCGATGAGCGCCGCGCGCAGGGCCCGGTCGGTGACGCCGCGGGCCTCGGTCACCGCGTGGCGGAGGTTCGAGACGACGTCGCCGTGGTCGGTGTGCGGACCGCCCGACAGCAGGAAGCCCGGGAAGCGGTAGCCGAAGCGGTGCAGCGACCGGGTGCCGCTCTCCAGCTGGCCGTCGCGCAGCTCGAAGCCGAACGCGTTGGCCAGGCGGTTGACCACGTCCCACACCAGGTTCACTCGCAGTGCCTCCAGCACGGCCGGCGCGGGCACGTCGGCGACCAGCGACGCGTCCGGCTCGCCGCCCGGCTGCGAAACGGTGTCGAGGAAGGCGCGCACCGCCCGCAGTTCCGGGCGGGCGGACGCCGGCTCGTCCGGGTCGACCTCGCCCTCGCCGGCGATGCGCGTGAGCTCCGCGTGGGTGACGATGCAGAACGGGCACTCGTGCAGCTTCGCGGTGCCCATCGCCAGGTACTCGCGCTCGCCGGGCGTCCAGGACGACGGGCCGCGCATGGCCGCCGCCGTGAGGTCCAGCAGGGCGCGGGTCATGAACTCCGGCCGGTACAGCAGCGTCAGCACGATGTCGGGACTGTCCACGCGGGACACCGCGGACGTGGCCGAGAGGAACAGCTTCGCGCGACGACGGTGGCCACGCTCCAGAATGGACAGTCTCACGGTGTCTCCCCAGTGTCGAGTGCGTCGAGGTCGAGCAGGCGGCCGGCGAGGAACCGCCGGTCCGCCGGCGTGTGGGCCAGTTCGTGGGCACGCCGGTAGGCGGTGGCCGCTTCGGCACGCCGGTCGAGGCGGCGCAGCAGGTCGGCGCGCGCGGCGTGCATCAGGTGGTAGTGCTCGAGGCCGTCGATGCGGTCGATCAACGCGAGCCCGTCGGCCGGGCCCCGCGCCATCGCGACCGCCACGGCGTGGTTCAGCGCGACGACGGGGGAAGGCGTGAGCTCCAGCAGCCGCGTGTACAGGCCCGCGATACCGGCCCAGTCCGTGAGTTCGGCCGACGGCGCCTGCGCGTGCAGCGCCGCGATCGCGGCCTGCACCTGGTACGGCCCGGGCTCGCCGTGGCGCAACGCGCGGTCCAGCAGCCCGAGGGCTTCCGCGATCTCGGCCTGATCCCACCGCGTGCGGTCCTGGTCTTCCAGCAGCACCACGTCACCTTCGCCGTCGTGGCGCGCGGCCGCGCGCGAATCGTGCAGCAGCAGCACGGCGACGAGGCCGAGCGCCTCCGGTTCGTCCGGCATCAGCGTGGCCACGAGCTTGCCGAGCCGGATCGCTTCCTGCCGCAACGCGGTGTGCTCGGGTGAGCCGGCCGCGGCGGTGTAGCCCTGGGTGAAGATCAGGTACACCACGGCAAGCACGCCGGCGAGCCGTTCGGGCAGCAGGTGATCAGGCGGGACTTCGAGCGTGATGCCGGCGTCGCGGATCTTGCGCTTGGCCCGGACCAGCCGCTGTGCGAGCGTGGCTTCACCGATCAGGAAGGTCCGCGCGATCTGCCCTGCCGTCAGCCCGACCACGGCCTGCAGCGTCAGCGCAACGCGCGCCGGCTCGGCGAGCGCCGGGTGGCAGCAGGTGAAGATCAGGCTGAGCCGTTCGTCGCCGACTTCGAGCAGGCGCCGGTCGGAGAAGTCGGACATCGGCACCTCCTCCGGCCGGACCCCGATCGCCGCGAGCTTCTCCCGGCCCAGGCGGGCGCGGCGCAGCCGGTCGATCGCGCTGTTGCGCGCCGCCGTGAGCAGCCACGCGACCGGGTCGTCAGGTACGGCGGCCCATTTGCGCAGGGCGAGTGCGCACGCCTCCTGCAACGCGTCTTCGGCGAGCTCGAAGTCGCCGAGCACGCGGATCAGCGCGGCGAGCATTCGCGCACGGTCCGCGCGGTAGACCCGCTCCACCGCAGCGGGCGCCGGCTCACTCAGCAGGGGCCGCCACGTCGACCGGCGCGTGGCTCACACCCGGGATCCCGACGACCGGCCGCACCTCGATCGACCCTTCCTCGGCCATCGGGCACAACGCGGCGAGTTCGAGGGCTTCGTCGAGGTTGCGGCAGTCGAACAGGTAGAACCCGCCGAGGTGTTCGTGGGTTTCCGCGAACGGGCCGTCGGTGATCAACGTGCGCCCGTCCCGCACACTCACGGTGGTCGCCGTCGACTCCGGCTGCAGCGGCTTGCCCTCCACCCACACGTCGCGGCGCCGGCACTCGTCGGCGAACGCGTTCACCCGCGCCACCGCCTCCTCGAACCCGGGGTCGCCTGGTTCGGGGCGTACGCAGTTGTAGATCAGCAGTATGTACTGCACGTGTCCTCCGCCTCATCTGGTCCAGCTCGTCCGAAGAGGATGACGAACAGCCCGACCGTAACTCGACACGGCGCGGCGAGCGTGGCGAAAGGTTTCTTCGGACCGGTTCAGCCGAGCAGCGACGGGTGCGGCTCAGGAGGCGCGCCGAGCTCGTCGCGACGGCTGCGCGGGGCGGTGCCGTCCACGTCGGTGACCCCGAGCCGCGCGCCGAGCTCCGCGCCGATGAGCGCGCGGCCCGAGTAGGCCATCAGGTCGGGCGACGCGTAGAGCGCGGCGATCACGCGGCCGGTGAACTGCGGCGACTCACGCGGGACGGCCGTGCGGGCGGCCGGTGGGAGCGTCGCGAGGTGCGCCTCGGCGCGTTCGGTGCGCAGGCCGCCCATCCAGATCGATACGGCGGCGACGTGGTGCGGACGCAGGTCTTTCGCCATGTCCGCGGCCATCTTGTCCGCGCCCGCCTTCTGCGCGCCGTAGGCCGGGCCCTGGTGGTAGGACACGGCGCCGTAGTGGCCCGTGTGGACGATCAGGCCGCGGCCGTTGGCCAGCAGCAGCGGCGCGGCGTGGTGGGCGGCGACGAAGTGCGAGCGCAGGCCGACGGTGATCAGGTCGGCCGCCTCGATCGGGTTGGCCCAGAACCCGCCGGGTCGCATCGGCTCGGCGACCTTCGCCGCGTTGTTCACGAGGATGTCGAGCCGGGCGTGCTCCCGCGCGACCCGGGCGAACAGCGCGGCGACGGCCTCGTCGTCGGCGTGGTCCACGACCACGGGCACGCCGGTGCCGCCGGCCTCGTCGATCAGGGCCGCGGTGTCGGCGACCGTGCCGCCGTGGGGCGAGTCGCCGGGCTTCGCGCTGCGGCCGGTGACGTAGACCGTGGCGCCGGTCGCGCCCAATGCCAGGGCGATGCCCTTGCCGGCGCCGCGGCTCGCGCCGGTGACCACGGCGATCACGGGGGCCATGGGATCTCCTCTCCATCCGGACGTCGTGTCCGTTTCCTGCCACCGACGATATGGACACGGCGTCCGGTTGTCATAGTGATAGCGGACACGGCGTCCGGATACACTGGCGGCGTGACCGGTCCGGCCAAACGCCAGCGCGCCGATGCGCGCCGCAACTACGACGTGCTCCTCGAAGCAGCGAAGGACGTCTTCGCGCGCCTGGGGACCGACGCACCGCTGGAGGTCGTCGCGCAGGAGGCGGGGGTCGGACGCGGCACGCTGTACCGGCACTTCCCGTCGCGCGAGCACGTGTTCGCCGCGATCATGCGCGAGAGCGCGGACCTGCTCGACGCGCGGGCCCGCGAACTGCTCGACGCACCCGACGGCGCCGGCCGGCTTCCGGAGTGGCTGCGGCTCTACGACCGCGCCGCTACGGAGTACCCCGGGATGAGCGGGCACGTCGGCGACGGGCTGGCCGACGACGGCTCCCCTGTGGCCACCACCTGCGCCCCGATGAAGACGAGCTTCGCCGCGTTGCTCGACCGCGCCCGCGCCGAGGGCCACGTCCGGCCCGACGTGACGGCGACGCAGGTGCTCACCCTCGTCGGCGCTCTGCCGAAGGACCCGGCGACGGGCCGCACCGCCGAGCCCTACCTCGACGTGGTGCTGGAAGGGCTTCGCATCACCAAGTGACGGGCAGCTCGTACACGCCGTATACGGAACCGTTGTGCTTGAAGGGAATCTCGTCGAGGCCGGCCGCGAGGGCGAGCGTCGGGACACGCCGGTAGAGCGTGTTGTAGACGACCTGCAGCTCCACCCGCGCGAGCGGCTGCCCGAGGCACTGGTGCACGCCGAACCCGAACGCCACGTGCCGGCGCGAGTCCGGGCGGCGCACGTCGAGCCCGTCGGGATCGGGGAACACGCTCTCGTCGCGGTTGGCGATGTCGTTGGCCATGATCAGGCCCTCGCCCGCGCGGATCGTCTCGCCTGCGATCTCGATGTCCTCGATCGCCACGCGGCGGCGGCCGTTGTGCGTGATCGTGAGGTAGCGCAACAGTTCCTCGACCGCACCGGCGATCACGGCCGGGTCGTCGGCCTCGCGGACCAGGGCGAGCTGCTCGGGGTGGCGCAGCAGGGTCAGCGTGCCGAGCGCGATCATGTTGGCAGTGGTCTCGTGGCCCGCGATCAGCAGCAGCACGCCCATCTGCGCGGCCTCGGCGCGCGTGAGCTCCCCGGCCTCGACGCGGTCGGCGAGGCCGGACAGCAGGTCGTCCTGCCGGTGGGCGAGCTTCTCCCCCATCAGCTCGTCGAGGTACCCCAGCAGCGCGCGGTGCCCGCCGGCGCGTTCGGCCGGGTCGGCGTCGCGCTTGATGATGACCTTGCTGTTGGTCTGGAAGAAGTCGTGGTCGCGGTAGGGCACGCCGAGCAGCTCGCAGATCACCAGCGAGGGCACCGGCAGCGCGAACGCCTCCACCAGGTCCACCGGGTTCGGCCCGGCGAGCATCTTCTCGAGCGAGTCGTCCACGATCTTCTGCACCGCCGGCCGCAGCGCCTCGATCCGCCGCACCGTGAACGGCGCCGTCACCATCCGGCGCAACCGCGCGTGCTCCGGGTTGTCCATCAGGATGAAGCTGATCGCGGACCCTCCCGGCGGCAACGGCGCGGGGCTCGGGTAACCCGGCCGCGTGATGTCCACGCTCACCCGCGCGTCCGCCAGCAGCGCCCGCTGGTCCGCGTACCGCGTGACCAGCCACGGCGTGCTGCCGTCCCACAGCCGCACCCGCGCCAGCGGCCCCGCCTCCTGCAGCTCGCGCGCCCGCGGCGGCGGGTCGAACGGGCACCCGGCCGCCCGGGCCATCGGAAACTCGGGCACCTCGTCGGCGCCCGGGGTGGCCTGGTCCAGCGTGCTCCTCATGCGTTCCTCCGCGGCGGGTGGGTTCGTCGGTCTGAAGTGGACGGTGGTGGGGTGGTCACCCGTGTGTTGTTACAGCGCAGGCGGGGCGCGGCCGGGGTGCCGCAGGCCCGCCGCGACGTCGGCGCTCGGCAGCGGCATTGCCCAGCCCGCGCCCACGACGCGCGGGGCCGGTGTGCTTGTCGCGCCGACCAGGCGCGCACATGCGCAGGCACAGCCGGCGCGCCTCCCATCGGCCATCGGTTGCCGCCCCGATAACCGAGGCGGCTGCAGAGCTCTCGCTGTGGCGCCCCAGAGCGCGTGCTCGAGCACAACTGGAGCGAACGCCATCGACCATCGGCTGCCGACCGCAGGGCCGGGCGCTTGCCCTGGCAACCCAGCACACGCGCGCGACCGGCACGAGCGTCAGCGGGCATCGGGTGTCGTCACCGTGGCCGGGGCGAGCCAGAGGCCGACGATGGCGTCGACGAGGCCTGTGCCGGCGGTGGGCCAGTCGGGGCGCGGGGTGGGGGTGGCTTCGGCGAGGGCGCGTTCGCGTTCGGCGCAGGTGTGGACCATCAGCAGGCGCGCCATGGCGTCGCGTTCGGTGCGGGCGGCGGGGGTGAGGTGGGGCAGGCAGGTGTCGAGGCCGTGGAGGATGCGGTGCAGCGCCGGGGCGCTGAGGGCCTCCTCGATCATGATCCCGCGCAGCGCGGGATCGGTCATCACCTGCGCGGCGAAGCGCGCGAACCACGTCGGGGCGCGCAGGGCGGCCAGGTGGTCGGTGACGGGCCGCACCAGGCACTCGACCCAGTCGCGCACGCCGGCGTCCTCGGCGACCCGCGCGACCATGCGCGTCCGGATCGCCTCGATGCCCTCCGCGTGCTTGCGGGCGATCGCGCGGACGAGGTCGGCTTTCGTGCCGAAGTGGTAGCCCACGGCGGCGTTGTTGCCCTGGCCCGCGGCCTCGCTGATCTGCCGGTTGGACACCGCGTACACGCCGTGCTCGGCGAACAGCCGCTCGGCCGTCGCGAGGATCCGCTCCCGCGTCGACTCCGCGCGGATCGCCTTCCCGGTCACTCCGGCCACCGTTGCTCCTCCCCGCGTTGGACCTGCGGTTCATGATCAGTCAACCGGATCTTCGCGAGTTAAGTCAAGCGCTTGAATTCAGGCCAGGGTGTGCGGCACCCAGGAAGCCGCGTCCTTCCGCGCGCACGACACCCACCGAATGCTGGTCGGCGAACCCCTCAGGAAGGCGACCATGACCGAAGCACTCGAGATCACCACGTTCCACCTCACCGGCGACTTCGGCGGCACCGACTTCGTCGCCGTGAACTCCGACGTGGACGCCTACCTCAAAACCCGCCCCGGCTTCCGCTGGCGGCGCATCACGCAGGACGAGGACGGCACCGTCGTCGACGTCGTCGCGTGGGACAGCGAAGCCGACGCACGCGCCGGCGCCGCCGGCATCATGACCGAGCTCGCCGGCTCCCCCGTACACGCGATGATCGACCAGACGACCGTCGACTTCCGGATCCTGCCGGTGATCCACCGGCTCGACTGACGGGGAGGCTACGCCGCGACGGGGTACCGGTTCTGGAAGTCCAGCCGGTGGCCGGACCCTGCCGCCAGGCGGTCGAGTTCTTCGTCGAGCTTCGGGAACGTCTGCACGGCTGCTCGCCGGTGGCATCGGCGAGCCGGTCGACGACGAGCTGCTCCAAGTCCGGGACCCGTTTCACTTTCCAGACCTTGCCGGCCAGGCTGACCAGCAGGTCGTCGAGCTTGTTGTCGGGCCGGTCCCAGCAGCCGTGCGTCCGCGCGAACCGCGCCAGCCGCCCGTCGACGCCCTGTGCGAGCAGCAGCTCGTAGCCGGCTCCCTCGTGATCCGAGCCGCACGTTCACGACGGAGTAGCGTCACACTGCGCGACAGCCAGCACGACAAGGAGGACCCGGCGTGACGCCGATCGACGCCACCTTCAGCCTCGTCGACCACCACGGCGCGGCGGTGACCGAGCAGGACTACCGAGGCAAGTGGGTGACGGTCTTCTTCGGCTTCACCCACTGCCGCATGGTGTGCCCGCGTGCGCTCGGCCGCCTTACGGCCGCGCTGGACGAGCTGGGGCCACTCGCCGACAAGGTGCAGCCGCTGTACATCACCGTCGACCCGGAGCGCGACAGTCCCGAGGTGATGCGCGCTTACCTCGAAGGGGACCACCCGCGCTTCACCGGCCTCACCGGCACGCCGGAGCAGATCGAGCGGGCCAAGCGTGCCTTCCGCGTTTTCGCGCGCCGCAAGGACGATCCCGAGGACCCTGACGGCTACGCGGTGCCGCACACCGCCATCACCTACGTGCTGAACCCCGGCGGCGCCTACGCAACGCACCTCACCGACGGCCTCGACGACAAGACATTCACCGAACGGCTGCGCGAAACCGTCACGCAAGAAGCCTGAAAACTGGGGTCCGGTTGCCGGAGCGGCCCTGCGGCCAGCTCCGGCAACCGGAGGTCAGCTCAGCTTCGCCGGCACGTTGTAGGCCTCCACCGACAGCCGCGGGGACTTCACGGACCGCCGCGGCGCGATCGTGACCGTGCGGGACTCCCCTGGCAGCAGCCAGAAGTAGTTGTCGCCGTAGATCGTCGGCAGCACGCGGTCCTTGCCGTTGTTCTCGCGCAGCGACAGCCGGACCATCGCGGCCACGGTCGTGCCCGTGTTGCGGATCGTCGCGGTGTAACCGTCCTTGCCCGCCGCACGAAGGCTGGTCGACAGCTGCGTGCGCCCCAGCTGGTTGAGCGCGCGCATCGCCGTGTCCGCCCGGTAGCGCCAGTAGGTGTTCTCCGAGACGACGGCGCCGTGCGAGTCCGTCATCGTCAGGCGCAGCAGGTGCAGTGCGGGCAGGTCCGCACCGAACGGCACCGTGAACGCGGCCGTGCCCGAGATCGGGGCCACGTCGACCTTCTGGGTCTGCGCCGCGCCCAGCGGCTTGCCGTCGAGCCCGTGCAGCTGCGCGGTCACGGTCATGCCGCTCATCGCGTTCGGCGTGTGGTTGATCGCCCGCACCTGCCAGGTCGTGAGATCCGCCTGCACGTGCCGCGACTCGCAGCCCTTGCGCGAGCCGTAGTAGCTGCCGTTCACGTCCAGGTCGTAGTCGTAGGTCTGCCAGACCGTGCTGTGCCAGGCCGGGTGCGACATCCACAGCAGCACGCCGGTGGCGTCGTTCCACAGCTTGGAGTTCCACGCCTCGAAGATCGCGCGCATGCTCTCGAAGTTCACGAACTGCGCCTTGCGGCAGAACTCCTCCAGGCTCGACGACGGCGCGAGCCGGGCGTCGATCGCCGCCAGGTAGGTCTGCGGCGACTGGTTGCCCTGCGTGGACCAGTCGTGCAGGAACCACGGCGCGCCGATCGGCCAGCCCGCGTCGCCCTCGCCGACGAGGTTGCGCATGCTCTCCACCACGGACACCGTGGGGATGCCGATCTCGCTCCAGAAGCCGGCCTTGCCGCCCGTCGCCTCACCGGTGAAGTACTGCTTCGGGTCGAGCCAGCGGTACGGGCCGTCGCCGGTGATCACGCCGCCGGCGGAGTTGCTCTGGTAGAGCAAGTCCGTGTTCTCCGTGACGATCGAGCGCAGCGCCTGGTCGATCACCGCCGGCGGGGTGCCCTCGTTGCAGCCGAACCACACCGCGACCGACGGGTGGGCGCGGTAGCGCAGCACCGTGTCCTTGGCCTGGGCCAGGAAGATGTCGTGGTTGGCCGGGTCCGTGGAGAAACCGTCCCAGAACTCCGTCCACACGAGAATGCCGTAGCGGTCGCACGCTTCGAACAGCTCTTCGCGGTAGGAGGAGCCGATCCAGTTGCGCAGCATGGTGAAGTTCATGTCGCGGTGCATCGCGACGACGTTGTCCACGCGCTCCGGCGGCATCCGGCGCAGCAGCTCGTCCCAGCCCCAGCTGCCGCCGCGGCAGAACACCTTGACCCCGTTGACGATGAACGTCAGCGGCTTCGCGGAGTTGTCCACCGACGCCGCGTCGGTCCAATTGTCGCCGTCGGCCGAGACCTGGATCCGGAACGTCTGCGCGTACGCGGTCTCCCACGCCAGCACGACGCGGTCGAACGACGTCGTGACGCCGAGGTCGACCTGCAGCCACTGGTTGTCGGCGTACTCCGAGGTCCAGCGCGTCTTCGGGTCGCCGTCGAACGCGTTCTGCGGCGGGTTGCCGTCCGCGACCGTGGAGCTGGTGCCCGTCTTGCCCTGGGCCAGGTCGGTGCCGGCGTTGGCACTGTCCACCACGGACATCGTCCAGAGCGAGAAACCCCAGCCGGTGGCGCGTTTGTCGCACTGCACGCGGACGTAGCGCGCCTGCTGCGGCGCGAGGTCCACGGTCTGGGAGGCGACACCGTCGACGGGCACGATCGGCACGTCGTAGGTGTAGGTGATCTGGCGGATGCCGAACTTGAGGCTCTTGCGGTCGCTCACCGCGGAGCCGATGGCGGCGGTCACGGTGAGGTCGTGCAGGGTGGCGTCGCCGTAGCCGTTGGGCCACCACAGCTTCGGGTTCTTGATCCGCAGCTGGCCGAACGCCGACGGCGCGAAGACGGCCGCGCCTTCCTCGCCAGGCGCGACGGTGACGGTGCTGGACAACGAGATCCCGTCGAACGCCGCGGTGACCTTCACGCGCTGGGCCACCGAACCGGCGTTGCGGACGGGGACCGTGATGGTCACCTCGGCGACGTCGGTCGCGGGCAGGTTGGGCAGCTTGGTGTCCACGCGGGTGTCACCCACCACGATCGCGCCGGTCGAGCGCAGCCGGACGTGGTTCCAGATGCCGGACGCGCGGTCGCGCACCGCGGGCATCCAGTCCCAGCCGGACACCGCGACGAGCGTGGGCGAGTTGGCGAACATCGTGCCGCCCGCGTCCACGAAGGACTGCCCGGCCGGCCCCTTGTCGCCCGGGCTGCCGGGGAACGGCATCGGCGCGATCTTCACGGCGACGTTCTGGTCGCCGGTGCGGCGCAGCGCGGCTGTGACGTCGAGGGCGGCGCGGCCGAACGGGTGCGCCAGGTTGCCGACGTGGGCGCCGTTGAGCCAGATGTCGGCCTCGTGGTTGACGCCGTCGAACTCGAGCCACACGTGCCGGCCCGCGGAGGTGTCGAGACCGCGCGGCACGGAGAACGTGCGGCGGTACCACCAGGAGTGCCGCGACAGGGCCTCCGGGATGTGCATGTTGCCCATGCCCTTGACCGGGTCGGGCAGCTGGCCCTGCTCCACGAGCGAGCCGAGCACGGTGCCCGGCACGGACGCCGGCAGCCAGCCGCGCGTGTCTACCGCGGTGCCCGACAGGACGGCGCCGTCGGTGCTCGGCGCCCAGTCCTGCATGGTGAGGACCCAGCCGGACTCCAGCGGCACGGAGCCGTCGGCGGCCACCGCCAGAGCGGGCGGGTTGTCGTGCCCGCGCACGGGGAACGACGTCCAGCCGCGGACCGCCGGGCGGTTGTCGCGGGTCGAGCCGTAGACCTGGAACCCGTTGAGCCCCAGCGGGTTGGTGGTCGAGCCGGCGGAGCTCGTGAGGCGGACCCAGCGCGCGGTGACGGCCGGCTGCAGCGGGATGGTCACCACGCCGCCGGTGCCCTGCGCGGTGCTGTGGACGGTGCGCCAGGACTTGCCGTCCTGGGAGATGTCGAGGTCGAACGCGGTCGCGTAGCTCGACTGGACCTCGGTGCCCTTGGTGTTGCTGCGCGAGGCGGTCGTGTCGAACGCCGGGTCGCCCGGGCGGGCCTCGAACGTGAGCACCACGGAGTCGACCTGGCAGCGGCCCTGCAGGTCCACGATGATCCACTGCGGGTCGCCCTTGGCCGCGCGCCAGCCGGAGCCCTGCACACCGACCTGCGCGAGGCCGTCCACCGCGAACTCGGCGGGGGTGGCCGCGTAGTCCGTGGAGGACACCTGCACAGGGCGGAACAGCGCCAGGTCGGTCGAGGTGTGCCCGTCGGTCACGGCGGGGGCCGCGGGCGCCGCCGAGGCCACGCCGGGCAGCACCGCCGTCAGGCCGAACCCGGCCAGCAACCCGGTGCCGGCGGCCAGCACGCCCCGTCGCGACAGTGCCGAATCCGCGCCCGGCGCGCCGCTCTGGTCCAACGTCATGGGATCTCCCGGTCTCGAGACAAAACCCGTCCACATGACGCGGGGACCGCAGGCGTCGACGTCGACGGGTGACAACGTTGCCAGGAAGCTTCCCGGCCGGTCACCCGCTCGTCAAGAAGACAAGAGAGACAAGAATCGGCCGTGATGACATCGATGTCGGGACCCGGGAGGGCGCCGGTCGTCAAGAGCCGGAGTGAAAGCCGAGGTGCCCGGTTTGTCCGGCCGGGCGCGTCCGGGTGGAGCGGACGCGCCCGGCCGGACGCGTCAGCGCACGAGCACCGCGTCGCCGATCGGGCGCTCGCCCGTGGCGTCCGACGGGTGGTTCACGAGCTGTCCCGCGACGGCCATGGCGGTGGAGCCGCCGCCGTCGAGGTTGAGCGCGTCGACCGCGCCGAGGCTGCGCATCAGCTGCGCGCCCTCCTCGATCGTCACGCCTTCGCTGACGCCGGGCTGACGGCCGTCGACGGTCACGAGGAGCAGGCGGCCCTGCGCGTCGAGCCCGGCCATCGTGCGCGGCTGGCGCTGCTCGGCCCACGCGTAGCCGAACGACAGGTCCTGCGGGTCCAGCACGCCCTCGGTCGCGGCGTCGATGGCCTGGCGGCCGTGCCGCAGCAGCACCGGCGCCGCGCTGACGATGCCGTCGCCGGCGCGGAGGTCGACCGGCCGGCCCGACGCGGTGCGCACGCGTTCGTCGACGGTCAGCTTGCGGCCGGCCACGGCGTGGGCGGCGAGCCAGCCGGCAGCCGGGCCGATGCCCTGCACGGCGGAACCGCCGGCGGGCACCGCGCCACCGCGCGCGCCCACGGTGAGCACGCGGCCGTTGCGGTCGAGCGTGACCTGCGTGCCCGTGCCGGTCGGCAGGGCGGCGCCGAACTCGGCGGTGAAAACGACGAGGTCGTCGACGGTGGTGCAGGTGAAGTCCTGCCGCGGCTTCGTGGTGGGCGTCAGGCCGGGCCGGCCGCAGTCGCGCACGACACCGGGTTTGCGGTTCACGCCTTCGACCGCGTGGGTCGCCGCGCCGGAGCGCAGCGTCACCGTGGACGTCAGGTTCTCGATGGACACGTCGCCGCGGCGGCCCAGGACCAGCGCGGCGCGGGCGCCGGACGACTGCGACTCGAGCTTGCCGTCGTACGCGGCGAGCCCGGCGGGCACGCCCTGGAAACCGTCGGCGTCAGCGGTCACGAAGAACCCGCCGTTCACGGCCACGAGCGCACCCATCTTCGCCGCGATCGACGACGTGGTTTCCCGCTGTGCCACCGTGCCGTCGTGCGTCGCCTCGATGCTGCCGTGGAAGCGGCCGCGGTCGATCACGGCGATGTGCACGCGTTCGGCGTCGGGCGCCTGATCGGCGTCGTAGCCCGTCCACTCCGCGACGGCGCTGAACCCGGCCGCCTTGAGCGTCGTCGCGGCCGCGGTGGCCGCCGCCTGCGTCGGGTAAGAGCCGGTGCGCACGCGCACACCCTCGACGCCGTGCGGAGTGTCGGAAAAGCCGGGCCAGCGGACGGTGTCCTGGCGCACCGGGTAACCCGCCGCCTTCAGCCGGGCGGCGGTGTCGCGCGCCCACGCCGCCGTGCCGAGCTCGGCTGTCGTCGCGGCGCCGGTGAGGATGTTCTTGGCCGGCGCGGTGATCGTGACCGTCCAGAACGGAGGGTGGGCCGTGCGGCTCAGCACGCCGGTGCGCACGGTGACGCCCGGCGCGACCGCGTCGGTGGTCCAGGTGTAGCCGGCGGGACCGGGCACCGAAGCGTCGGCGGCCGGCGTGAGAACCGCCGCCGCCCCTGCGACGACGACGGCTGCCGCGAGCACGCGCCGAGCGCGTGACGAGGTGAACACTGTGGGTTTCTCCCTTGCCTCAAGCGGATCCGGGTGAGTTCACTCGCTGCGGTCGACCCGGACCTGTCCGGCGGCTGGAGGTGCGGTGAACCTCTGCCGAACCGGGTGCGTACGTAATTTCTCCGTAGGACTCCCGATGTGCGAGCCAGGCTGAGACGCGAACCTGGAAGGGCAAGAAGCACCACCGACACGGAGGTTTTTTCGATGGCGATCGACTCCCCTCGCCAGCCGTGCCCGGTCTGCTTCCGGTCCACCGTCCTCATCAGTCACTGGTGGGGCCGGCAGTGGACGCACGTGGGTACCTGGCGCCCCGGCTGCGAGCCGGCCGAGCGTGACCGGGAAGCGTTGCACTCCCCCGCACCGGACACCAGACCGCCCGCATCGGATCTGGCTGCCTGAAAGAGAATCGCGCCCCCGCGGAAAGGAGGTCCTCACTCTCCCCCTGATCGAGTGAGCCGACCCGCTGGACCCCGTACCACGCAGCACACGACGTGGTACGGGGTTCGGTGCTGCCCGGATAAAACGGAACAACCTGACATCGGCCGCCGCGCGACGTAGTCTCACACCAAGTCGTGGAGGTGGTCTCGATGGGGACGCTGCCCGCCGAGCTGACCAGCTTCATCGGCCGGCAGCGGGAACTGGTCGAGATCCGCAGGCTGCTCTCCGCGGGCCGCCTCGTCACCCTGACCGGGGCCGGCGGCGTCGGCAAGACGCGGCTCGCCATGCGCGTCGCCGACCAGGTGGCGCACACGTTCCCCGACGACGTCTGGTTGATCGAGCTGGGCGACCTCCACGATCCCGCGCTGCTCGTGCAGACGGTCGGCGCGGCGTTCGGGATCCGCGACGCCGACGAGGACCCGCCGGCCCGGCTCGCCGATTACCTGCGCGACAAGAGCCAGCTGCTGGTGCTCGACAGCTGCGAGCACCTCGCCGACGCCTGCGCGCGGCTCGCGCGCGACCTCCTCGCCGGCGCGCCAGACCTCCGGATCCTCGTCACGAGCCGCCACGTGCTGGGCATCGAAGGCGAACGCGTCTACTCCGTGGCGCCGCTCGCGGTGCCGGAGGTCCGCGAGCTCGCCGACGCGATCGGGCTCGACTCGGTGACGCTGTTCACCGAACGGGCCGCCGCCGTGTCGAGCGGGTTCGCTCTCGACGCCACCAACTGGTCCACAGTCGTCGAGGTGTGCCGCCGCCTCGACGGGCTTCCGCTGGCGATCGAGCTCGCCGCCGTGTGGCTGCGCACCCTGGCGATCGACGAGCTGCTCGATCGGCTCGACGACACCTTCCAGCTGCTGAGCCCCAACCCGGTCGCGCCGCAGCGGCAGAAGTCACTGACGAGCACGATCGACTGGAGCTACCAGCTGTGCACGCCCCGGCAGCGCGTGCTCTGGGCCCGCCTTTCGGTGTTCGCCGGCGGGTTCCACCTCACCGCGGCCGAGGAGGTGTGCGGGGCCGGGGGAATCGAGCCCGGCGATGTGCTCGCCCTGGTGGCGGCGCTTGTGGACAAGTCCATCGTGGTCACCGCACCGGGCCGGGCGCCGACGCGGTTCCGCCTGCTGCAGACGATCCGCGAGTACGGCCGGCAGAAGCTGACCGAAGCGGGTGACGAGACCGCACTGGCCGACCGGCACAGCGCCTACTTCCACGGCCTGGCCGAACGCGCGCAGCACGACTGGGACACCGGCGTCGACCAGGTCAAGGTCTACGCGACCGTGCTGCGGGACCAGGCGAACCTGCGGGCAGCCATCGACCACGACCTGAGTGTCCCCGACCGGCACGCCGCCGGCCTCGACCTCGTGGTGACACTGCACTTCTTCTGGCTGCACTGCGGGCACGTCACCGAAGGGCGGCTGTGGCTGGCCCGAGCGCTGGCCGTGAATCCCCGGCCGAGCCGCGATCGCGCGCGGGCGCTGTGGATCAGCGCCTACGCCGCGTGCTTGATGGGCGAGCCCGCCGCGGCGCGGCCGTTGATCCGGAAGTCCGAGGAATGGGGCCGGCACGACGGCGACGCAGTCGTGCTCGGCTACGCGGACATGCTGACCGCCGCGTGCCACTTCCTCGAAGGCGATTTCAGCACGGCGACCGCGTTGTTTCACGAGGCGTACACCCGGTTCGAGGCGATCCCCGGGCACGTCAGCATCAAAGTGCTCAGCCTGGGCACGGTGTCGCAGTCCGAGGCGTGGGGCGGTGACCCGGCGACGGCCGTGACGATCGCCCAGGAGGGTCTGGCCGAGGCCGACACCACCGGTGAGCTGCGCGCCCGCACCCACCTGCTCTACTCGCGCTCACTCGGGCAGTGGATGCTCGGCGAGCACGAGGCGGCCGAAACGGGACTGCTGCGCGGACTTCGCACGGCACGGCTGTTCAACGACGTCCTCGGCGCGGCGCTGTCGGTGGAGCTGTTGTCGTGGACCGCCGCCGCGACCGGCCGGACCGAGCTGGCGGCTGAGCGCCTCGGCGTGGCGAACCGCGTGTGGCCGCTCGTCGGCGGCAAGGCGATGCTCGGGCTGTGCCGCATGATCGACGAACACGCCGCGTGCGAACGCGACGTCCGGGAAGCTTTGGGCGACGCCCGTTTTCGCACGGCGTTCAAGCGCGGCGTCGAGGCGTCGACCGGGTTCGAGGCCGCGCTCGCCCACCTGCTCGGTGAAAATGTCGCCCCGCCCCCGCCGGTCACACCCGTCCGGGACACGTCGGAGCCGGAGCTCACGAGCCGCGAGCTCGAGGTGGCCGAACTCGTGGCCGAGGGGCTGACGAACAAGGAAATCGCGCAGCGGCTGGTGATCAGCCGCCGCACGGTGGAGTCCCATGTGGACCACATCCTCGGCAAACTGGGCTTCAGCTCGCGCAGCCGGATCTCGGCGTGGCTCGCGCGGCGGCGCGGCCGCTGAGAATCACCTCGCCGGCAGCCGGGTCTCGATGCCGTCGAGGAGGAAGCCGAGGCCGAGGTCGAACTGCGCGTCGCGGGGCGGGCCGGCGGGGTTCGTGAGCCACGCGGTGAGCAGCGGCACGGCGGGGTCCGCGGCGCCGAGGTCGCGCACAGACGCCAGCGCCTCGGTGAAAGCTTCGCCGGTGGGTTGGTGGCGGGCTTCTTCGGCTTCCTGCACACCGCTGCCGAGGACGTGACGGTCGATCAGCGCGGCGTAGGTCATCGCGTCGGGCAGCGCGGCGCCGCGCGTGGTGAGGACGGCGAGCATGAACTCGAGGCGCCGCATGAGGTGCGGCCCGGCGGGTGGGCGGGTGTGGGCGAGCAGGGCGCACCACGGGTGGCGACTGAGCATGCCGCGCGTGTCGAGCGCGAGGGCGCGGAGGTCTTCACGCCAGTCGCCGCTCGGGGCGGCGGGCACGGGGACCTCGGCGACCACCGCGTCGAGCATGAGGTCGCTGAGGCCTTCGCGGCTGTGGACGTAGCGGTAGAGCGCCATCGACGTGTAGGGGCCGAGCCGGGCGGCCACGGACTTCATGGTGACCGCGGCGCCTTCGTCGGCCAGGGCGATCGCCGCGACGACGATCTCTTCCCGGCCGAGGGAGCGCTGGCGCGGCGGAGGCGGGGGCGATCCGGCCGCGCTGGTCGTCCTCGGCGGCTGCGGGTACGACGTGTTCTCAAGCGAACCCGGCAGTGAGCCGCGGCGGTTCTTCGACCACCTCGTGTCGGCGGGGCGCGAACATTTCGACGTGTTCAGTGCGCACCTCTACGGCGACCCGCAGACGGTGCCGTCCTCTGTGGACGCGGCTCGCGCGATGATGGCGGCCTACGGGGAGCCCAAGCCGATCGTGGCGGGTGAGCACGGCGGGCCGGTGCCGTTCGAGTTCCCGGAGCTGGAACCCGTGATGCAGCAGGCGTTCCTGAGTGCGTTCGCCGACGCGCCGGCCACTCAGAGCACAGACGAGCTGCAGGAACGCGCGGTGCGGGAGACGCCGGAGCGTGCCGCGATGCGATCGCTGTACGCGCGAATGGCCGAGCTGCCGCCGCGGCTGCGGATGTTCCTCGACGGCTGCCCGCCCGAGCTCGACGCGTTGCGCGACCGGATCGGCTGCCGCCAGCTCGTGGTGCGGACAGTACTGGCGCTCGCGGCGGGGATCCGACGCACGGCGTACTGGGACCTCGCGCCCGAGGTGCCGAGACCCGTCGACCCGCTGCAGATGATGCACCTGCTGTTCGGAAAACTGCCGCTGCTGGGCTACCGCGGCCGTTCGCTGGAGGTGCGGCGGCCGATGGCAGAGACGTTTTCGCTGGTCGCCGAGCGGTTCGCGGGGGTCGAGCGAGTGTCGCGAATGGACGCCGTGGTGCAAGCCTACGCCGTGGAGCGCGCCGGGCGTGGTCCGCTGGTGGTGGTGTGGGACCAGCGCGACCCGGTGGACGGGGAGCAGGAGCCGCCGGTCCCGGTGACGCTGCCGTGGACCGCACCCGAGGCGGTTGCCGTCGACGCCTTCGGTGCGCCCGTCTCCGTGCGTCTCGAGCGCGGCTCGGTGCGGCTGGACGTGTCGCTCACGCCGGTGTTCGTCAGGGGGCCGTGACGCGCGAACTACGATGCGCTGGTGGAACTGCGCCAGCTGCGGTACTTCGTCGCCGTCGCCGAGGAGATGAACTTCGGACGGGCCGCGGAACGGCTGCACATCGCCGGACCGTCGCTCTCCCAGCAGATCAAGGCGCTCGAGCGCGACCTGGGCGTGCGGCTGTTCGACCGGGACCGCCGTTCGGTGGCGCTGACCGCGATCGGCGAGTCGCTGCTGCCGGGCGCCCGCGCGCTGCTGCAGCAGGCGGACGACCTGCGCCGCCAAGCGGCCGGGCTGTCGGGCACCGAGGCCGTGCGGCTCGGCTGTGTGAACTGGCGCCCCGCCGACCTCGTCGAACGCACCGCGGGCGTCGCGCGCGTGCAGATCGACGCGTGGGTGCTGCCCTCGCACGCGCAGGCCGGGCGCGTCGCCGACGGCAGCATCGACCTGGCCATCTGCTGGGTGCAGACGCCCGACCTCGCCGACCAGGACCTCGCCGCCCGACTGATCGGCGCCGACCACCTCTACGCCGTGGCCACCGGCACCGACACCTCGCCCGTCGCGGCGAAGGACCTGGTGGTGCTGGTCGACTCCGACACGCTCAGCTGGTCGTCGTGGAACCTCTACGCCGGCCAGTTCGCCCGCGACACCGGCGCCACCGTCGTGGAGACCGACGACGGCGGAGTCACCGGCCCCGCGTTCTTCGAGCATGTCCGCCGTCTGCGCCGGCCCGTCGTCAACTCGCCGAAGGGCCAGACCACTCCCCTGCCGCCGGACCTGGTGCGCCGCCCCATCGTCTCCCCGACGCCGTGCTGGACCTGGTCGCTCGTCACCCGCCGCGACGACACCCGCGCTTCCGTACGCGCCGTCGTCGACGCTCTCACCGCGGACCTCGGCACCTTCGGCCTCGACGACTCCACCTGGCTGCCGGCCACCGACCCGTACTCCCGGCGCACCGCCGACCCCGTGTGAGCCGCGGCCTCCGACCTACGAGCGATCCGGTCGTGGCGCCGCGGGCCGGCGCGGCGCAGGATCTCCTTGTCGGAACGGCTTCCCGAGGAGACAGCCATGCAGGAGTTCCTGGTCCGCATCACCACCACCGTCCCCGACGGCACCGACCCGGCCGAGGTCGACCGCCGCCGCGCCGCCGAAGCCGTGCGCGCCCGCGAGCTCGCCGCCACCGGCCACCTCGGCCGCCTGTGGCGCCCGGTCGGCGAGCCGCGCAGCATCGGCCTCTGGCGCGCCGACACCGAAGCCGCCCTCCGCAGCGACGTCCTGGGCGAACTCCCGCTGCACGACTGGATGACGTTCGAGATCACGGCCCTCGAACCGCATCCGAACGACCGGGCCCGAAGGCCTGACCCCGGCCGCCGGCGCCCCGCCCCAACCACGCGCAGGCGGCGCGCCCAGCGACGAGTGCGGGAAGCTCCCGCCGCACGACCGGACCGGTTCCACCGCAACGGCGGTCGAGGACCTCGGCGCGGAGGCGGCGAGCGCGTCCGGCCGAAGCCCCGGCGGGGCCAGCTCCCCTGGGGGACCGCATCCACGCTGCGGAGACTTGCACCAACCTCAGCGGATCGGCTGCGTCCCGCCACGCGCGGGCGACTCGCACGATCCCGCGGAAGGTCCGGTCGGGTCAGTTCCCTCCCACAGCGCGCGAACGAGCCACGCTCAGCGCACTGCCTGCGCAGACTCCCTGCCGCGCGCCCAGCTCGGCGCGCTGGCCGGGCTCAACCTCAGCGCTGCGCGCAGCGTCCTGCGGACGCCCGGGTGGGAGCAGCTGCCTCGGCACCGCACCCAGAGCGCCTCGACGTCCGGCCTCAGCGGACCGGCTGCACCCCCGTTGCGAAGCGGGCCGAGGCGGCGAGCAAGGCGTCCAGTGCGGCGCGGATCCCGCTGTGTTCCTCCTCGCCCGCGCGGCAGATCGCGACGATCGTGCGCGACAACGCGGGCCGCGTGGTCAGGATGCGCACCCCGGCGGGCGGCGTGCCGCGGGCGAGGCGGGGCACGAGCGCGGCGCCCGCGTTGCCGGCGACGAGCGCCAGCTGCGTCGGATAACCGCCGACGGTGCAGCTGATCTTCGGCTCCAGCTGTTGCGCCCGGAGGACGTGGACGAGCCATTCGTAGCAGCCCGAGCCGGCGGTCCAGGCGATCCACGGCACGTCGTCGACCTCGGCGAGGTCGACGGTGCGGCGGTGCGCCAGGCGGTGAGTGCCGGGAAGGGCGAGGTCGGCGACATCGGAGAACAGCGTGGTGGCGGTGACCGTCGGCGGGAGCACGGTGGGGCGGTCCGCCCAGCTCTCGGCCACGGCGATGTCGAGGTCGCCCGCCACGACCTGGGGCAGGGTCTGCTCGGCCTCGCCCTCGCGCAGGGTCACCTCGAGGCGCGGGTGCTGGGCGGCGAGCGTCGCGAGGGCGGGCGGCAGGAGGGCGTGGATGGTCGTCGGGATGGCGCCGAGGCGCAGCGGGCCGAGCACGTCTTCGTTGAGCAGCTCCAGATCCGACCGCGCCTGCGCGACCTGGGCGAGAATCCGGCCGGCGTGCCCGGCGAGCACCTGGCCCGCGCGCGTGAGCCGCACGCCGCGGCCGCGGGGTTCGAGCAGTGCCTGGCCGGCCTCGCGTTCCAGCTTCGCGAGCTGCTGCGACACCCCGGACGGCGTGACGTGCAGCGCCGCGGCCGCCGCGGCCACCGAGCCGTGCTGGGCGACCGCGTGCAGGGCGCGCATCCGGTCGAGACTGAACACAGTAGTGATGCTACCGAATTCCGCTCAGGAACATTCGCTTGTCCTTGACAGTTGCGCACCGCAGGCTTGAGGGGTGACCACGACCGAGCTCCCGACCCCTCCCCCCGTGGCCGGGCCGATCACCGTTCTCACCGAACGGGTCGACCCGCGCCTGCTCGCGGCGGCCGGCAGCCTCTGCATCGCGTTGTCGTCGGTGTTCATCAAGGTGTCGGGCGCGAGCGGTTCCACGAGCTCGTTCTGGCGGTGCCTGCTCTCGATCCCCGTGCTGGCCGCGCTCGCCTTCTGGGAGTGGCGGCGGACGGGCGTGCGGCCGAAGATCCTGTTCCCGCTGCTGGGCGGCGTCGGTCTCGGCCTGGACTTCGTGCTGTGGGGCGAGTCGATTCCGCGCGTCGGCGCCGGGATCGCGACGGTGCTGCTCGGCGTGCAGGTCGTGATCGTGCCCCTGCTCGCGTTGCTGTTCCTCTCCGAGCGCCCCGGCCGCCGCTTCCTGCTGACGGCCCCGGCGCTGCTCGTCGGCATCGTGCTCAGCGGCGGGTTCCTCGGCAAGAGCGCCGTCGGCTCCGACCCGCTCAGTGGCGCGCTCCTCGCGCTGGCCGCGGGCGCCGGCTACTCCTGCTACCTGCTGCTCATCCGGCTCAGCAGCGGCCCTGCCACGCAGATCCGGTCGCTGCTGCTCGCGACGGTGTCGGCCGGCGTCGTCGCCGTCGCGCTCGGCGTGCCCACCCACCGGCTCGACTTCACGCCGGGGTGGCCCGCGTTCGGCTGGCTGGTGGCGCTCGCGCTCGTGGGCCAGGTCGTCGGCTGGCTGCTCATCGCCGCCGGGCTGCCGCGGATGACGTCCGCGACGGGCTCGGTCCTGATGCTGCTGCAGCCGATCGGCGCGGTCGTCTACGGCATCGTGCTGCTCGGCGAGGAGCCGACAGTGCTGCAGCTGGCCGGCTGCGCGGTCGTCGTGGCGGCGGTGTGTTTCGCCGGCCGCGCGCCGCGCGAGGTCAGCTCTCCGGGAACGCCAGCCCCACCGACGCGAGGATCGCGCCCACGAGCTCACGCGCCTCGTCGCGACGGAACTCGATGACGTCCGGCGTGCCCAGCAGCTCCTCCTCGAGCTGCTCGACCGGCCACGTCACGACGGTGCCGTGCCGCGCGAGCAGCAGCCCGAGGTCGCGGATCCGGTAGATGTCCCCGACGTCGAGCCACGCGTAGAGCAGCAGCTGCCACAGCCAGCGGCCGACGCGGTCCGGATCACGGACGCCGACCACGGTTTTCACGTCGAGCAGCGTCGCCGTGCCGTCGCCGATCCCGCCGGCCGGGTCGATCGCGCCCAGCAGCACGTCGCCGTCGGCCCAGCCGGGCACGATCGTGGGCCCGGCGATGCCGAGCTGGGCGCCGTCCAGCGGGTTTCCGCCCCTGCGGCGCAGCTCCCACAACGCGCCCCGGTCGTGCAGCCGCTTCGCGATTTCCGCCAGCTCCGAGACCTGGTCGCCGGTCGCCAGCCCGCGCAAGGCGTCGACGCTCGCCCCGCCGCCGTCGACGACCCGCGCCAGCCGCGGGTCGATCCCGCCCGAGCGGTAGACGTCCTCGCACGCCGAGAGCACGAAGTTCGTCCGCGCCAGGCCGGCCTCGACTCCCGGCGACCCGAGCGTGCCCGGGGGCGCGTACCGGTCCTGGTACGCCCGGGTGCGGTCGAAGAACTCCGCCCACGCCTCGGCGACTCCGGGCAGCGGCTCGGCCACCGCGCCGCCGAGCTGGTCGCCGAGGTCCAGCCACGTGGTCGCGGCGGGCCGCACGCCGAGCGCGCGGGCGCGGAACTCGGCCGGCAACCCGCGGTGCGTCGGGTACTCGGCGGCCTGCGCGTGCGCCCACGCCCCGGTGGCCCACTGCGCGCCGATGAGCCCGAGCAGCGCGTAATACGGCGGCGCCGGCTGCACGAGATCGGCCACGCGCTGCCCGAACGCGCCCCCGATCTCGGCCCAGTGGCGGCGCGGGACGTCGCGGGCGGCCGGACGGACCGGCCGCACGTCCTGCACCGCCGCCTCGACCTGGGCCGCCACGGCCGGGGTGCCGGTGAACACGCGGGCGCACCAGGACGTGAGAACGCTCGCCGGGTCGGCAAGCTCCGAAGTCAGCGACACGCGGTCATCCCGCGAGCGCCTGGCCTTCGCGGAAGAACGCGAGGAGGTCGTCGAGCTCCCGCACCGGGTGCGCGGCGCCGAACGGCGCGTTCCAGAACTCGCCCTCGCGCGGCTCGTGTGGGCCGACGTAGGCGTACGGCTCGGGCAGGTAGCCGTCGCCGGGCGAGACGCCGTAGTTGACCGCGCCGAGCGTGATCGCGACGTCGAAGTGTTCCGGCCACAGCACCGGGGTCTCGTCCGGCGCGAACTCGCGCAGAGCCCGGTCCCCGGCGGCGAAGGCGGACAGCAGGGTGGTCACCGCTTCGGCATCGAGCTCGATCGTCTCGTCGGCGCGGACGGACGGTCCGTCGGAGTAGACGTCGGCGAGGTCGCTCGGCTCCACGCCGATCGACGCCGCCACCTCGCGGTAGGTACGGCCGGGCAGCTCGACTGCCCCGGTCGGCGTACGCAGCCGGGTTCCTTCCACCGCCAGGTCGGGCTCGGTGATCGTTGCGAACCCCTCGCCCACCACCCGCAGCTCGATGCGCTCGGACGTGCGGAACTGTGGTCCGGCCAGCAGCAACTCGGCCACGCCGTGGAGGGAACGCCTGGTTGTCGTCAACGCCGTCATGCCCCGATCCTGCCCTTCGCCTGCGCGGCGGGCGAACCGGACACCCAGTACAGTCCCCGCGTGATCAAGAAGGCACCCCCCGCGGCCGTCGTACTCGCCGCGCTCCTCGGTCTCGTCGCCTGCACCAACCCCACCGGGAAGTCTTGGGCCATCAGCTACGAGGTCACCGGCAGCGGGACCGCGAGCGGGATCACCTACTCGCAGTCGGTCGACCGCTACCAGGACGACTCGACGCAGCACCAGCTCACCGGTCCGCTCGGGCTGCCGTGGAAGCAGGACGTGATCATCAGCGCGGGCCGCGACGCGTCGGTCACCGCCACGCCGACTGGCAACGTCACGCTGACGTGCCGGATCCTGCTGGACAAGCAGAAGGAGCTCGCGAAGGCGACTTCGCCCGCGCCCGGCAAGCCGGTGACGTGCAGCAAGACCACGGACGACTGAGCCGGCTTCCCCCGCCGCGCTGATCGGAGACGTCGGGACCGGTCCCGCCCGGATGTGGTGGTCTTGGCCGGTTCCTGCCGCCGTCCACCGGAGAGCGCCCCGCAGGGGTTTGTTCGGCGGACGTCCCCGAGAGGTGGTGCCCGCCGTGTCCGACCCGAATCCCTTCGAGCTGCCGGCTCAGCAGTATCCGTACGACGACGCAGACATCCGCCGCGCCGTCTCCTCGGCCCGGTGGGCGATGACCGCGCAGGCGACGCTCTACCTCGCGCTGTCGGTGTTCGTCTGGGTTCTCGTGACGAGCACCGCCGACACCGACGGCCTGGGCGGCGTCCTCGCGCTGGCCTCGCTCGACGCCGCGCTGGCCGTGGCGGTCGCGGTCTGCGCGGTACTCCTCGGTCGCCGCCGGCCCGCGGCGTGGTGGACGACGCTCGGCGTCGAGCTCGGCTTCGCGCTGATCCTCGTCGTCGGCGGCGTCATCACTCTGCTCTCGGACGCGGGCGGCAGCGCCGCGCCGGTCGGCATCTTCCTGTGGCTGCTCCTGGCGCAGGCCGTGCTGCGGCCGCTGCAGCGGCCCGAGGTTAAGGCGGCGTTCGGGCTGCGCGTCAAAGACGAAGAGTGGCGGCGAGCGGCGCGGCGAAAGCGGCGTTGACCCGCGCCGGAAACCGCGTCAGGACAAGAACTTGGCGACGGCCTCGGTGAAGACGGCCGGGTCGTCGATCCACGGGTAGTGGCCCGCGCCGTGCTGGGTCACGGTGTGCGCGTCCGGAAAGAGGGCCGCGATGGCGGCGGCGACGTCGGGTGGGGTGATCCAGTCGAGCTCGCCCGCGAGCACGAGCACCGGGGCCGTGACGGCAGCCAGCTCGGCTCGGGTGCGCGGCGGGTCGAAGGCGCCTTCGGAGTTGTAGCCGCGGGCGGCGCGGGCGTTGCGCTGGGCCGATTCGGTGGCGTGGTGGGCTTTCGCGGTGTCGTCCCAGCGGCCGTAGTACATCGGCGCGAGGGCAGCCCAGGCGGCGCTCGGGGCGCGGCCGGCGGCGATCTCTTCGTACGCCGCCGCGACGGCCGCTTGCCAGGGTTCCGCCGCCCGGCGGCCGATCGAGTGCCGGCGCTGGTCGGGAGTCTGTTCGAAGGCGACGGAACGGGCGCTCGGGGTGATCAGCGCGAGCCGGCCGACGCTCTGGGGCCGCGTGGCCGCGTACCGCATCGCCAGGCTCGCGCCCGCGGAGTGGCCGAGCAGGTCGAGGCTTTCGAGGCCGAGGTGCTCGCGCAGGGCCTCGACGTCGCCGACCTGGCGGTCGCAGCGGTAGGTGTCCGGATCTTCGGGCTCCGCGGACGCGCCCGTGCCGCGCAGGTCGAGCACCAGCAGGCTGCGGTGCGTGGCCAGTCCCCCGAGGTCGCCGAGGTACGCCGCGTCGCGCATCGGGCCGCCCGGCAGGCAGACGACGGGTGTGCCCGAACCGAGCACGCGGTAGGCGAGGGTGGTCCCGTCCGGCGCGGCGAAGGTCGGCATGCGCGGATCTTGGCACCGCCGGGTGACCGGCGGCAAATTCGGTGGTCGGACCGGGGTTCCCGCCGTAGCGTCCGCGTCGGCATCGAGCGCGAAGGAGCGGGACAGTGAGCACGATCCACCACGGGGAAGCCGACGAGCGGTTCGGAGCCGTCGCCGACGCGTTCGCGCGAAACTTCGCCGAGTTCCCCGAACTGGGCGCCGCGGTCACGGTGTTCGTGGGCGGTCGCAAGGTCGTGGAGCTTTGCGGCGGCGTCGCCGACGAGGCCACGGGGCGCGCGTGGGGACACGACACCGTGGTGCCGGTTTTCTCCTGCGCCAAGGCGATCGTGAGCCTGTGCGCACACTTGCTCGCGCAGGAGGGGAAGCTGGACCTCGACGCGCCGGTCAGCCGGTACTGGCCCGAGTTCGCGCCGGAGGGCAAAGAGGACATCACGCCGCGGATGGTCCTGGGGCACCGCGCGGGGCTGCCGGTGCTCGACAAGACCGTGCCATTCGAGGAGATCGCGCGATGGACGCCGGTGATCCGCGCGATCGAGGAGCAGAAACCGTTGTGGGAACCGGGAACCACGTACGCCTACCACGGCCACGTGTTCGGGTTCCTGCTCGGCGAGCTCGTGCGGCGGCTCACCGGGCTGACGCCGGGCGCGTACTTCCGTTCGGCGGCCGGCGAGCCGCTCGGGCTGCGCGCGTGGCTCGGCCTGCCGTCGACCGAGATGGCCGGGCGAGCCCGGCTGGCGGAAGCCGAGGGCCGCCCGCCCATGCCACCGCCCGAGCACATCCTGACCCGGATCGTCACGATGAACGGCGCGCTCGTGTTCCCGGGCCTCGACGAACCCCACGGCTGGAACGACCCGGCGCTGCTGGGCATGGAACTGCCGGGCCCGGGGGCGACCGCGTCGGCGAGCGGGCTCGCCGGCCTGTACGCGGCCGCGGTGACCGGCCTCGACGGCAGCCCGCGGCTGCTGTCGCCGGACACCGTGACCGACGCCGTCCGCGAGGTCTCCTCCGGCCAGGACTGGTTCGGCTTCGACGCGGGCGCCCGCTGGGGCTCGGGCTTCCTGCTCGATTCGGCGTTCCGCCCGATGCTCGGAGCGCGCAGCTTCGGCAACGACGGCGCCGGCGGCCAGTTCTCCTTCGCCGACGACGAGCACGGCGTGGGTTTCGCCTACGTCGCCAACCGCATGGTCGGCCACGGCGACGCGCGGGCCACCAACCTCGTCACCGCGCTGCGCGAGTGCCTGGGCTGACTGGGCTGCGTCACTGAACGTCCACATCGGACACCACCGGCGGCCGGTGTGGCTTCGCTCAGCGCGAGGAAGCGCCGGTCGCGGCGGGGAGTATCAGCGAGGACGCAGCACAGCATGCGTCGCCGCGAGTATCGGGCACGCGCCGACCGAGACAGCCGCGTCGGCAACACGCTCACCGAAACGGCAACGAGCGAGCGGCGACCACGCCCAGCGCGAGAAACCGCCGGACTGAAGGGTCAGCGCGGGCCTGGCAGCGCGCCGGTCGCGGCGAGGAACATCAACGAGGACGCAGCACAGCATGCGTCGCCGCGAATATCAGGCACGCGCCGACCGAGACAGCCGCGTCGGCAACACGCTCACCGAAAGGGCAACGAGCGAGCGGCGACCACGCCCAGCGCGAGAAACCGCCAGCCCGAAGCGTCAGCGCGGGCCTGGCAGCGCGCCAGCCGCCGCGAGGAACATCAACGAGGACGCAGCACAGCATGCGTCGCCGCGAATATCGGGCACGCGCCGACCGAGACGAGCGAGCGGCGGCCACGCCCAGCGCGAGAAACCGCCGGCCTGAAGCGTCAGCGCGGGCCCGGCAGCGCGCCGGTCGCGGCGAATTCGAGGCGCTTGGCGACCGACACGGTCTGGTCTGCGAAGCGTTCGTAGAAGCGGGTGAGCAGCGTGGCCGCGACGGCGGTGCGCTGGCCGTGGGTCCACTGCGCGGAGGTGATCGTGGCGAGGACGCGGGCGTGGAGGGCGTCGACGGTTTCGTCGGAGCGGCTGAGCTCCGCGTAGCCGCCTTCGACGCCGCCGCCGCGGATGAACTGGGTGAGGCGGTCGGCCATGCGGGCGGTGACGTCACCCAGTTCGGCGAAGACCGGCTCCAGGTCGGCGGGCACGGTGCGCTCCGGGTGGCTGCGCCGGGCCGTGCTGGCGATGTGGGCGGCCAAGTCGCCCATCCGCTCGATCTTCTCGGCGCAGTACACCACCGCGAGGACGCCACGCAGGTCGCCGGCGACGGGGGCCTGCAGGGCGAGCAGCGAGTACGCCTCTTCCTCGCACTCGGCGCGCTGGCCGTCGAGTGCGGCGTCGGCGCCGATGACCTGCTCGGCGAGCGCGAGATCCGCGGTCAGCAACGCGCGGGTCGCGGACCTCATCGCCGCGGCCGCGGCATCACCCATCCCGGCGAGCCGTTCGTCGAGCCGGTCGAGGTCGTCCTTGAAGCCTTCGCGCATGAATCGCGACTCTACCGAGGTCCGGCCGGCCTCGCCGCGTCGGCCAGTTCCTCGACGTGCTCGAGGTCCACGAGGTCAGACGGATGACCGCCCTCGTGCCCACCGGGTACGCGGCACACCGCGCCGTTTTCGGCGAGCGCGCCGCACTCCGCGCGGGCCTCCAGCACGCGCCGGCCCGGCCACCAGCGCAACCACCACCTCGGGCCGCCCGGCCCGTCACCGCGGACGCCCGCGACGTGCTCATGGCCGTGTCCTGCTTCGAGCTCGCAGTACAACGACGAGGACGCCCCGCGGACCGCAACGCTCCGCAGGACCGATCGTTCCCGCCCGGACAGCTCCAGTGGCTCCAGGCACAGCGCGCGATCCGCCATGACCGTAGAGCGTAGGCGCATTCGCCCGCGCCCACTTCCCTCCCCTGGTCCACCGGCGCGTCGTGCCTGGTCACAGACCGGGAAACCCTTGCGGTGAACCGGATTCCGCCGGGGTCCGTGATGGGCGGTGAGCCGGGCGGACGATCCGGCACCTCGAGAAAGGGTTCGTGTCCCATGCGCGTCACCACCGTGGCCACTGTCGTCTCCTTCGCCGCGCTCGCCGTGTCCCTCACCGCGTGCAGCGGCTCGACGGGTGGCGCGGCCTCGCCCGACCCGCTCGTCGCCCGCAACGCCACGGCGTCGGCCACCGCGCCCGTCACGGTTCCGGCCACCACCCAAGCCACCACCCGCGCCCCTTCGACGTCCGCGAAACCGCCTGTCCAGAAGGCCACCGCGGCCGAGACGTTCCACGCGGAGCTCACTCTGCAGCCGGACCAGAACGTCGCCCTCCTGACGCTCGAGAACCGCGGCAAGACCACCGTGACGCTCAAGGGCTGGCCGAAGCTGCGGTTCCTCGGCGCCGACGGCTCGCCCCTCGACTTCCCGATCCACGACGTCGAGATCCCGGGCGCGGCCATCCCCGTCACCCTCAAGCCCGGCACGACCGCGTTCGCCGGCGTGAAGTGGACGCTCGGTGACAAGGCCGACTCCGACGCGTTCGTGGCCAGCAACTTCGAGGCGACCCCGCCCGGCGCCACGGGAACCACGAACATCGACCTCATCGGCCTCGACGGTCAACCCGTTCAGGTGCCCCAGTTCCCGATCAAGTCGGTGGAGGTCGGCACGCTGCAGCCCGCCGCGCAGGGCGTGCTCGTCTTCTGAGTCCGCAAAGGACCTCAGCTGGGCGGCGCGACCAAGAGTTCCAGTGCCGTGCCCACCGACGCCAGCGAAGCGTCGTCGTGCGAAGCCAGCGCGACGACAAAAGCCCCTTGCAGCAACGCGAGCACGGCGTCGGCGAGCAGCTCGGCCGGCTGGTCCGCCCGCACGTCACCGCGCCGCTGCCCTTGGCGCAGCAGCTCGGCGATCCGTCCTTTCCAGACAGCCAGGTCCTCGGCCAGCTGTGCGCGGAACGCTTCGTGTTCCGCGCACAGCTCCGTGGCGAGCTTGCCCGCCAGGCAGGCGTCCTGGTGCCCGGAGGCGATGAACCGGTCGGCCATCGCGCGGAAATACCCCGAAAGCACAGCGGGTGTGGTCAGGTCCGCGCGGCCGCTCCACTCGCCGAGCTGGTCGAGTTGGAACTGCACGTATCGCGCGAGCACCTGCTTGGCGAAGCCTTCCTTGGAGCCGAAGTGGTGGTAGAACGAGCCCTTCGGCACGCCGGCGCCCTCGAGGATCGCGTCGATCGTGGTGCCGTGGAAGCCGTGGACGTAGAGCCGGCGCATGCCCTCGCGCAGCAGCTTCTCCCGGTGCGGGATCGTCGTCGACGCAGTCATCTGCACCTTTCCGCATCGGCCGGACTCGGGCCACGCGGAGCGTAGCGCCGGGCGCCGGGCCGGTCCAGCCGGCGCCGGAGGACTACGCGTGCAGCCCCGCGACCAGCAGTGAGACCAGGCGGCGCGCGTCGTAGCGGTCGTCGTTCTCCGCGCCGATGCAGAGGTTGCCGACACCGCGCATCAGCTCGTAGGCCTCGACGTCGGCGCGGATCTCCCCGGCCCCGGCCGCCGCGGTGAGCAGCTGCGCGCACACCGGCATCAGGCGATCGAGGAACAAGGAGTGCAACGCCTCGAACCCGGCCTCGTCCGACTGCATCGCACTGGCCAGCCCGTGCTTGGTGACGAGGAAGTCGACGAACAGCTCGATCCAGCGCCCCAGCGCGGCGTGCGGCGTCGGGCCTGCCGCGAGCAACTCCGGCCCGGCCTCCGCGCACGCCTCGATCTGGTGCCGGTACACGGCGACGATCAGCTCCGCCCGCGTCGGGAAGTGGCGGTAGATCGTGCCCATCCCGACCCCGGCTTTCGCCGCGATGTCGCGCACCGGCGCGTCGACCCCCGACGCGACGAACACCGCGGCCGCCGCGGCCAGCAGCGACTCCTCGTTGCGCCGCGCGTCCGCCCGCTTCGTCCGCGCGACGGGCTCCTCGTTCACCACAGCTCTCCTCACCGGCCTGAACGGAACAGTGTTCCGCCTGTCCATGATGCCACGGTGGCCCGGCTCAGACCGTGACCGTGCCACCTTCGCGCCGGGTCTCGTACTCGACGATCGCGAGCTCGCCGGCCAGGCGGATGTGCTCTTCGCAGGCGCGCCGGGCCTCGGCCGGGTCGCGGTGCACCGCGGCGGCCGTGACGATCGCCCGCACCTCGCGCAGCGACAGCTCCGCCCGCCGGTCGTCAACGAAGGCGAAGTGCCGGAAGATGCTGATCCGCGAATGGATCCCGCGCAGCTGGTCCGCGAGCACCGGGTTGTGCGCGCCGAGCAGCAGCAGCCGGTAGAACTCGTCCTTCTCCCGGCCGCGCGTGGTCACGTCGCCCGCGAGGAACGTCGACTCCATGTGGTCCAGCTGGGCCACCAGCGCCTCGGCGTCGGACTCCGACGCGCGCTGCGCGAACTTCTCCCCCGCGAGCCCCTCCAGATTCTGGCGGACCTCGTAGAGTGCTTCGATGTCCTCCGGAGTCAGGACCGTGACGATGGGCCCGCGGTTGGGCCGCATCGTGATCAGGCTTTCGGTCTCCAGCTGGCGCAGCGCCTCGCGCACGACCGTGCGGGAGACGTCGTACGCCTCGCAGAGGGCGGTCTCGACGAGCCGTTCCCCCGGTTTGCGCACCCCGTCCAGGATCTCGCCCCGCAGCTGCCGGACGACCTGCTGGCGCAGCGGAGCGGCGTGCCGCTCGAGGCTCATGAGCAGCCGACCTCATTCCATCCCTGGGAGTGACACCCCGGTCTCGGAACGGTCACCTTTGTGTTCATGCCCGCCCCCTCGTATGATTGTGTGATCGTATTACGCTCCCGTCCCTAAGCCTACCGCCGGAGTCCGACCGTGGCCCATGACGACGAAGTCAGCCGCATCCAGAAGGCGAAGGACGACTTCCTCGCCACGGCGGCACCCGAACGCTGGCACAACGTCGAGCTCATGAGCTCCTGGCAGCGTTCGCAGCTGGCCATCGGCACGCCGGAGAACGTCATCGACGTGCCCCACGTGCGGGAGGACCTGCTCGACGCGCACCTGCTCGACATGTTCCAGGCGCCGCTCGCGCGGTTCTCCGAGAGCCTCGACGGGACCGGTCTCGCGGTGCTGCTCGCCGACTCCAGCGGCCGGATCCTGCAGCGCTGGTGCCACGACACCACGGCGGCCGCGCACCTCGACCGCATCGGCACCTCGCGCGGCGCTGTGCTCGCCGAGAACGCGGTGGGTACGAACGGCGTGGGCACGGTGGCCGTCACCGGCAAGAGCGTGCAGATCCGCGGGGTCGAGCACTTCGCCGATCTCTACCGCAACGCCGTGTGCACCGGCGCGCCTGTGCTGCACCCGGCCACGGGAAAGCTCCTCGCGGTCGTCACGGTCTCGTGCGACGTCCGCCCGGGCACCGACTTCCTGCGGCCGCTGCTGCGATCGGTGACCACGCAACTCGAACAGCACGTGCTCGACGTCGAGCAGCCCTCGGCCCGGCACACGTTCAACGCGTTCCTCAGCGCCACGCGCACGCAGACCGCGCCCGTGCTCGCGTTCGGCCCGGAAGGGCTCCTGATCCAGAACCCGCAGTCGGGCAGTCTGTCCACTGAGGACATCGGGCTGATCCGCGAGCTGTGCGAGGACGGGATGCGCGACGGCAAGCACTCCGTGCCCCTTTCGCGTGGCACGGCCACGATCTCCGTGACCAACCTCGACCCCGGCAACCGGATCGTGGTGCTGCTCCCCCGCGAGGCGGGCACGCCGGTCGCCCGGCAGGCACCGGCGCCGGAGCGTCCGCGGCGCGACGAGCTCGCCGGGCACTCCGCGGACTGGCTGCGGACCGCGCGCGAGGTGGCCGCGCACCGCGAGGCCGGCACCCCGCTGATCGTCGCGGGCGAGCCCGGGGCGGGGAAGACTTCGCTCGCGCTCGGCACCCCGTTCCGCCCCGAGTCGCACGCGCGCGGCGGCCGGATCGCCGACGCCGCCGAGGCGCACGTCTGCGGCGCGTCGCCGTGGCTGCAGCAGGTGGCGAGCCGCCTGGCGGAAGCGGGCCCGCTGGTCGTCCGGGGCGTCGAGACGCTCGACGCGAAGGTCCTGGCGGGCCTGCGGTCGGTGGTGGAGTCGACGCCCGCGCGCGGGCCGGTGGTGCTCACGCTGACCGCGGCCGACGAGGCCGAAGCCGAGGCGTTCGCGCTCAAGCTCGGCATCGCGCACCTGTGGGTGCCGCCGCTTCGCGAGCGCCCGCAGGACATTTCCGTGCTGTGGCACGCCTTCGCGCTCGCGGCCGCGCCCGGCACGGGGCTCGTACCGAGCCGCGAGACCCTCGAGCTGCTGCGCGCCTACCCCTGGCCCGGCAACGTCCGCGAGCTGAAGTCCGTGTTCACCCAGGCCGTCAAGAGCCGCGGCAAGGGCCCGGTCGAGCCGGCCGACCTGCCGCGGGCGCTGCAGAAGGCGCAGGCGCTCACGATGATCGAGCGGATGGAGCTCGAGGCGATCCAGCGCGCACTGCAGGAGGCGGGCGGCAACCGCGGCAAGGCCGCCGAGATCCTCGGCATCTCGCGCGCCACGGTGTACCGCAAGATGAAGGCCTACCGGCTCACGGCGTGACCGGGGCCCGCCGCGAGCCGGCAGGCCCTGGTATCCCATTTCAGACCGCCGCGGGCAGCGCCGGATCCGACCGGAGCGGCCGCCGGACGAGCACCGGCTCGCGCGCCACCAGCACCGCTGACCGCGCGATCAGCTGCAGCTCGCGACCAGGGCCAGCCCACAACCCACCCACCACCATCACACCACCGCCGACAGCACTCGGTCCGGCCCACGCAACCGCCGCACGAGCACCGGCACCAGCTCGCGCGCCAGCACCACCGCCACCAGCACCACCGACTGTGCGATCAGCTGCGTCGAGTCGGGCCAGCCGACCGCGCGCAGCAGCTGGCCGAGCTGTGTCAGGAACAGCGCCGCGGCACCGGAGGCGACCACGCTGGCGAGCCCGCCCGTGAGCGCCGTGCCGCCGAGCACCACCGCCGCGACCGTCGGCAGCAGGTAGGAATCGCCGAGGAACAGCGGCGGGGTTTTCGTGTACCCGGCCAGCAGCACGCCCGCGAGCCCGTAGCAGACGCCGGCGAACCCGTAGGCCAGCAGCTGGTGCGAGGGCACGCGAATGCCGGTGGCGGCGGCCGCGCGCTCGCTCACCCCGACGGCGGTGAGCCGGTGCCCGAACGCCGACCGCTGGGCGACCACACCGGTGACGCCCACGACCACGATCGCGATGAGCGCCGTGTTCGGCACGCCCGCCGTGCGGTCGAGCGCGAACTGGTTCAGCCCCTCCGGCGCGCCGGCGGGCGTGCCGTTGGCCACCGCGAACACCGTGCCGAGCAGCACGGCGTTCATCCCGAGCGTGACCACGAGCGGCATCACGCGGAAGACGGTCACCAGCAGGCCGTTGAGCAGGCCCGCCACCGCCGGCGCCAGGACCCCGGCCGCGACGGCGGCGGAGACCGGCCAGCCGTGGTTCTGCGGCAGCCCGGTACCGAGCGCGGCGGCCAGCGCGATCATCCCCGGCACCGACAGGTCCAGGCCGCGCTGCTGTACCACGAGCGTCTGCCCCGCCGCGGCGATCGCGAGCACCGCCGCGAACGGGAGCATGCTCAGGATCGGCGCCGCACCCAGGCTGCCCGGGGCCACCAGCGGGCTGATCGCGAACAGCACCACGCACGCGGCCCAGATGGCGGCGGACCGGCCGCTGAGCAGGCGCGTCCACACGCGGTCCACGGCCGCGGTGTCCACAGTGGAGCGTTTTTGCGTCATGCCCGTTTCCTTCCGCCACGCAGCCGGGCGTACAGCAGGGCCGCGCCCAGCGTGATCAGGCCCGGCAGCCAGTACGACCAGGCCTGCGACAGCCCGAGGAACGGCGAAGCCGTGACCAGCTGCTGCACGAGCAGCGCCGCCGCCAGCACGCCCAGGAACGACCCGCGCCCGCCGAACACGCTGGCCCCGGCGAGCACGACGATCGTGATCGACGAGAGTGTGTAAGTGAGGCTGGGCCGCCCGTCGCCGATACCGATCTGCGCCATCACGATCACCGCGGCCGGGAAGCACAGGAGCGCCGAGGCCACGTAGGACAGCAGCTGTGTGCGTCCGAAGCGGACGCCGAGCTGCTCGGCCGCCGCGCGGTTCGAGCCGGCCGCCCGTAGCTCCACGCCCCAGCGCGTGCGCCGCAGCGCCCACTCCAGGACCACGATCAGCACCACCGCGCCGATCGTGACCACGGGCAGCACCCCGACGCGCAGCGAGATCTGGGCCGTCACGCCGTCGGGGAACACCCCGCCCGGGGTGCTGCGCAGCGTCAGGTACACGCCTTGCAGCGCCATGTACGTCGCCAAAGTCGCCACTACCGCGTTGACCCGGAACCTGGTGACGAGCAGGCCGTTGACCACGCCCACGAGCAGCGCGGCGCCGAACATCAGCGCGTACCCGATGCCCGCCGGTCCCCCTGCGACGACCCAGAACGACGCGATCACCACCAGGAGCCCGACGAGCGGGCCGACGGACAGGTCGATCCCGGCGCCGAGCACGACCACGTGCTGCGCGGTCCCCACCAGGATCAGCGGGGCCGCGGCGAACAGCAGGTTGTAGAGGTTGAACTCCGATAAGTAGCTGGTGCTCCCGGCTCCGACCACGAGACCGAGCAGGAGGAACACGAGCGTGAGCACGGCCGCGGGCGTGTGGTCGCCGCGCAGCCACCGATTCGCCGTGAGCCACCGCCCGGCCCGCGCCGCGACGCGCGCGCGGACAGTCGTCGCGGTCAGGGCCGCCTGCGTGATCGCGGCTTCGGAGACCTCGTCGCCCGCCAGCTCCGCGACGATCGAGCCGCGGGACATGATGAGCACGCGGTCGCACAGCCCTTCGAGCTCGACGCCGTCCGAGGAGAGCAGTAACACCCCCGCGCCTTTGTCGGCCGCTTCGCGCAGGATCCGGTAGATGTCCACGCGGGCGCCGGCGTCGACACCCTGCGTGGGCTCCTCGGCCAGCAGCAAGCGTGGTTTCGCGAGCATCGCGCGCGCCAGCACGACTTTCTGCTGGTTGCCGCCCGACAGCGCGGAGATCGGCGTGGCGACGCCCGGGGTCTTCACCCCGAGCCGCGCCACCTCTCCGCGCGCGACGGCGTCGACGCGCCGGCCGGACACCAGGCCGGCCGTGGTGACCTCGTCCAGCGTCGCCAGCACGGTGTTCTCCCCGACGGCGAGCGGCCCGAAGACCCCCTCGCCGTGCCGGTCGGCGGGCACGTACACGGCCCCGGCGCGCACGGCCGCCGCGTTGCTGCCGAGCCGCACCTGCCGGCCGGCGACCGTGACCGTGCCCTTGGCGGGCTCCAGCCCGGCCAACGCGCGCAGCACCGAGCTCTGGCCGTTGCCCTGCACGCCGGCGAGGCCGACGATCTCGCCGGGCCGCACGGTGAACGCCACGTCGGCGAAGTGCGCGCCGGACAGTTCCTCGACCCGCAGCAACTCGGTTTCGCCGGTGCCGCCGCCCTTGGGCGGGAACACCGTCTCCAGCGCCCGGCCGATCACGCGCTCGACGATCAGCTGTTCGTCCACTTCGGACGCCGCGAACGTGCCGCGCACGGCTCCGTCGCGCAGCACCGTGATCCGGTCCGCGATGAGTTTCACCTCGGGGATCCGGTGGGAGATGTAGACGACGGCCGCGCCCGCCCGCGCGCATTCGCGGACGCGGTCGAAGAGCGTCTGCACCTCGTCGAGACTGAGGTGCTCGGTCGGCTCGTCGAGGATCAGCACCTTCGGCCCGAGCGCGAGCGCCTTGGCGATCTCGACCACGAACCGCTGCTCCACGCTCAACTCCGCCACGCGGCTGCGGGCGCGGATGCCCATGCCCCACGGGTCGAGCTGCTCCTGCGCCCACGTCGGGGCGCGCCGCAGACCGCCGACGCGCCCGTAGCCGACGGCCACGGCCATGTTCTCCGCGACAGTCAGGTCCGGCAGCAGCGCCGGCTCCTGCCGGACGATGCCGAGACCGAGCTCGCGGGCGAGCTGGGGCGAGGCCGACGTGAGCCGCTCACCGCCGATGACCACGGTCCCCGCGTCGGGGGCCAGGACCCCCGACGCGACGGCCATCAGCGTGGACTTGCCCGCGCCGTTCTCACCGACCAGGGCGTGGACCTCGCCGGCCCGGATCTCCAGGTCCACGTCGGACAGCGCCCGGACGGGGCCGAACGACTTCGAGATCGAGGTCAGGCTCAGTACCGCCGGTGCGGCCGCGCCGACGGATTCGGCGGGCTCGCCGGCGCGTTCACCGACGACGGGGACTTCGAATTGCGTCACGGTCGCCCCTCTTCTCCTCGGGC
This sequence comes from Amycolatopsis sp. NPDC051372, assembly GCF_040682095.1. NCBI lineage: Bacteria > Bacillati > Actinomycetota > Actinomycetes > Pseudonocardiales > Pseudonocardiaceae > Amycolatopsis > Amycolatopsis sp. NPDC051372. The sequence continues at coordinate 166,852 of NZ_JBFBAF010000002.1, forward strand.
CGGGGCGCTCACTTGAACAGCGCCTGCAGGTCGGGCACCGACAGCCCGGACGAGAGGATCGCGTCCGGCGGCAGCGACTTCTCGCACTTGGGCTGCTTGGCCGGGTCGGTCGAGTCCTCGATGATCTTCAGGTCGTAAGTGGACGGTTCGTCGTCGGCGATGCCGTTGGCCGCGGCGAGTCCCTTGTGGAGGGCGACGTTGACGATCCAGTTGCGCGAGGACTCCGTGGCGATCTGGTAGCCCGGCTGGGAGTTCTTGTACTGGTACCACAGGCAGCCGAACTCGTTGGAGTCGTTGGCCGACCACACCGGCAGCGGCTTGTTCGCCGCGATGAACGCGCGCACCCCGCCGACCGAGCCGCCGCCGTAGTCCGACACGATCCCGTCGATGGTGCCGTACTTGGTGATCAGCCCGGCCACGACCTGCTGGGTCTTGCCCGGCTCCCAGTCGGTGGCGACGGGGCCGTCGGTGTTGAGCAGCTTCACGTCCGGGTGCTTCTTCACCGCGTCGAGCACGCCCTGGTACACGCCCTGGGAATAGGAGTTGCCGGCGATGCCGCCGAGCATCACCAGGTTCCCCTTGCCGTGCATCGCGTTCACCGTCCACTCGGCGAGGGCGGAGCCGTAGGTCTTGATGTCCTCGGACACGAAGTCCACGTAGTCCTTGCCGGGCACCCCGCCGGGCGAACCGACGAAGGGCACGACCTTGACCCCGGCCGCAGTCGCCTTCTTGATCGTGGGCAGCAGCGCCTCGCCGCCGTCGACGAAGGTGACGATCACGTCCACCTTCTGCGCGACGAGGGAATTGAGGTCGGAAATGGCCTTCTGCGTGTCACCCTGCGCGTCGGTGTGAAGCACCTTCGTGATGTTCGGGCACTTCGCGGCCTCTTCCTCGAACAGCTTGCGCGTGATCTTGCGCCAGGAATTGCCGCCGAACCCGTCGGCGAACGCGACGGTGAGCGGTTTCGTGCCGCAGAACTTGCTCACGTCCTGGATCTGCTCCTGCGTGCCGACGACCCCGACTTTCTGCTGCAGGGCCGCGTTGTTCGCACCGGCCTCGCTCCCGCCCTGGCCGGTGGGAGCGCCCGTGGCGCAGCCGCCCAGGAACAGCGCGGCCGAAACGGCCACAATCGCGGTTCTCTTCTTGATCGCCATGTTCGCCTTCCCGATATTCCGCCCCCGAGTTGGCAAAAGTGTCGGCTACCGCAGGGGGTGCGGACCCGGTCAGTGTGAGACGCGGCTGTGTCAATTTGACACACGCCGCGGAATTTCCCGACCGTTTTCCGCGCGAGGCGGTAAAGGATCTCCGGCGCACGCGAAAAAGCCGGAGCCGCCCCGGTTGTCGGGGCGGCTCCGGCTTTTCGCCTTGTTCAGTCGCGCGGTCTCATCGCGGCCCGCAGCCGCATCAACCGCTCGTCGCGCCAGCTCACGCGGGCGTCCCACTCGTCCAGCGGCACGAGGGCTCTGCGCTGCTCGCTCGCGAGCGCGACGAGGTCGTCGGTCCACGGATCGTCCTGTCCGCGTTCGGCGCCCATCCGCGCGTAGGCGGGACCCATCCGCGCGGCGTGCGCGACGATGCCGCCCCGGGTGTTGAGGTCGACGGTCTCGAACGGGCCGATCACGCTCCACCGCGGACCGAGCCCGCTACGCACCACCTCGTCGATGTCCTCGACGTCGGCCACGCCGTCGCGCAGCAGGCAGTACGCCTCGCGCAGCAGCGCGCCTTGCAGGCGGTTGAAGACGAAGCCCTCGACCTCCTTGCGCACCAGCACGGGTCTCATTCCCGCCCCCTCGTACACCGCCCGCGCGCGGGCCAGGATGTCCGCACGCGTGTCCGGCGCCGGGATCAGCTCGACGACCGGCAGCAGATACGGCGGGTTGCCCGGGTGCGCGCCGAGCACCCGGCCGCCGAGCCCCGTGCCGAACGAACTCGGGACCAGCGCCGAGCTGGAACTGGCGAGCACCGTGTCCGGACCCGCGCGCGCGGCCAGGTCGGCGAACAGCGCGCGCTTCACCACCACGTCCTCGGCCGCGCATTCCTGCACCAGCGCGACGCCGTCGACGGCCTCGCCCAGCTGCTCGTGGTAGGAGATCTCCGCGAGTTTCCCGGGCAGCAGGCCGTGTTTCCCGAGCAGCGCCAGCCGATCGGCCACGGCCGCGCGGGCCCGGTCGTACGCCGCCGCGTCCGCGTCCCACGCCCGCACCGGGACCCCGGCCAGGGCGAACAGCACGAGGAACCCGACGCCGATCGCGCCCGTGCCGATGACCGCGACCGGGTCGACGGGGTCTTCGGTCACAGCTCCCACCACGTGCGGTCGTCGGCGTACCCCCGCTTGAGGATCTCGACGATCGCGGACTCGCTCAAGTCCCGCGGGTTGTTCGCCGTGAGGCGGGTCGCCAGCATCGCCTGCTCGGCCACGTAACGGAACTGGTCCGGTTCGAGGCCCAGGTCCTTGAGGTTCAGCGGCACGCCCAGCGCGCCGAGGATCTCCTCCGTGCGCTCGATGGCCGCGCGCGCCCGCTCGGTCTGAGACAGGGCCGGGTCGGTGATGCCGAACGCCACGCCGATCTCGGCGAACTCCGCCTCCCGCACCGGCAGGTTGAACCGCATCACGTACGGCAGCAGCGCACCGACACCGAAGCCGTGCGCGGTGTGCGTGAGCGCGCCGATCGGCGACTGGATGGCGTGCGCGCCCGCCGTGCCCGCGGTGTTGATGGCCATGCCCGCGCTCAGCGCGCCGAGCATCGTGTCGGTCCGCGCGGCCAGGTCCGCCGGGTCCTTCGCGACGCGCTCCAGCGAGCTGTTGAGCAGCGTGAACCCGCGCAGCGCGTACATGTCGGTGAGCACGTTCTTGCCGGCGTAGAGGTGGCGGTGCAGGTGCTCGGCATCGGGGTGCTTCTCGCGGCCGGTGAACGACTCGACCAGGTGCGAGAGCGCGTCGGCACCGGTGGCGGCGGTCAGCCCCGGCGGGCAGCTCAGCGTGAGTTCCGGATCGACGACCGCCGCGTACGGTTCGAGATACGGGCTCGCGACCCCGACCTTCATGCCCTTGTCCGCGTCGTAGACCACCGCGATGCACGTGACCTCCGCGCCGGTACCGCCGGTCGTCGGCACCGTGACCAGCGGCAGGCCCGGGCCCTCGACGAGGTTCTCGCCGTAGAGGTCCGCGACGTTCCCGCCGCGCTTGAGCATGATCGACGCGACCTTCGCGAAGTCCAGGCAGCTGCCGCCGCCCAGGCCGATCACCGCGTCGATCTCGCCGCCGTCCACCTCTGCGAGCAGCGCCTCCACGTTCTCGCGCGGCAGGTCCGGCTCGACGCGTGAGAACACACGCACGTCGAGGCCCTGGCCGGTCAGCGAGTCGCGGATCCCGGCGAACTCGGGGCTGCCGGCCATCCGCTCGTCGGTGCACACCAGCACCGTGCGGCCCAGCGGCTTCACCAGATACGGCAACTGCGCGCGGCGGCCGGGTCCGAACAGGACGGTCTTGGGCTGGCGCAGCAGGCCCAGGGTTTCGGAGCTCACGCGCCCATCTCCTCTTCGTTCACGGTCACGGCCAGGTACTTCGGCTCGAGGAACTCGTAGATGCCGTCGTGGCCGCCCTCGCGCCCGAGGCCCGACTCCTTGACGCCGCCGAACGCGGCGGCCGGGTCGGCCATGATGCCGCGGTTGATGCCGACCATGCCGAAGTCGAGCCGTTCGGCGATCGCGAAGGCGCGCGACAGGTCCTTCGTGAACAGGTACGAGGCGAGCCCGTAGTTCGTGTCGTTGGCGAAGTCCAGTGCCTCCTTCGCCGAGTCCACCGTGAACAGCGCGGCGACCGGGGCGAACAGCTCCTGGTTGCACAGCACGGGATCCGCCTCGCGCAGCCGCAGCACGGTCGGCTCGAAGAAGTTGCCCGCCGACTCGATGCGGTTTCCGCCGGCGAGCAGCTCGGCGCCGGCCGCGGTGAAGGTGTCCACCAGCGACTGCACACGCTCCAGCTGCAGCGGCGTGATGATCGGACCGACGTCCACGCCGTCCTCGAACCCGTCACCGACGCGCAGCGCCCGCGTGGCCGCGACGAACTTCTCCGTGAACTCGTCGGCGATCGCTCGGTGCAGGATGATCCGGTTGGCCGCGACGCACGCCTGCCCCGCGTTGCGGAATTTGCACGCGATCGCCTCGCGCACGGCCAGGTCCACGTCGGCGTCGTCGAGGACCACGAACGGCCCGTCGCCGCCGAGCTCCATCGAGGAGTTCACGATGTGCTGGGCGGCCTTCGCCAGCAGCAGGCTGCCGACGCCGGTCGACCCGGTGAAACTGATCTTGCGCAGCCGCGGGTCGGCGAGCACGACGTCGGACACCGCGGCGGAGTCGCTGGTGTGCACGAGGTTCACCACACCGGGCGGGAACCCGGCGTCGTGCAGAGTCCGGATGAACAGCGCCGCGGTCAGCGGCGTCTCCTTGGCCGACTTGACCATGACCGTGCAACCGGCCGCGAGCGCCGCGCCGCCCTTGCGCGCCACCATCAGCAGCGGGAAGTTCCACGGCGTGACGAGGAAGCTCGGACCCACCGGCTGGTGGGTGGTGACCACGCGGTACCCGCCGGGCGAGCCGGGCGCGTACGTGCCGTGCAGGTGCGCGATCTGCTCGGCGTACCAGAGGAAGAACCCGGCCGACAGGGCGAACTCCCCCGCCGCCTCGGCGCGGGGCTTGCCGCTCTCCAGCACCATCACGTCGGCGAACGCGTCCGCCCGCTCGACGAGCAGCGCGTGGGCGCGGTGGAACAGCGTGGCGCGCTCGCGCGGCGACCAGTGCCACCACGCGTCCTGCGCCGCCACGGCGTGGCCGAGCGCGGCCAGCGCGTGGTCCGGGCCTCCGTCGGCGACCTCGGCTAGCGGTTTCCCGGTGCTCGGGTTGAGCACCTCGAAGGTCTTGCCCGGGTGCGTCCACTCGCCGTTGAGGTAGAGCCCGAGCGGTACTTCGTGCCCGGCGAAGAGCCCGGCCGGGGATTCGGCCAGTGCGGTCATGGTTGTCGTCCTTTCTCGGCGCGCTCAGCGCGCGGTGTAGCCGCCGTCGACGGGGAGGTTCACGCCGGTGACCCAGGCGGCCTCGTCGGAGGCGAGGTAGAGCACGGCGTAGGCGACGTCGATCGGGCGCCCGAGCCGGCGCAGGGACTGGTTCGCGGTCATCATGCGTTCGTAGGCGGGCAGGCCGCCCTCGTACGCCTCGGCGATCCCCTCGACCAGCGGGGTGAGCACGGTGCTCGGGTGTACGGAGTTCACGCGGATGTCGTACTTGCCGTACATCGCCGCGTCCTGGCGCGTCTGCATCGTCACCGCGCCCTTGGCCACGTGGTAGGGCGTGAACTCGTCGTTGCCGACCAGGCCGTAGATCGAGGAGTAGTTGACGATGCTGCCGCCGCCGTTCGCGATCAGGTGCGGCACGGCGTGCTTGGTCGAGAAGAACACGCCCTTCACGTCCACCGCGAACAGCGCGTCCCACTCGGCCTCGGTGACCTCGTGCGTGGGCTTGTCCACCCCGATCACGCCGGCGCAGTTGACCAGGATGTCGAGCTTGCCGAACTCCGCCACGATCTCGGTGTACGCGCGCTCGATCGACTTCTCGTCGCGCACGTCCACCGCGTGGAACCGCGCGGCGGCGCCGATTTCGCGCGCCGCCGCCGCGCCCTGATTCGCGTCCACGTCGGTGAGCGCGACCCGAGCGCCCTCCGCGGCGAACAGCTCCGCGGTCGCCCGGCCCATCCCGGACGACGCGCCGGTCACGATCGCCGTCTTGCCCGCCAAGCGGGGCATGGCCGTCTCCTGTCTCACGCGTCGGCGGTCTGGGGCACGAACCCGGGGTAGCCGGCGTCGGCGATCTCGGCGCAGCGGCGGAAGTAGGCGTCCGCGCCTCCCATGTAGACGTTGAACTCCAGCGGTTTGCCCGGGATGTTCGCGCCGATGAACCACGCGTTGGCCTTGGCGCCGCTGGCCATGATCGTCGCCGAGCCGGCGCGGTTGACCTCCTCGGCCCACTCGCGCTCGGCCTCCGCCGTGGACTCCAGCCGCTCGATTCCGTGCTCACGGGCGTACTCGACGGCGTCGGCGATCCAGCCCACGCCGGCCTGGATGGCCACCGGCAGGTTCGCGTACGGCGTCTGCGGCCCCAGGATCATGAAGAAGTTGGGGAAGCCGTGGGCCGAGAGGCCGAGGTTGGTCTTGATGCCGTCGGCCCAGTGATCACGCAGCACCTCGCCGTCGCGCCCGACGATGTCGATGCGGGTGAGCGTGCCGGTCATGGCGTCGAAGCCGGTCGCGAAGATCAGCACGTCGAGCTCGTACAGCTCGCCGCCGACCACGATGCCGTCCGGCGTGATCTCGTCGATACCGCGGGTCTTCACGTCGATCAGGTGCACGTTCTTGCGGTTGTAGGCCTCGTAGTAGCCGTGGCCGCCCGGCGGGCGCTTGCCGTTGAACGGGTAGTCCTTGGGACACAGCAGTTCCGCGGTCACCGGGTCCGTCACGGTCTCGCGGATCTTGCGCCGGATGAAGTCCGACGCGTGGTCGTTGGACTCCTGGTCCACGGCCAGGTCGTTGAACGTCTCCAGCATGAAGTGGAAGCCGCCCTCGGCCCAGCCCTGCTCGAACACGCGCTCGCGTTCCTCGGCGTTCGCGTCCTTCGCACCGAGCTCCGGCTTGACGAACGGCACGGCGAAGCCGTGGTCGAACGCCTTCTCGAAGCTCTCGTCGTAGTTCTCGCGGACCTCGTTCATCCACTGCTCGTCGACCGCCCGGTTGGAGCTCGCGACGACGTAGTTCGGCGTGCGCTGGAAGACGAACAGCTCGCCGGCGGTCTCGGCGACCACCGGGACCAGCTGCACGCCCGACGCGCCGAGGCCGAGCACGCCGACGCGCTTGCCCCGCAGGTCGACCTCACGATCACGCGGCCAGCGCGAGGTGTGGTAGCTCTCGCCCGCGAACGTGCTCGCGCCCGGGATGTCGGGCAGGTTCGGCGCGGACAGCACACCCATGCCGCTGACCAGGTACTTCGCGGTGAGGACCTGGCCGTCGGCGGTCGTCACCGACCACAGGTTCGCGTCCTCGTCGTAGGCGGCCGTCTCGACCTTCGTCCCGAAGCGGATGTCCTTGTACAGGTCGAGCCGGCGCGCGACGAACTCCAGGTACGCCTTCACCTCCGGCTGCGACGGGTAGCGCTCCTGCCACGTCCACTCCTCGCGGACCTCTTTCGAGAAGGAGAACGAGTAGTAGTAGAACTCGCTGTCGGTGCGGGCGCCCGGGTAGGTGTTCCAGTACCACGTGCCGCCGACGCCCTCCGCGGAGTCGAGCACGACCGAGCGCAGGCCGAGCTGGTTGAAGTGGTGCAGCATCGCCAGCCCCGAGAAGCCGGCGCCGATCACGATGGCGTCGAAGCTGGTGTCCTGAGTGGACGGCATGGTGATCCCTTCGGTGATGGTGGGAAAAGTCTCAGCGGCCCGCGCGGTAGAAGTCGGCGATGGTCCGGATCTCCTGGTCCGCGCGCGGATGGCGGCCCGCCAGGAACGGGTAGACGTGCTGCATCCCCTCGCCGACGACGAAGGTGACGTCGACGCCGTGCTTGGTGGCGAGCGCGTGGAACCGCACGCTGTCCTCGTAGAGCGACTCGGTGTCCGCGGCGCTGATGTAGAGCCGAGGGAAACCGGTGAGGTCGGCGTAGAGCGGGTTCACGAGCGGGTCGCGCGGGTCGGCGCCGCCGCTGAGGTAGCGGTCGATGTTGGCCTGCAGACCTTCGCGCGCGATGAGGAAATCGGTGTCGTTGTTGGTCTCGATCGTGGTGCCGCTGTTCTCCATGTCGAGCCACGGCGACAGCGTGATGACCTGGGCGGGCAGCTCGCGGCCTTCGTCGCGCAGCTTCAGCACGGTGGCGACGGCGAGGTTCGCGCCGGCGCTGTCGCCGACCGGCGTGATGTCGCGGACGCGGTGACCGCGCGCGAGCAGCGCGTCGAACGCCTTGACGCCGTCTTCCAGCGCCGCGGGGTACGGGTGCTCGGGCGCGAGGCGGAAGTCGGCGACGAAAGCCGTGGTGCCACAGGCTTTCGCGAGGTGGCCGGCGAGCTTGCGGTGGCTCGCGGAGGACCCGAGGGCGAAGCCGCCGCCGTGGAAGAACAGCAGCACCTGGTCGGCGTCGGCGCCCTCGGGCGTGACGAAGATGCCGGGCACGCCACCGAGTTCGGTGTGGGCGTAGGACACGCCTTCGGGTTCGGCGGTCGCGCGCTGCCAGTCGTCGAAGACGATCCGCAGCAGCTCCACCGACATGTCCGGGTGGCGGTTCATCTCGACCGCCCACCCGGCGTAGATCTGGCCGAGCAGGTCCGTCGGCTCGGGCAACGTCATGGGCTCTCCTGGAGGGGAATCCCGCTTCGACAGCGAGGTCACAGGGGTGTCCGGTGCCCGTCCGGGCGCCGGTCCACCCAGCATCACCACGCGAGAGCCGCCCGCCACGCGCTGTCGCAAAATGACACATCCGCGTCTCACACTGAGCGACCACGACGTCCCCGCGACGGGCGAAGCTGAGCCGGACAGCCTCCCCTCTTCCGTGCTTCGAGCGAGGAACCATGAACCGTCTGCAGGGCAAGGTCGCCCTCGTCACCGGCGCCGGCCGCGGCATCGGCCGCACCATCGCCGACACCTTCGCCCGCGAAGGCGCCACCGTGATCGCCACCGGCCGCTCCGAGGCGAACGGGTTCGCCGACGGCGTCGAGTACCACCGCCTCGACGTCGCCAGCGACACCGACTGGGCCCGCGTCGTCGGCGAGGTCGCCGACCGCCACGGCCGCGTCGACGTACTGGCCAACAACGCCGGGGTGATCGCGTACGAGTCCCTGCACGAGCTCTCGCTCGAGTCGTGGCAGCAGGTCGTGGCGATCAACCAGACCGGCGTGTGGCTCGGCATGCGCGAGGTCGTCCCGCTGATGCAGCGCAACGGCGGTGGCTCGATCATCAACGTCTCGTCGATCTGGGGCACCGTCGCCGTCGCGGGCGCCCACGCCTACCACGCGACCAAGGGCGCGGTGCGGAACATGTCGAAGAGCGCGGCGATCACCTACGCGCGCGAGAACATCCGCGTGAACTCCCTGCACCCCGGCTTCATCCGCACGCCGCTCACCGAGGCGCAGGACCCGGAGATCAACGAGTTCGTGATCGGCCAGACCCCGATGGGCCGCGCCGGTGACCCCCAGGAGGTCGCCAACGGCGCGTTGTTCCTGGCCAGCGACGAGTCGAGCTTCGTGACCGGTTCCGAGCTGGTCGTGGACGGCGGTTATCTGGCTCAGTGAGGCGGCGGCGCGGCCTGGAGACTTCCCGCCGGCAGCCGGTCGGCACCCCAGCTGCGCTCGAGGTACCCCACGATCCGCTCGACGTCCTCGGCCGGCACCTTCTCCGGCTCACCGTGTTCGAGCGGGTCCACGTGGAAGAGGTAGAGCCGCGAGGCGAACTGGTCGAACGGCAGTGACGCCTCGCCGAAGCGTTCGCCGTTGCCGGCGGTGGAGACGACCACGCCGTCGCCCCAGTCCTGACCGCTGTCGTTGTTGGGGTTGAAGAAGTACACGCGCATCACGTCGTGCGGGTCGGGCGCGACGCGCAGGATCGTGATCGCGTGCCAGCCGACGTAGCGGGCCGCGCTGTCGGTGACGGCGACGCCGGCCGGCTGCGGGTGGATCAGCGGCTGGTCGCCGTTGTAGGCCGGGTGGTAGCTGGCGTGGAAGGCGCGCAGGAACTCGTCGAGGTCGATGAGGTTCCCGGTGGCGACGTCGACGTTGATGCGGAAGCCGCGGAACGCCCACCAGCCGTGGAACTCGGGGTTGACCCAGCGGTGCGGATCGCCGGGCCGGTCGACGCAGCGCCGGCCCATCTCGGCGTAGATGCGGTCGAGGTGGGGCACCACAAGCAGCGACACCGGGTCCAGATCCACGGGCAGTTTGCGCGCGATGCCGCCCTCGCTCTCGCGCGAGGAAATCGGCTGGCCCTCGAAGTGCATGGTGACCTCGTCGTCGCGGGCGGCCCACACGACCATCTGCAGGAGGTAGTCCGGGTCGTTGCCCGCCCACATCGACAGCGCGCGGGCCGACTGGCAGGTCGGGTTGTCGCCCTGGCCGACGCCGAGCGGCAGACCGAGCATCGACAGCACGCCGGCGGTCAGGCGCGCCTTCGCGTCGGGCGCGGGGCCGAACACGGCCGTGAGCCGTTCACGCGCTGCCGGGCCGAGGGTGAGCGCCAGCTGGCGCCACAACGCGGGTACCACCGGGGGCTCGTGCAGGATGCCGCGGTCGAGCAGCAGCGCGAGGCCGTAGACGCACTGCGCGGTCTCCGGGTGCACGGCCTCCTCGATGAGCTGGTGCACGAGATCGCGGTAGCGCAGCAGGCAGTTGCGGCCGGTGTCGGACAGCCCGAGCGCCTCCGCGACGAGGTAGTCGCCCTCGTGGCGCACGAACCGCAGCAGCTCGGCGTGGTACGGCGAAACCAGCCCGGTGTCGTGCATCGCCCGGGCGAAGCCGGACGCCTCGTACTGCAGGCCACCAGCGTCCATCGCCTCGAGCCGCGAGCGGAAGATCTCGAAGCCCGGGTCCTCCCTGCACGCCTCGGTGGTGCCGAACAGGCTCGTGATGAGCCGGTCGAGCCCCTGCCCGGAGTTCGGGCCCAGGTCGACCTCGGGGTCGCCGCGGTACACGGAGATCCGAGTGATCAGCGACTGCACCTGCTCGACCTGGATCGGGCGCTGGCGCAGGATCCGCCAGATCTCCCCGACCAGCTTGTCGAGCACGCTGGCGTAGCCGATCCCGTCGGCCACGTGGCGGAACAGCGCGCGGATGAGCTGCGCGGTGCGGCCCTCGTGCGCCCGCTCGGCCTCGGTGGGCGGGGTGAACAGCAGCTCCAGGTTCATCGCGAGCACCTGGGAGAGGAACCCGCAAGCGTCCTCGGCGGACAGCGTCGGGTGGGTGTACTCCCCCAGCGCGACGGCGAGCATGCGCAGCTCGCTCGCCGCCTCGATCACGACGGTGTCCGCTTCCCCGCTGTGCAGCCCGGGGCCGACCAGCGCCGGCAGGAGGATCTCCGGCGAGGCCCAGTCGGTGCCCTGGTAGAGACCGGCTTCGTCCAGCGCCTGCGCGCGGGCCTGCACGGCGGCGGCCCCGCCGGGCTGCAGCAGCACGCGCCGCAGGGCCTCCAGCACGCGCCGCAGCTTCGTGTGCTTGCCGAAGTCGCGCGTCTCGGCCATGGCCTGGACGGCGTCGTCGAGCGAAGCCACCCGTTTGGCGAGGGCGGTGCTACCCGGCGCGTCGGCGTTCGGATTCACTGGTGTTACCCCGGTCGGCTCTCCCGCCTGATTCTCAGACGTAGAAGTCGAGCTCTTCCTGCTTCTTCAGCGTTTCGCGCATCCGGTAGGCGTCGTCACCGAAGAAGTACAGCAGTCCCCAGTGGGTGCCGAACGCGGTCCGCTTGGTCACCGTCTCCTCCTGCGGCGCCGACAGGTCGTGGGACTCGTAGTAGTCGTCGTCTTCGGTCTCTTCCGGGATCCTCAGTTCGCTGACGACCCGCCGCCGAGGGTAGACCCCGAAGCAGCCGGCGACACCGGCCGCGTCGACGACCTCGCGCGGGAAGAACGCGTCGATCTCCTCCTCGGTCGTCTTCGGGTCGAACGCGAGCGCCAATGCCTGGTAGGCGTTGAAGCCGTAGGCGCGTTCGAGCAGCTCGAAAACCTTGAAGCCAGGCGGGCGGTAGGCCACCTCGCCGAAGTACATCTCGCCGTCGCTGGTCACGAAGTACTCGGGGTGCACGAACCCGAACTCGATGTCGAAGGTCTTCACGAGCTTCTCGATCTGCGCGGTGATCTGCGGCCGGTAGCGCTCCAGCTCCGGCGTCGCGGGCACGAACACCGAGTACCCGAGCGTGACGTACTCGGAGATGTTGAGGAACTTGATCTTCCCGCCGTGGATCCACGCCTCGACGGCGAACTCCCAGCCGTCGAGGTGGGATTCCATGAGGACGGGGAACTCCTCCTCCGGAATCATGTCGATCTCGTCGGGCGTGCGGATCACGCGGTGGCCCAGGCAGCCGGCCTTGTCGAACGCCTTGAGGTGGATGGGGTCGTTGGGGTCGCCGTCGAGCTTGAGCAGCGTCTGGTTGACGCGCTTGAGGAACCGCACCACGTCGTCACGCGCGTGGGCCTCCTCGAAGATGCCGACACGGATGCCGCCCAGCTGCGCGCGGCGCTTCATCAAAGCCTTGTCCCGCAACAACATCGCCTGGCCGAACAGGCGCGGGTTGTCCATCAGCACGGAGTTGATCGCGCCGGCCCACTCCACCGTCTCCTCGAACAGCGGGATGGCGACGTCGACCCCTTCCTGCTTCAGGGTCTCGGCGATCTCCATCGACCGGTCGTTGAGTCTCTCGAAGTTCCACGGCAGGTAAGGGATGTCGTGTTCCGCGCAGTACTGCTCCGCCCAGTCGGGCGCGACCACGACGTAGCGGCGGTCGAAGCGGTCGAGCGCCTCGACCGCGTTGAGACTCCAGCCGAGCACGGCCAGATATCCTTTGTCGGGATTCTTCGTGACCGGTGCGGGCTGGGCCATGGACCGCTCCTCTGTTCGGCGCGTGCGGGGGGTCGGACGGGGTCTGTACCTCCACGGTCCCAGATGTCCGCACCCCGCGCCGATCGAGCGGGCCGCGTGTCCACTGTGGATACTCTCGATCCGGCCGCCCGCGAGCCTCCGGGTGAGATCCAGGTCACGTCCGGTCCACTCGCCGCGCCACCCGTTCGGGTGCCTGCCATCCTGTGCGCTCAAGAACGCGCGGTTCGCGCCGGAGTTCGACGCCGCACCGCGGCCGGGAGGACAGTCATGGGAATCATCAGCTGGATCGTGCTGGGCTTGATCGCGGGGCTGATCGCGAAGGCACTCATGCCGGGCAAGGACCCCGGCGGCTGCATCATCACGATCCTGCTCGGCATCGGCGGCGCGTTCGTGGGCGGCTGGGTCGGCAAGACGCTGTTCCACGTGCAGCTGGGCACGTTCTTCGACCTGCGCACGTGGGGCCTGGCCATCCTCGGTGCGCTGATCATCCTCGTCGCCTACCGGATGATCTTCCACCGCAGCCGGGACTGACCCAGTGGGCGGGGCGGCTCTTCGCGAGCCGCCCCGCCGGTGGTTCACTTCACGCGTTCCAGCAGCGCGAACAGGTTCTCCCAGTGCCGCTTCTCGCCGGCCTCGTCATACGCCGCCGTGTCGGTCATGGTGTACCCGTGGGTCGCGCCCTCGTAGACCTCCGAGCGGTAGGTGACCCCGGCCTCGTCGAGCGCGGCCTCCAGCGTCTTGATCTGCTCGGCCGACATCGAGTGGTCCTGGTCGGCGTGCCCGAAGTACACCTCGCCGGTGATCGAGCCGACGCCCAGGTGCGCGCTGTCGGGCCCGTCCGTGACCACCCCGCCCGCGTGGAACGCCGCGATCGCCTTGACGCGCTCGGGGAACGCCTCGATCACGCGCAGGGCGTTGGTGCCGCCCATGCAGTAGCCCGTGATCACGACCGGTCCGTTCGCGACACCTTCCTGCGCCGCGAAGAAGTCGAGGTACATCTGGGCGTCACGCTGGATCGTGTTGTCCGTACCCAGGGCCTGGATCAGCGGCATGATCTTGCCGAAGATCTCGCCCCGCTTGTCCGGATCGCCCAGCTCCGACACGTCGATCTGCGGCGCCGGGCCCCCGCGGTAGAGCAGGTTCGGGACGAGCACGGCGTAGCCGGCCTCCGCGATGCGCTCCGCCATCTCCTCGATCCGCGGCCGCAGCCCGAACGCGTCGATGAACAGCAGCACCCCGGGGTGCGGCCCGCCATCGGGAACGACCAGGTACGAGTCGGCGACCCCGTCGGCGGCCGGGACGTCCACCTTCTCCTTGCGCATGTCACTCCTGTCGATCAGCTTGCTGGCTCTCGATCGTCAACCTAGTACCCCGTGCAGGACCGCTGTGACGACGGCGTCCGCGTAGGTGTGGTCGAGCGGGCGGCGGCCGGTGAGCAAGCGGTAGTGCAGCGGCGCGAAGACCAAGTCCAGCAGCAGGTCCACGTCGGCGTCCGGACCGACGACCTCGCGGACCGCGGCGCGGACGGGGGCGCGGCGGGGCTCGAACCAGTGCTCGTCGAGGCGGGCGGCGAGGTCGGGGTCTTGCTGCGCGGCGCCGAGCAGGCCGGTGAAGACGCGGCCCAGCACCGTGTCCACGTAGAGGTCGGCGAAGTGGCGGGCGTGGGCGCGCAACAGGCCTTCGGCGGTGGTGGCGCGCGTGGTGACCGGATTGGCGCGGGCGTGGTCGAGGAAGGCTTCGAGCACCACGGCGGCTTTGCTGGGCCACCAGCGGTACACGGTGCGCTTGCCGACGCCGGCGCGCGCGGCGATGGCGTCGACGCTCACCGCGGCCCAGCCGCCGGCGGCGGTGAGGTCCCAGGCGGCGTCGAGGATCGCGCGGTGGGTCTGGGGGTTGCGGCGGGTGGCGTCAGGCACCGCGCACCGCCCACGCGGCGGCCAGGCGGCGGTTGACCTCGGTGATCGGGCCGACGAGGTCGTCGTAGGGCTCGTCCCACGGATCCTTCAGGCCCCAGCCACGCTGCGGGTTTTCGACGTAGGCGCACCAGTGCCAGCCCAGGCACCAGTCCAGCGCGGCGAACGCCTCGGCGGTGCGGACGTACCCGGCGGCGCGGTCGGCCTGGTCGCGCATGCTGCCGGTGCGGTGCGGGCTCAGCCGCGTGGGGCACCAGTTGCCGGTGTCGGCGACGAGCACCGGCAGGCCGGTCCTCGTGTGCCAGCGTTCGAGCGTCTCCAGCGCCGTGTCCAGCGCGCCCGGGCCCGGGAACGTCTGCACCGACAGCACGTCGACGTGCTTCGCGGCGGCATCGAGGACTTCGTCCGGTGCGCCCGCTTTCGTGCCGAAGCGGTCACCGAGGATCAGGTGGTTCGGGTCGTGGCGGCGGATCGCCGCGGTGGCCGTGGCGTAGTAGGCCTCGGCCGTCTCGGCGAGCGGGCCGGGCCAGCCGGCGCCCGTCGGGTGGCGCGCCCAGGCCGGCCCGTCGACGAGGAAGTACCCGAGCAGCAACGGATCCTCCGGGCGGCACAGCGTGCGGGCCAGGTGGTCGCAGTACTCGGCGAACGCGGGCGAGCGCGGGTCGCGGTAGGCCGGGTGCCCGTTCCACGACTCGATCTCCGCGACCCGCAACGCCTGCACATACGGCAACCCGGCCTCGGCGACGTCCGCCCCCGGCAGGTCCTCCGCGTGCCCCAGGTCCACGACGGTGCCCGTGACGCCGAGCCCGGTGCCGCTGATGTACTCCGCGGTCGAGCCGACCGCGGTGAACCCCCAGGCGCGCAGATCCACGCCCAGGCCGTCGCGAAGCCACTTCTCGCGCGAGCCGCCGTAGCGCGTGCGCCAGATGTCCTGATTGTGCGGGTATCGGAGGTTCGTGTCATGCGCGTGCGCGACCCCGATCGACGGGAACGGCTCGCCGTCCGGCCCCGTGAACGTCCATCGGCCGTGGCGGATGACTGTGAAGAACGCCATGGGTTGAGGATACGAACCGGTTCGTCTCCCCTGCTGTCCGGGGTCACCCGCCTGCGTGAGCGGAGGGGCGCGCCGGGACCGCCGGTGTCACCATCACCGCCATGAGGTGGGAAGGCGTGGCCTGGGCCGCGGGCGTACTGGTGGGCATCGGGCTCGCGGCGGGGGCCGGGGTGTGGGTGCACTCCGCCGAGCGCACGGCCGGGGACACGTGGCACTCCATCGGCACGGAGGAACCCGACCGGATCGACGTGAACGCCACCGTGCAGAAGGTCGACGCCGTCGCGCGGGAGGTGACGTTGCGGGTGCTCGTGGTGCCGCGCGGGCGGCTCGGCGAGGACGACGGGGTCGCGCCGGCGAGTGACCTCACGTTGCTGAACTCCTCGAGCCTGCGCGGTGACCAGACGTTCCCCGCCCACGAGCGGATCGCGAGCGCCGATCTGCCGATCGCGCTGACGGGCGGCGCGATCACCGACTACCCGTTCGACGGCTACGAGAGCCACATCCAGTTCGCCGCCGTGCAGGACGGCAAGCCGGTGCCGGTGCTGCTCACCGTGGACAAGGTCGACAGCCTGTTCGGCCTCGCGGTGACCGGCTCCGACAGCTCGGGCGGCCTCGACATCCGCCTCACCCGCGCGACGAGCGTGCTCGTGTTCGCGCTGTTCATGATGTTCGCGATGTGGGCGATCGCCGTCGCGGTGGCGCTCGGTGCGCGCCACCTCGTGGCGCGGCGCGGCGGGCTGGTGTGGCCGGCGTTCGGGTTCATGGCCGCGTCGCTGTTCGCGCTGGCCTCCTTCCGCAACGCCGCTCCGGGGTCGCCGCCGATCGGCACGCTGCTGGACTACACGGCGTTCCTGTGGGCCGAGCTGATCGTGGCGCTGAGCGTGTTCGCGTCGGTGGTCGCCGGCGCCGTCGTGGAGCGGGCGAATCGCGCCGGATAGCGAAGAGCTGTCTGTTTCGCGCTCGCCCGTGAGTCGCCCCTGCGACACCCGACGACGAGGGAGCGCACCGTGATCACTCCGAACCTGGCCTGGCAACTCGACCACCAGACGCGCCGCGACCACCGCGACGCCGACGAACGTCTCGGCCGCCTGGCGGCATTTCTCACTCGGCGGCGCCGGCGGACGAGTGTCCGTGCGACGATCCGGGGCGAGCACCGACCCCAGGGAGCGCGCACATGGCCCGGCACCACCTCGACCCGACCCGTGAAACCACGATCGACGTCTTCAACCGGGACACCGAGCCCGTCCTGACCGTCGACCCCGGGGACACGGTCGTGGTGGGTTCGCTGGACTGCCACGGGTTCCTGGAACGCCAGCGCACACCCGGCGAGCAGCGGCCACGGATGATCGACCCGAGCCGGGGCCACTGCCTCACCGGCCCGATCGCCGTGCGTGGCGCGGAGCCGGGCACGGTGCTCGCCGTGCACCTGGACGACCTGCGGCCCGGCGACTGGGGCTGGACCGTCTCGGCGTCGAAGGACAACTGGCTCACGCGCAAGCTCGGCGTCGCCGGCGGCCCGCCCGGACGGCTGCTGTGGGAGCTCGACGCCGGCGAGCGCACCGGCACCAACGACCGCGGCCAGACCGTGGCGCTGGCGCCGTTCCTCGGGGTGATCGGCCTGCCGCCGGCCGAGCCGGGCGACCACTCCACGGTGCCGCCGCGCCCGGAAGGCGGCGGCAACATCGACTGCCGCGGGCTCGTGGCGGGCTCGACGCTGTACCTGCCCGTGACGGTCCCCGGCGCGCGGCTGCTCGCCGGCGACGGGCACGCGGCCCAGGGCGACGGCGAGGTCGGCGGCACGGCCATCGAATGCCCGATGACCACCGAGCTCACGCTGGACCTCACCACCGACCGGCCCGTGCCCGGCATCCATGCCGAGACGCCCGCCGGGCGCATCACGTTCGGCTTCCACACCGATCTCAACGAGGCCACCGCCGAGGCGCTCGGCGCGATGCTCACGTGGCTGCAGAAGCTCTACGACCTCGACCGCCCCACCGCGCTGGCGCTCGCGAGCCCGGTGGTCGACCTGCGCGTCACCCAGGTCGCCAACCAAACCTGGGGTGTGCACGCCGTACTCCCCGCCGACGCGATCCGCTGATCGATCCGGCGAAGTGTGCCTACGCGGCCACTCGGGTCTGCCCGGGGCGCGCACTGGTCTGGTCCATCCGTGACCCAGGTGCGATCACGCCTTAATTCGAGTCGAGAAATAACGGACTTCCGTAGGGTCCGGACCTCTTGACGCCATCCTCTTTGTCCGGTCAGGATCGCCAAGGCCCGCTTTGGGCCCGTCCCCGCCGCCCTCTGCAGAACGGACTGTCGATGGCCAGAAGATCCCCCGGGTGGTCCCGGGCCCGAAGGACCACGTTCGCCGCGCTCGCGAGCCTCACCCTCCTCGGCGGCGTCGCGAACGCGGCGCCCGCCCCCGCCGCACCGGCCACGCCCGCCGCGGCGCAGCCCGAGATCGGGCAGCCCGCGCTGGACAAGAACGGCTGCGCGCGCATCGAGAAGACCCTGCCGACCCTTTCGGACTGGCCGAAGGTCGACAGCAGGATGCAGAAGAACCCGCAAGACGAGGCGCGCATCGCGAAGATCCTCTCCGGCATGACGCTGGAGGAGAAGGTCGGGCAGATGACGCAGCCCGAGATCAACGCGATCACCCCCGACGAGGTCAAGCAGTACGCGATCGGCTCGGTGCTCAACGGCGGCGGCTCGTGGCCCGGCGGCAACAAGCACGCCACACAGCAGGACTGGCTCAACCTCGCCGACGCCTACTGGAGCGCGTCGAAGACCAGCCGCACGAAGATCCCCGTGATCTGGGGCATCGACGCCGTGCACGGCAACAACAACGTCTACGGCGCCACCGTCTTCCCGCAGAACATCGCGCTCGGCGCCGCCCACGACCCGTGCCTGGTCCGCGACGTCGAGAACGCCACCGCGCGCCAGATCCGCGCCACCGGCCAGGACTGGGCCTTCGCCCCCACGCTCGCCGTGGTGCAGGACGACCGCTGGGGCCGCACGTACGAGGGCTTCTCCGAGGACCCGCGCATCGCCCGCGCCTACGGCTACGAGGCCATCAACGGCCTGCAGGACGGCGCCACCAAGCGCATCACCTACAACGGCGTGATCGCCACCGCCAAGCACTTCATCGGCGACGGCGGCACGATCAAGGGTCAGGACCAGGGCGTGAACCCCTCGTCCGACGCCGACATGATCAACATCCACGGCCAGGGCTACTACGGCGCGCTCGCCGCGGGCACCCAGACCGTGATGGTGTCGTTCAACAGCTGGACCAACGCCGAGGACGGGATCAACGAGGGCAAGCTGCACGGCAGTGACAAGGCGCTGAACCAGATCCTCAAGGGCAAGATGGGCTTCGACGGTCTCGTCGTGTCGGACTGGAACGGCATCGGCCAGGTCCCCGGCTGCACCAACGCGAGCTGCCCGCAGGCGATCAACGCCGGCGTCGACCTGATCATGGTGCCCGCCGACTGGAAGGCGTTCATCACCAACACGATCGCGCAGGTCAACGACGGCCAGATCCCGATGGCGCGGATCGACGACGCCGTGACCCGCATCCTGCGCGTGAAGCTGCGCGCCGGGATCCTCGACGAGCAGAAGCCGTCGGACCGCTCCTACGCCAACTCCGACGAGGCGCTCACGGACAACTGGCTCGCCCGCGACGCCGTGCGTGAGTCGCAGACGCTGCTGAAGAACAACGGCAACGTGCTGCCGCTCAAGCCGAAGTCGAAGGTGCTGGTGGTCGGCAAGAGCGCCGACAGCATCCAGAACCAGACCGGCGGCTGGACGCTGTCGTGGCAGGGCACCGGCAACACCAACGCCGACTTCCCCAACGCCACCTCGATCCTCGGCGGGCTCAAGGAAGACCTCGGCGACGCCAACGTCACCTTCAGCGAGAAGGGCGACGTCGACCCGACCGGCTACGACGCCGTGATCGCCGTGATCGGCGAGACGCCTTATGCCGAGGGCGTGGGCGACCTGCAGCGCAAGTCGCTGGAGGCCGCGAAGCTCTACCCCGAGGACCTCGCCGTACTGGACAAGGTCAGCGGCAAGGGTGTCCCGGTCGTCACCGCCTACGTCGGCGGCCGTCCGCTGTACCTGAACAAGGAGATCAACCGCTCCGACGCGTTCGTGGCGGCCTGGCTGCCCGGCACCGAGGGCGGCGGCGTAGCGGACATGATGGTCAAGGGCAAGGACGGCACGGGGTACCAGGGCAAGCTGTCCTACTCGTGGCCGAAGAGCGCGTGCCAGACGCCGCTCAACCCGTGGAGCCCGGACTACGACCCGCTGTTCGCGCTGGGCTACGGCCTCAAGACCGGTCAGCGCGCCACCGTGGCGAAGCTCGACGAGACCGAGGGCCCGACGACCTGCGGGTCGACCGGCGGCGGGGGCACCGCGACCGAGGACCTGTCGATCTTCGACCGCACGGACATCGCGCCGTACAAGAGCTACATCGGCTCGGCCTCGAACTGGGGCGGCACCGAGATCGGCCCCGACGGCACCGCGGAGCACCCGGAGATCACCGTGACTCCGGCCGACGTCAACGTGCAGGCCGACGGCCTCAAGACGACGTGGACCGGCACCGGCGCGGCACAGCTGTACCTGCAGAGCCCCGCGACCAGCGACCTGCGCGGGTACCCCAACGCGGACGGGGCGCTCGAGTTCGACGTGATCGTGAACTCGCCACCGGTGAACCGCACCGTGGTGAGCATGCACTGCGTCTACCCGTGCTTCTCGGAGGTCAACGCCACCAAGCTGTTCACGGACCTGCCGGCCGGGAGCAAGTCGACGGTGAAGATCCCGCTCTCGTGCTTCGCGAACGGGCTCGACTTCGAGAACGTCAACACGCCGTTCCTGGTCTACACCGACGGCGCGTTCTCGGCGTCGTTCGCGAACGTGAGGTGGTCGCCAGGCGGAGCGAAAGATCCGGACGCTGTGAAGTGTTCGGATCTGACGTGAGGTGAGTGCCGGGGCGCTCGCGGGATTTCTCCCGCGAGCGCCCCGCACTGTGGGATGAGCACTGTGGGATGAGCGCTGTCATGCGGCCAGTTCGAGAATCCGTTCTTCGGCCTGGGCCAGGGATTTCTCCGCCAGGTCCTCCAGCCCGGCCAGCGCGGGGATGTCGCCGACGCGCGTCAGCTCAGCGTGCACGAACGCGAGATTTTCGGGGCTGACGCCCAGGTTCGTGAGGTACGCCCGCAGGTACGGTTCCTGGAAGTCGTACCCCTCGCGCGGAGTGCCCGGGCCGTACGCGCCGCCGCGCGCCGTGATCACCACGAACCTGGTGTCGCCCAAGGCGTTCGCGAACACGCCGGGGAACGTCACGCGGTCGATCCACGCCTTCAGCGCGGCGGGCACGGAGAAGTTGTACATCGGCACGCCCAGCAGCACGGTGCCGGCTTCGCGCAGCTCTGTGACCAGCGGCAGAGTCAGCGCCCATTCGCGGCGTTCGGCGTCGTCGGCGGCCAGCGCGGCGATGTCGTCCGGCGGCACGATCCCCCGGCGTTCGACGCGGCGGCCGAGCCGGGCGTAAGGCTCGCGGATCGGCGGCACGGGGTCGGCGGCCAGGTCGCGGTGGCGCACCTGGCCGCACCAGTGCCGCACGAACAGCGAGGTCAGCCGCCGTGTCACGGACTCCGCGCCGTCGGCGCTCGAGTCGACGCGCAGCAGGGGCGCTAGCATGTCGGTCATCCGGTTCCTCTCCTCAGGTCCAGCGGGTCGGGCTCACTCACCCACCCCGACGCACCACGAAGAGGAAAGGTGACCGATGCCCGAAACCCTGGCGGCCCGGTTCGAAGCGGAACGGCCCCGGCTGCGCGCGCTCGCGCGGCGGATGCTCGGCTCGGCGGCCGAAGCCGAGGACGCCGTGCAGGAATCCTGGCTGCGGCTGGCGTCGGCGTCCGGCGTCGACAACTTGGCGCCCTGGCTGACCACCGTCGTTTCGCGGATCTGCCTCGACCTGCTGCGCGCGCGGCGGGAGACGCCGTTCTCGCAGGTGCCGGACCACGGGGTCGCGGGTCCGGAGGAGGATCTGGAACTCGCCGACGAGGTCGGCCGGGCGCTGCTCGTGGTGCTGGCGACGCTCGCACCCGCCGAGCGCGTGGCGTTCGTGCTGCACGACTTGTTCTCGGTGCCCTTCGACGCCGTCGGCCCCATCCTGAACCGCTCGCCCGCGACGGCGAAGAAACTCGCGAGCCGGGCGCGGCTGCGGGTACGCGGCACTCCCGCGGCCGGGTCCGCGGTCGGTGAGCACCGGAAGGTCGTGGAGGCGTTCCTGGCCGCGGCCCGCGGCGGTGATCTCGCCGTGCTGCTCGAACTGCTCGCACCCGACGTCGTCCGGCACGCCGACCCGGCCGCGTTGCCGCCCGGCGCCGCCGCGGTCCTCCGCGGCGCTGACGCCGTCGCGCGCGGCACCACCGCGTTCGCCGACCGCGCGCGCCTCGCGGAGCCCGCTCTGGTGGACGGCACCGTCGGGCTGGTGCTGGCGCCCTACGGCCGGCTGACGGGCGTGCTCAAGGTGTCGGTGACGGCGGGGCGGGTCGCCGCGTACGAGGTGATCGCGGACCCGGAGCGGCTCGCGAAGGTGGCGGTCGCCGTCCTCCCGTGAGCGCACCGCATTCGCGCGGTAATCGCACGATGGTGTGACACTTTGAGTCAAAGTGCAACATCAGCGAAGGTGATCATCTACGTTTCAGCCGGATGGTCCACTTCGTTCAGGGGCGTGGACCGCGACACCGGAGGGGACCATGTCCATCACCAGGAAGATCGCCGTGCTCGGCGCGCTGTCCGCAGTGGCGGCAACTTTGTTCACGGGCACCGCGTCGGCCAAGACGGAAAAGAACTGCACCGCGTCGTTCTGCAACACCACGGACGGAAGCGGCCTGTACGTGAACCAGGTCATCGCGTTGCGGCAACAGCCGATCAAGGCGAAGTACGGGTACTTCCAGGTCTTCGGGCGCGGCTGGAGCCGCGGGCCGACATCCTCGGGCACCACCGCGGCGCAGGTCATCCACATCGGACAGCAGGTGGTGAAGAACGAGCTCGTGTGCCTGCGCTTCCTGGCGCGGGAGAACGGAAAGTGGAAGGAAATCGGCCCGCCGGCGTGCACCACGGCGCCGTTCTGATCGCTGCGCGCTTTGCCGGTCATCGCTCTGTGCTGATCACTGCCTCGTCGGCCGCCGTGTAGGTCGTTATACAGCTCGGTGGTCTTAGGGGAATGGCCACGAGTTCGTGACGCATACGCGGTGGTCGGCCGGCACGGCGCCCTGGTCGCCGCCGGGGACGTTGTTGAGGCGGGCGACGTAATCGTCGGCGACGCCGAAGGTCTGTTGCATCATCACGGGCGCCGGCCGGCCGGTGCCGCCGCAGCCGACGTGGGAGTGGCCCAGCGCGTGGCCGACCTCGTGGTTGATCGCGTACTGCCGGTAGGCGGTCATGTTCGCCCCGAAGGCCTTCGCGCCGCGTACCCAGCGCGAGAGGTTGATCAGCACGCGGTGCATGCTGCGGCGGAAGCAGGAAGCCTCGTAGGTGATGGAAAACCCGCAGGCGTCGGCGCGGTGCGTGGAGTCGGGGGTGGAGAGGCTGACGCGGAAGTCCGGGTGCGGGTCGCTCGCGTCCACCCGCTGCAGCGCGACCTTGCCGTCCGCGGTCCAGCTCTTCGGGTCGGACAGGATGCCCTGCACGGCGGCCGCGAAGCTGTCGTCGCCGGCGTAGCTCGCCGGGTCGATGCCGTCCTCGACCTCGACGGTGTAGCGGTAGAGGCGGCCGGTGCCGATCTTCGGGCCGGAGCCGGGGATCACGTGCCACTTGCCCCGGCCGGTCTGCGTGTACGGGCCGCCGCCGGGCAGGTCGGCGGTGGGGGCGTTCGGATCGGCCGGCTTCGCCGGGTTCTCGGGAACGCCCGGCTCGAGGGAGTCCACGGAGGACTCGGACCGGGACTCGGCGTGAGCTTGTCCGGAAGTCGGGGCCTGCTGCTGCGCCGCCGTCGACGGGGCCGAGGTCGTCGCCGTGTTGACCAGCACGAGCACGGTGAGCACGACCATGACCGGCAGCGCGTAGACGCGCCAGCCGTAGGTGCGCAGGAAGCCCTTCTTCCTTCTCGCGGATCTCCGCTCCGGCAACGGTTTCCACGAGGCGCGCAACGGTTCCCGCGTCCGCGTTTCGTCCTGCGCCACGCACTTCCCCAGCTCTCCGGTGACAGTTCCTCCCTGTCCAACGGGTGGGACGGCCGAAAGGTTGAGACCAAACCGCCCGGGTCACGGGCGGTGACCCCGACTTTCGTCGGTTCCGGACGACGGCGTTCACCATCGACCGCCACGGCGAGAGCGCCTCGAACTACGGCGACGCCAAGTACTGGGACGACAACGCCCGCAAGCACGGCTACCGCGTCGACAACACGCCCACCCCGGGCTCCATCGCCCAGACCGACGCGGGCCGCTACGGCCACGTCGCCGTCGTCGACAGCGTCCACGGCTCCACCGTCACGGTCGAGGACTACAACTGGGCCGGCGACGGCCACTACCTCGTCCACGACCTGAACAAGGGCGACTTCCGCTACATCCACTTCTACAACTGAGCGTTCCCCGAACCCTCGGCCGGACGGCGCTTTCCCGCCGTCCGGCCGGGTCCGCGTCGGACCCCCTGTGAAATCCGGGCCGGCGCTTTCGCCGTCGCCGAAGCGCACCATGAGGCGATGAGCGATCGCGACGAGTTCCTGGCGTGGGTCGAGACCACGGTGCACGACGCGGAGTTCGCGCTGCACAACGGAGACCCGGCGCCCCGGCGTGCGATCTGGTCGCGGGCCGAGCCCGTGAGCGTGCTGGGCGCGTGGCGCAACGCCCACGGCCGGCGCGAGGTCGACGGCCTCTTCACGGCGCTGGGCGAGACCTTCTCCGCCTGCACTGCCTACCGCTTCGAACTGCTGGCCTGCGACGTCGTCGGCGACATGGCCTACACCACGGGATTCGAGCACACCACGGTGTCCGTGAACGGTGAGCCACGCACGTACACCCTGCGGGCGACGCAGGTCTACCGCCGCGAAGATGGAGCGTGGCGCGTGGCCCACCGGCACGGGGACACAGTCACCTGACCGGACGACCCGGACGCGGGTTCAGCGCACCCGCGGGCGATGACCCCGTTCCTGGTGCGGCACCTCCTGCCCGCCGGTGGGCGCGGCCGGCTTCGGCAGCTGCGCCACCTCGTACTGGGCCAGGTTGTACTGCCCCTGGGTATCGGGCAGGACCGGCGCGTGCTTGCTCGCGTCGTGGAAGCGGAAGACCGAGGTCAGGTCGCCGACGGTGCGGCGGCGCCAGTCACTGATGTTCGGCTCGGCGACGCCGGTCACCTTCTCCAGCAGGCGCAGCTGCGAGGTGTGGTCGAACAGCTCCGAGCTCACCCAGCCGCCGGCGGTCCACGGCGAGACGACGATGCACGGCACGCGGTAGCCCAGCCCCGTCGGCAGGCCGCCGCCCTTGACACCGCTGGGCGAGGTGCCGGAGACGAACTCGCCGGGGGTGCCGGGCTCCGGGGTCGGCGGCAGGACGTGGTCGAACAGGCCGTCGTTCTCGTCGTAGGACAGGATGAACACCGTCTTGGCCCAGACCTCCGGGTTGGCGGCGATCGCGTCGATCTTGCCGGCGACGAACTGGGCGCCGGCGGCCGGCAGGTGCGCGGGGTGCTCGTCGGCGGCGCTCGGCGGCAGCAGCCAGCTCACGGTGGGCAGCTGGTCGTGCAGCGCGTCGTACTCGAACTGGCCCAGCGGCGACGGCGCGATCGCGTTGTCGTAGAGCGGGTCGCCCGGCTTGGCGTCGGCGTAGGCCTTGATCGCGTTGAACGGCGGGAGCCCGGTCGCGCCGCCCGGCGAGTGGTAGACCTTCCAGCTGACGCCCGCTTCCGTAAGCCGCTCGGGGTAGGTCTTGAAGGTGAAGTGCCCGTTGGGGACGTTGCCGGTCTCCAGCGACGGGCCGCCGTACTGGCCGTCGGCGTCGATAGTGCCCGAGAGCCACATGTAGCGGTTCGGCCAGGTCGGGCCGAGCACCGAGCAGTGGTAGGCGTCGCAGATGGCGAACGCGTCGGCCAGCGCGTACTGGAACGGGATGTCCTCGCGCGTGAAGTAGCCCATCGTGTACGGGCCCTTGGTGACGCCGTCGGCCGCGAGGTGCGCCGGCAGCCAGTTGTCCATCTTGCCGTTGTTCCACGCCTGGTGCTGCACGCTCCACGCGTGGCTCGTCGACGGGATCGCCTGCGCCGCGGTGATCTTCGTGTTCAGGCGGTACGGCAGCAGGTAGCCGTCCGGGTGCGACGGGTCGGGCTGGTGGAACACCGAACTGCCACCCGGCAGCCGCAGCGCGTGCGGGTCGTCGAACCCGCGCACCCCGGACAGCGTGCCGAAGTAGTGGTCGAAGCTGCGGTTCTCCTGCATCAGCAACACGACGTGCTCGATGTCGCCCAGGTGCCCGCCGGACGGGGGCGGGGACGCGAGCGCGCCGCGGACGTTCGGCGGGAGTACGGCGGCCGCCGCGGCCAGCCCACCGGCCGCGGCGGCGCCGAACAGCCTGCGGCGGGTCAGCCCGGTTCTCTCGGGGGTGTTGTCCGGGGTCTCGGTCATCGGAAATCCTTCCGGCTTCGGGGCACGGTGGGAGCTCCGACAAGCTTTCGGCCGCGGTTGAGCCCTGAGTGATCCGACCGGTGGCCTCCGGTTGAACTTCCGCTGAACGCCCGCCGAGAAGGGTGATCAGCCCCCTTCGGGCACCGAGGACAACCGTCCACAGAGGATTTTCGGCCCGGGCCGACCCGGGTCGGCCGCCGTCAGTCCGTGCGGGCGCCCGGTGCCTCCTCCGCCGTCACCTCCAGCGGCGCGTCCGGCGCCGGATCGCGGTTGACGATCGTGATGGCGACCGCGCCGATGGCCGCGACGACGGCGAAGAGGTAGAAGCCCCACGGGTAGGCCAGCCCGGCCGTGAGCAGGAAGCCGGTGACGAGCGGGCCGGAGATCGCGCCGAAGCGCCCGATGCCGCTGGCCGCGCCCAGCGCCGTGCCGCGGGCGGCCGCCGGATAGACGCGGGCGACGTAGACGTACACGAGCACCTGCGCGCTGAAGGTGAAGATCCCCGCGAGCAGCACGCCGACGTACACGCTGAAGCCGGGCAGCTTGATGCTCAGCAGCGCGAGGAACACGGCCGCCGCGGCGAACCAGACGATGGTGGAACGGCGGTAGCCCAGGCGGTCGGCGACACGGCCGCCGATCAGCAGGCCGATCACGGCGCCGACGTTGAGCACCAGCAACAGGGCGAGCGCCGCGCCGAGCTCGTAGCCGGCCTCGCGCATGATCTGCGGCAGCCAGGTGTTGAGGCCGTACACGAGCAACAGCCCCATGAACGACGTGACCCAGAACGCGATGGTCGCGCGCCCGTAGCCGTGGCGGAAGAGGATGCCGATCGGGTTGCGCTCGCGCGGCGGCCGGGCCGCGCGGGTACCCCGCGCCTTGAGGAACTCGGCCGACTCCGGCAGGAACTTCACCATCAGCGGCACGAGGACCACCGCCGGAGCGGCGCCGATCACGAACATCCACTCCCAGCCATACCGCTCCACCACGAGGATCCCGAGCAACGCGGTGAGCACCGCGCCCACGTGGTAACCGGTCATGAGCACCGTGGTGGAGCTGCCGCCGCGGCCCACGCGGGCGTACTCGGTGATCAGCGCGAGCGCGGTCGGCAGCACGCCGCCGAGGCCGAGCCCGGCGAGGAAGCGCAGCAGCCCGAACAGCCAGGGGCCGTCGACCACCGCGCACAGCAACGTGAACACCGAGAAGCTCGTGACCGTGAGCAGCATCGTGCCGCGGCGGCCGAACAGGTCGCTCACGGGGCCGATGGTGAGCGCGCCCACGGCCACGCCGAGGAGGCCGACCACGGAGATCAGCGAGGCCGAGTTGGGGTCCAGGCCCCAGCTCGGGACCTTGAGCAGCGCGGGCAGCACCACACCCAGCACCACGAGGTCGAACCCTTCGAGCGCCACCGCCGTCCAGCAGAGCGGGGCGACCCAGCGCGCGTACTTGGCCCGGGGGTCGATCGGGGAGGAGACCGTCATGTCATCACCTGCGTCGTCGGAGGGGACTGGGGAACCGGTGCGTCAGAAGGGATAGCGCGGGAGGTCACCGCGCACGGTGACCCATTGGGTCTCGGTGAACGCCTCCAGGCCCGCGCACCACCGTGGCGCGAGCCCGTGCCCGACTCGCCGACCCCGCCGAACGGCGCGAGCGCCTCGTCGTTCACGGTCTGGTCGTTGATGTGCGCGAGCCCGGACGGGATCCGCTCGGCGAGCGCGAGCCCCTTCGAGACGTCCCGGGTCAGGATGCCGAGTGACAGCCCGTATCCGGTACCGCCGGCCAGGCGGACCGCCTCGTCCACTGTGGAGAACGGCACGACCGGGGCCACCGGCCCGAAGATCTCCTGGGCGTACGCCGGCGCGGTGAGCGGGACATCGGTGAGCACCGTCGGGCTGTAGAAGAGGCCCTCGAACGTGCCGCCGGCAGCCAGCTTCGCGCCCGCGTCGACGCTGCTCGTCACGATCTCGTGGATGCGGTCGCGCTGCCCGGCGTCGATGACCGGGCCGACGGCGACGTCGGCCCGGGCCGGGTCGCCCACGGGCAGGCGGGCGGCGTGCTCGGCGAGCGCGGCCGCGTAGTCGGCGACGATCTTCTCCGCCACGAGGTGGCGGCTGGTGGCCATGCAGATCTGCCCGGAGTGGTTGAACGAGCCGAACGAGCCGACGGACACGGCCTGCTCGACATCGACGTCGTCGAGCACGACCAGTGCCGAGTTCCCGCCCAGTTCCAAGTGGACGCGCTTGAGCCGCTCCCCCGCCGCCGCGGCGATCTGCCGGCCCGCGCGCGTGGAGCCGGTGAACGCGATCACGCGCACCAGCGGATCCTCCACGAGAGCCCCGCCGACGTCGACCCCACCCGGCAGGAGGTGGAACAGACCTTCGGGCAGGCCCGCCTCCTCGAAGACCCGGGCCAGCACCACGCCGCCGCACACGGCCGTGCGCGGATCGGGCTTCATGAGCACGGCGTTGCCCAGCACCAGCGCGGGCGCGATCGCGCGGATCGAGAGGATGATCGGCGCGTTGAACGGCGAGATCACGGCGACGACCCCGGCCGGGACTCGCCGAGCCATCGACAGCCGCGGCTGGTTGGAGCGCAGCAGCTCGCCGTACGGGTGGGCCGCCAGTGCCGCGGCCTCGTGGCACTCCTCGGCCGCGACCGCGCCCGTCTGGAACCGCGCGAACGGCCGCGTGGCCCCGGACTCGCGCACGAGCCACTCATCGATCTCGTCGGCGTGATCTTCGAACAGCCGCGCCGCGCGGCGCAGCACCCGGGCGCGCTGGTCGTAGGGAAGCGCGGCCCACTCCTGCTGCGCGCGATGCGCGGTCTCGGCCGCCTGGGGCACGTCGGCGGCCGACGCGGCGCCGACGCGCGCGAGCACCTGGCCCGTCGCCGGTTCCACGGAGTCGTACTCGCCGCCGGACCCGGGCACCCAGCCGCCGGAGAGGATCCTTCCCTGCCAACGGACCCCGCCGAGCAGCGGGCCGGGCGGGGCGCTCACCGCGCCACCACCACGTCGAGCACGAGCGGCCGGGTTGCCCGCGCCAGCGCGGGCAGTACTTCGTCCAAAACGGACTCCAGTTCCTCGTGGGTGTCGATCCGCCGGGCGGGACACCCGAGCGAGCGCGCGAGACCGCTCACGCTGATCTCGTCGAACGCGGGCCACGGCGCGGCACCGGGGGCGGCCGAGCGTTCACCGTGCCGGGCGGCCAGCTCGTCCATGATCGCGTACCGGCCGTTGGCGAGCACCACCACGAGCACGCCCACGCCGTAGTGGGCGGCGCTCCACAGCGCCTGGATCGCGTACAGCGACGAGCCGTCGCCGACGACCGCGAGCACCGGGCGGTCCGGGCGCGCCATCCGCACGCCGATCGCCGCGGGCACCGCGAAACCGAGGCCGCCCATGGCGGCGCTGAGAAAGCCGAGCGGCGCGCGGGCGGGCACGAGCGCGTGCAGCAGCGGGCGGCTCGACGGGGTCTCCTCCACGAGCACCGCGTCGCGCGGAATCCGCCGGGCCAGGGCGGCGAACACGTGCTCCGGGGCCAACCCCTCGACGGGTGGCTCGGGCAGGTCGATCGTGCGTCCCGGCGGTTCGGTCGACGCCGGACGCGCCGGCAAGCGTAGCGCGAGCGGACCGCACACGGCGGCGGGCCGCGCGAGCACGGCGAGGTCGGCCGGGCTGCGGTGGGCCTCGTCCGGATCGTCGGTGACCACGGCGATCCGCGTGCCCGGGCCGATCAGCCGGCCGGGCTCGCGCGGGTACTGGCGGAACACCGGCGCGCCCACGGCGAGCACGGCGTCGTGGCCGGCGAGCACCTTGCGCAGATCCGCGCGGCCCGCGGGCAGGTGTCCGGCGAACTGCGGGTGGTCCTGCGGGAACCCGGCGCGAGCGCCGAACGCTTCCTGCCACACCGGACATCGCAGCCGCTCGGCAAGCGCTTCCAGCGCATGCCACGTCTCCGCGTCGTCCGCGCCGGCCCCGACCACGAGCACCGGTTTTTCCGCCTCCGCCAAGAACTTCTCGAGCTCGGCGACGACCTCCGGCTCCGCCGCGGTGGTCCGGACCAGCCGCGCCGGCGCGGGCAGCGGTTCGTCGTCGGCGGCCGGCGCGAGCCAGTCGTCCATCGGCACGATCACCAGCGCGGGGCCGCGGTGGTCGCGGGCCTCGTGCCACGCGCGGGCCAGCGCGCCCGGCACGTCCTGCGGCCGCGGCGGTTCATCGACCCACACGGGCGCGGGCGCGGCGACGTCGTCGAGCCGGTGGCCCGCGAGGAACGGCTCCAGCGCGAGGTGGCGGCGGTCCTGCTGCCCGACGAGCACGACCAGCGGCGCCCGGTTGACGCGCGCGGTCGCCAGTGCACCCACGGCGTTGCCCAGGCCTGCCGTGGTGTGCAGGATCGCGACCGCCGGCCGGTCCGCGGCGAGCGCCCAGCCCGCGGCCATCCCGACCACCGAGCCCTCGTGCAGCGCCAGCACGAACTCGAAGTCACCCGGCAGGTCGGTGAGCAGCGTGATCTCGGTCGAGCCGGGGTTGGCGAACAACGTCGTCGCGCCGTAGCTGCGGAGGACGTCGAACGCGGCGTCTCGGACGGTGGCGGGCAAGGAACCTCCCTGGCGTGTGTGGCTCAGGAGTGTCCGGTACGTCCGTCTGCCGCGCCCAGCCCCACTCTCACTGGACGGAAATTCAGGCCGTCTGGATCGCGCGCGAGACGTTGAGCGCGGCCATCCGGACGACCGGGATCAGCGGCGAGAGGTTCGGCGTGCTGCTGGGCACGACCACGGAGATGGCGGCGATGACCTCGTCGGCGAGCCCGCGCACCGGCGCGGCGACCGACGACGCGCCGTCGGTCATCTCGTCACGCGAGATGCTGAAACCGGAGCGGCGGATCTCGGCGAGCACGCCACGCAGCTGCGCGGGATCGGTGATGGTGCCGCTGGCGCGGCGATCCAGGCCGGCCGACACCACCTCGTCGACGCACTCGGCGGGCGCGTGCGCGAGAAGCACCTTGCCGGGCCCGGTCGCGTGCAGCGGCAACCGCTTCCCGACGCGGGACGTGACCACCACGTCCGGGTGCGCCTCGAGTTTTTCGAGGTAGAGCGCACGGCCTTCGTCGAGCACCACGAGGTGCACGACCTCGTGGGTCACCTGCAGCAGATCCTGCAGGAACGGCAGCGCGACGTCCCGCAGCTCCCGCCCGCTCGGCGCCTGTGAGCCGAGCTGCCACAGCCGCAGGCCGATGCGGTAGCGGCCGCGGCCGGTGCGTTCGAGCGCGCCCCAGCCGACGAGCTCCGCGAGCAGCCGGTACACCGTGGCGGGCGCGAACCCGGTGGCCCGCGTGATCTCGCCGTGCGTCTGCTCGGGACGGCCGTCGAGGAACGAATCCAGGATCGCGAACGCACGGCTGAGCACCGTGCGCCCGGGTTCGGCAGCGTTGCCGGCGATCGCGCGCCTCCCTGACCTCGGGGATACCGAGCCGCCCATCATCCGCCCGTCACGCGGCGGAGGCAAGCGGGGGCGACCCGGTTCCCCCGTCAGGAGGCCAGGTTCCACGCCTTCCCGACCTGCGCCGCCGCGCAGACGCCGACGGCGAGGAGGTATGCGCCGGCGTGCCCGCACTGGTCGGGACCCGTGCCGGGAGCGACCGGCTGGCCGTGGCCCATGCCCGTGATCGAGTAGGTCTCGACCGCGGCGCGGCCCGAGCCGTCGCGATAGACCGCGTGCGGGAAACCGCCGACAGTGTCCGTTGTGGACGGTGCGGCAGGCACGTCCGCGACGTTCGTCCACTGATCGGTGAGCTCACGCAGGTTCACCGGCGCGACCGTGAAGTCCGCCGTGCCCTGCCACAGGCTCACCGTGGGCCGCGGGCCGGAAAACGGTGCCGCCGCACGGACTTTCGCACCCCACTGCGCGGGCGTGAGGTCCTTGCCCGGGTACATGCACGAGTACGCGTCGAACGCCGAAGACGCGCAGCCGTACGGCAGACCGGCCACCACCGCGCCGCCGGCGAACAACTCCGGATACGCGGCGAGCATCACCGAAGTCATCGCCCCGCCCGCTGACAGACCGGTGACGTACACCCGCGACGCGTTGGCGCCCGTGTCCGCGACCGCGCGCCGCACCATCTGCGCGATCGACTCGGCCTCCCCCGACCCGCGGGTGGTGTCGGAGGCCTGGAACCAGTCGAAGCAGCTCGTGATGTTGTTCGCGGACTGCTGCTGCGGCAGCACGAGGGAGAAGTGCCAGCGGTCGGCCAGCTCGACCCAGCCGGCGCCCTGGCCGTAGCCCGTCGCGTTCTGCGTGCAGCCGTGCAACGCCACCACCACGGGCCGTCCGGTGGGCAGCCCGTCGGGCACGTACTCGTACATTTTCAGCGCGCCGGGGTTCGCCCCGAACCCCGTGACCTCCTTGATCGCCGCCGCCGACGCGAACCCGGGCAGGAGCACCAGCAGAGCCGACACCAGCAGCCCGGTGAGGACCTTCCGCACATCGACCACCTCCTTGTGACCTCGGTGAGCATCGTCACGCTCAGCGTAGGAACGCCGACTCCGCGTTCCCACGGTGCGGACCACCACAACTCGCGCCCGGTTTGTGTGGTCCCGCCGGATACCGCCCGCAGTGGTCCGGACCTATGGTTCCGGCATGCGTACGCGGCGGCTCCCCCTCGTCCTCGCCGGCCTGCTCGCCGGCACCGTCCTCGCGGCCCCGGCGGCGACCGCGGCCCGGTGCGCGCCGGTCCTCGTTCCCGGTGCGGCACACCAGGAACAGGCGTGCCTCGCCGACCTGACCACCACCGGCACGCTCGCCACCGGCCACACCGTCCAGGCGGACTGGGCGGGCCTGACCTCGGCGGCGCTGCCCGCGCCGAGCGGCGTGTCCGGTGTTCAGGTCGACGGCTACTTCCCCGACACGTCGACGACCAACACCAACCACGGCTGGAACCACGACGCGCAGTTCGTGCTGCGCCTGCCCGATCACTGGAACGGCGGGCTCGTGGTCTCCGGCTCTCCCGGCACGCGCCGTCAGTACGCCAACGACCGCGCAATCGGCGATCAGGTGCTCGCCGCCGGCTACGCGTTCGCCGCCACGGACAAGGGGAACACCGGCGTGGACTTCTACGCCGACGGACGGCGTCCGGGCGACGCGCTCGCCGAGTGGAACGACCGCGTCACCCAGCTGACCGTCGCCGCGAAGCTCGCCGCGGCCCGGCACTACGGCCGCGCGCCGGCGCGGACCATCGCGGCCGGGCTGTCCAACGGCGGTTACCTCGTGCGCTGGCAGCTGGAAAACCGGCCGTGGCTCTACGACGGCGGTGTCGACTGGGAGGGCACGCTCTGGACGGCCGACGGGCCGAACCTGCTGACGTTCCTGCCGCCCGCCCTCCGGAACTACCCCGCCTACGCCGTCGGCGATGCCCAGGCGCACCAAGCGATCCTCGACGCGGGCTTCGCGCCGGGCTCGGAGTTCCTCTGGCCCTACCACGACCAGGTCTACTGGGACCTCACGCAACGCACCTACCGCGCCGAGGTCGATCCCGGCTTCGACGGCGCGCTTGTGGCGGGGATCCCGTTCTGCACCAGCGGAACCCCGGCGTGCGACGCCGACTACGACTATGCATCGCGACCGGCCGCGGTGCACCGCGCGGTGGAGCGCGTGGCGCTGACCGGGCGCATCGGCCGCCCGCTGCTGACCCTGCACGGCACGCTCGACAGCCTCCTGCCGATCAGCCGCGACTCCGACGTCTACGACCGGATGGTCGAGCGCGCCGGGCGGGGCGCGCTGCACCGCTACTACCGCATCCAGGACGGCAACCACGTCGACGGGCTGGTCGACACGTTCCCGGACCGGCTCCGGCCGATCGCCCCGTGTTTCCGCACGGCGTTCACCGCGCTCGCGGGCTGGCTGCGCGGGGTGCGGCCACCGGTCTCGGCGACGGTGGCCCGCCCCGCGGGTGCGACTCCCGCGGAGCTGGCCACCGCCTGCTCACTGTGACCGAGTCCCCAGAACCTCAGGACTCCTTGCGGCGCAGGCCGTACCCGGCCTTCATCAGGAGCAGCAGCACCGTGCCGAGGATCAGCGGCTGCTGCAGGATCAGCTGCACCACCTGCGGCAGCACCTTCATCGTCGCGGGCGGTACGAACAGCCCGCCGATCGCGGTGATGAACGGGAAGCCCGCGAGCATGAGGTTGTCGCGGGACCAGTGCACCCCCGAGAGCGCGTCGATGGCGCTCGCGAACAGCACTCCGAACAGGACGGTGCCGGCCGCGGCGAGCACGGGCAGGGGCACGGCCTGCAGCAGGTGGTCGAACGGGCCGAGACCGCCCAGCACGAGCAGGATGACACCGGTCGCCAGTGTCACGTAGCGGGAGCCGACCTTCGTCACGCGCAGCAGGCCGATGTTGTCCGGGTAGGCCAGCGTGGACATGCCGCCGAAGACCGCGCCGACGGTGCTGCCCACGACCTCGCCGAACACGCCCTGCGAGACGCGGTAGCCGGACAGCTCCTGGCGGCCCCAGCCGGCGACGATGTCGTAGGTCGCGATGCTCTCCGCGATGGCCGGCAGCAGCGTGATGAAGAAGATCACCACGAGATCGCCCTGCACGGCGAAGCCGAACGGGAAGATCCGCGGCACCGTGAATCCGACGTTGTGCACCACGCCGGCGAAGTGCGTCGGCTCGAAGATCGCGTACACGACCGTGCCGACGATCACCGCGACCAGCACGGCGCCGCGGCGCAGCACGGTTCCCTTGGGCAGCAACGTGAGCAGGATGACGACCAGCGCCGTGACCAAGCCCGACACGAGGTTCATGCCGGGGAACCCGGGTGAACCGGGGGTGCCCAGCACGTTGGGCAACGCGGTGCTGGTGAGCTGGGTGGCGAGGATCAGCACGAGCACGCCGCAGATGATGGGGTCGCGCACGAACTTCGACAGGTACGTGATCAGCCCGTACTTCTTGAGCGGGATCGCGAGTACGCACCAGATCAGCCCGGCCACGACCATCGAGCCGAACGCGGCACCCAACCCGCCCTTGCCATGGCCCACGGCCAGCAGCGCGGCCAGCGAACCGGCGTACGGGCCCTGCACGATCGGCAGCCGCAGCAGGAACACCGACTGCAGGATCACCACGAGCCCGGACGTCATGAACGTGACGCCGTAGAGGTAGGCGGTGTCGGTGGCCGACAGCTTGAACGCGGTGCCGATCAGGGCGGGGAAGATCAGCAGCCCGGCCATGCCGAGGATGTTCTGGACCCCGAGCCCGATCGAGCTCGAGACCTTGACCTTGTCGTCGATCCCGACGTCGAAGATCGGCACGGATTCGGTTTCGGGAGTGGCAGGAGCCGTGGCGGCGGCGGTGACGGCCATGGGGGAAGCTCCAAGCGATGACGGACGGCTGCGGCGGCCATCGAGCGGGGGGACGGGGAGCGGAGCGTTAATCGGTCGGGCGGTGGACGGGTCAGGCTTCGGCGGACTTGCGCAGGCGCGCGGCCCACCTTTCGAGGTAACCGGCGAGCACGATGCGGATCAGCACCGACGCCTTCATCGGCGGTGCTTCGTCGAACTGCGGAGCGGGACGGGGCGGGGTCGCGGTAGCCGTTGCAGTAGCGGTCGCGGCGGGCGTGGGAGCGGCCGAACCGTTGACCGCGGCGGCAGGGGCGGGAGCGGGAGCCACTGCCGGCGCTTCTTCCCCGGCTTCGATCCGCTGCCGCACCCGCGAAGCCAGCTCGCCGACCATCCGCCCGGACACGTCGGACATGATGCCCCGGCCGAACTGCGCGAGCTTG
The DNA here is from genome assembly GCF_040682095.1 of Amycolatopsis sp. NPDC051372. Taxonomy (NCBI): domain Bacteria; kingdom Bacillati; phylum Actinomycetota; class Actinomycetes; order Pseudonocardiales; family Pseudonocardiaceae; genus Amycolatopsis; species Amycolatopsis sp. NPDC051372. The sequence continues at coordinate 202,825 of NZ_JBFBAF010000002.1, forward strand.
CCGGAGATGGTCAGGTCGGTCTCGAGGGAGACGTGCGCACCCCCTTCGGCCGGTGTCACGCGCATGGTCGCCTTGGCTTTCGCCGTGCCGGCGCCGCGGGTGTCCTTGCCGTCGGCCACGAGCACGGCCACGCGGGCTGCGCCGTCCTTCTCCACGATCTTCGCGACGCCCTGGTAGGCCGCGGTGACCGGGCCGACCTTGATCTTCACCTTGCCGCGGTAGGAGTCGTCGCCCAGGTCCTCCACGAGCTCGGCGCCCGGGAAACAGGCGGCGACGTTGTGCGCGTCCTGCAGGAAGGTGAAGACCTCGTCCGGGTCGGCGGCGACGTCGAAGGAGTTTTCGATGAGCATCCGGTGCCTTTCAGTCCTGGTCCGCGGCGGCAGCCACGATGGCGTCGACGATGCGCGCCGGGGTGATGGGCGCGCGAGTGACGCGGGCCCGCAGCGGACGCAGCGCGTCCTCCACGGCGTTGGCGATCGTGGCCGGCGCCGGGATCGTGCCGCCCTCCCCCGCGCCCTTCACCCCGAGCGGGTTGAGCGGGCTGGGGGTCTGGATGTGGAACAGCTCGACCGGCGGCACCTCGGTGGCCGACACGAGCGCGTAGTCGAGGTAGCTCGTCGCCTGGGGCTGGCCTTCGACGTCGTAGACCGGCTCCTCGTACATCGCGTTGCCGATGCCGTGGGCGAAGCCGCCGAGCACCTGGCCGTCGACGAGCAGCGGGTTGATCACGTTGCCGCAGTCGTGGCCGATCACGTACTTGAGGATCTCGATCTCGCCGGTCTCCGGGTCGACCTCCACGAGCGCGGCGTGCGCACCGCTGGCGTACGCGGCCCGCTCCGGCGAGAAGTAGCTCGACGTCTCGATGCCGGCCTTGATGCCGCGCGGCATCGTGATGCCGTGCTTACCGATGTTCGCCGTCTGCGCGAGCTGTTGCAGAGAAACGGATTTCTCCAGGTCCCCGCCGAGGCAGGCCTTGTCGCCGACGAAGTCCACTTCGGACGCGTCGCAGCCGAGCAGCACCGACGCGGTGTCGAGCAGCCGCTCGCGCATCTGCTTCGCCGCGTCCATCACGGCCGGCCCGCAGGTGGCCGTGATGCGGGAGGCGAACGTGCCCTGCCCGAACGGGATCCGGGCCGTGTCGCCGGTCTTCACTTCGATGTAGTCCATGTCGAGCCCGATGCCGTCGGCGGCGATCTGCGCGTAGACGGTCTCGTAGCCCTGGCCCTGCCCGGCCGCCGCGAGCGTGACGAGGATGCGGCCCTTGTTGGTCAGCCGGATCTTCGCGCCCTCGTACGGGCCGAGACCACAACCCTCGATGTACACCGACAGGCCGATACCGAGGTAGCGGCCCTCCTGGCGGAGCTTGGCCTGCAGCACTCGCGCCTCGTCGTAGCCGATGCGCTCGAGAGTGCCTTCCAGCAGCGTCGGGAAGTCGCCGCTGTCGTAGGTGAGCGGGCTGCCGTCGCGGAACATGATGCCGACCTTGTACGGGAACTCGTCGGCCTGGATCAGGTTGCGGCGCCGCACTTCCGCCGGGTCGAGCCCGAGGTGCTCGGCGATCCGGTCGATCATCCGTTCCATCACGAACACCGCCTGCGGGCGGCCCGCGCCGCGCACCGACGACGTCGGCACCATGTTCGTGTAGCACGCGCGCAGCTCGATCGCGATGTTCGGCACGTGGTACGGGCCGGGCACGGTCGAGGTGGTGATCGACGGGACCTGCAGGCCCGCGCAATACGCGCCCTGGTCGTGCTCGATCACGTCCTTCACCGCCAGCAGCAAGCCGTCGTTGTCGAAGCCGACGTCGACGCGGTGGGTCTGCGAGCGCTCCATCATCGAGGTGACCATGTTCTCCTGGCGGTCCTCGACCCACTTCACCGCGCGGCCCAGCTTCATCGCGACCCACGGGATCACGACCTCTTCGCCGTAGAACTGGGCCTTCGGGCCGAACCCGCCGCCGACATCGGCCGGCGCGATCACGCGGATGTCGTCCTCGGCCATCTCGTAGATGACCGAAAGCTGCTGGCGCGCGTAGTGCGGGGCCTGCGTGGTGTCCCAGATGGTGACCTGCCCGGTCGCCGCCTCGAACCGCGCCGCGACGCCGCGGGTCTCCATCGAGTGGCCGCCGCCGCGCATCACGAAGAACTCGTCGGACAGCACGTTCGGCGCCTCGGCCAGCGCCTTCGCCGCGTCGCCCGCGCTCTGGCTGAGCAGCACGGCGACGTTGGTCTCGTCGCCGGAGTGGGCCAGCGGGCCGTTCTCCTGCAACGCGACGGCGGTGGACGCGACCGCGGGCAGCACCTCGAAGTCGACCTCGATGAGCTCCATCGCGTCTTCGGCGATGTACCGCGACTCGGCGATCACCACGGCGAGCGGCTCGCCGACGTAGTGCAGTTCGGCCGGCGGCATCGGCAGGCGCGGGTAGTCGCGCAGCTGCGGGTGCTGCACCTTCGGTGCCAGCGGCTTCTGGATCTCCATCAGATCGGCGCCGGAGAACACGGCGATCACGCCGGGCAGCGCCAGCGCCTCGGTGGCGTCGAAGGAGAGGATCTTCGCGTGGGCGTGGGGCGAGCGCAGGAACGCGGCCGCGAGCGCGTCGGGCAGGTCGAGGTCGTCGAGGTAACCGCCGTGGCCGGTCAGCAGGCGCTCGTCCTCGCGGCGCTCCATGCGCCGGCCGATCATCGTGCCTTCGGGGACCAGGGTGTCGCTCATGCCTGGGCGTCCTTTCCGGCAGAGGCTTCCAGTACGGACTTCACGAGGCCGGTGTAGCCGGTGCAGCGGCAGATGTTGCCGGACAGCACCTCGCGGGCCTGCTGCTCGGTCGTCACGCTCTCCTCGCGCAGCGCCGCGGTCACGCTCATCAGGAAACCGGGCGTGCAGAAACCGCACTGCAGCGCGTGGTGGCGCTTGAACGCGCACTGCAGCGGCGAAAGCTCGCCGTCTTCGGCCAGGCCCTCGACAGTTTCGACCTGGGCACCGTCGGCCTGCACGGCGAGCATGAGGCACGAGCGCGTGGCGGCGCCGTCGACGATCACCGTGCACGCGCCGCACACGCCGTGCTCGCAGCCGAGGTGCGTGCCGGTGAGGCGCAGCTTCTCGCGCAGGAAGTCGGCGAGCGTCATCCGCGGGTCGACGACGGCCTCGTACTCGCGGCCGTTGACCGTGCACCCCACGGTGTGTGTCTCGTCCTGGGTGCGGGTGGGGAACTCCGTCGCGTGGTCACGCACGGGTGGCCTCCAGTTTTCCTCGGATGTCGGCGAGCGCGCGCTTGACCAGCACGCCGGTGAGCCGGCTGCGGTACTCGGCGCTCGCGTGGATGTCGCCGGTCGGCTCGACCTGCGCGCGGGCGGCGGCTTCGGCCTCGGGCAACAGGTCGTCGCCGAGCGACGCGCCGGTGACCAGCGCCTCGACGTCGGTGAGCCGGTGCGGAGTGGGCGCGACGCCCGCCGCGGCGATGCGGCACGTGGTGACCACGCCTGCGGCGTCGACCTCGCACACCGCGGCCACGCCGGCGAGCGCGAAGTCCCCGCGTCGCGTCGCGAACTCGCTGAACGCCGAGAACTGGTTCGCCGGCGGACGCGGCACGCTGACCTGCAGCAGCAGCTCATCGGGTTCGAGCGAGGTGGTGAGGTGGAAGAGGAAGAACTCCTCCGCCGGCACTTCGCGCACCCCGCGCGACGAAGCGATCGTGAACGTCGCGTCGAGCACCGAGAGCACGCTCGGCAGCTCGGCCGCCGGGTCGGCGTGGGCCAGGCTGCCGCAGATCGTGCCGCGGTTGCGGATCTGCGGGTGCGCCACCTGCTGCAACGCCTCGGTGAGCACCGGCAGCACGGCGGCGGCCTCGGCGGAGCGTTCGACGCAGCGCTGCCGCACGAGCAGCGGGATCGTGATGCGCGTGTCGCCGAACGTCGGCTCGGCGTACTCGGCGCCGACGCGGTTCACGTCGACCAGGTGCTCGAAGCGCGCCAGGCGGAAGTTGAGCATGGGCATCAGGCTCTGGCCGCCGGCCAGGACTTTGGCGTCGTCGCCGTAGACCTGCAGCGTCGCGAGCGCCTCGTCGAGGCTGCGCGGCGAGTGGTAGGTGAACCTGCCGGGTTTCATGCGGTCTCCGTGCCGGTCGTGCCGGTCTTGAGGTGCGCCCGCACGCGCTCGGCGAGTGCGGGCCGTTCGATCAGGGACATGTGCCGCAGGCCGGTCTGGATCTCGAGTTCGGCGCCGGGGATGCCCTCGGCCAGGGCGGCCGCCATCTCCGGCGGCGTCGCGTAGTCGTGCTCCCCGACGAGCACGAGCGTGCTCGCGGTGACCGACGGAAGCAGCGAGCGGGAGTCCATCTCGCCCATCGCGATCGACGCCGCGGCGTGCGCCTCGCTGTTGGTGCGCAGGAAGATCTTCACGATCCGGTCGGCCTCGTTCGGGTTCGCCTCGCGGAACTCCGGGGAGAACCAGCGGTCCAGCTGGAACGCGACCTGCTTCGAGCGCGGCACGGACACGGCCTTCTCCGCGCGCTCGGCCCAGACCTGAGGCGCGCCGTCGCCGTAGTACGCCGTGGTGTCGGCGAGCACGAGCGAACGCACGCGGCCCGGGAAGCGGCCGGCGAAGTTCACGCCGACGCTGCCGCCCATCGACAGGCCCAGCAGCGACACGCTCTCGAGCCCGAGCGAGTCGAACGCGGTGCCGAGGTCGTCGGCCAGGTCGGCGATCGAGAACGGCTTGCCGTCCCAGGACGACTCGCCGTGGCCGCGCAGGTCGAACGCGAACACCTGGAACTCGTCGGCCAGCGCTTCGGCCAGCGGCGTCCACAGCTCGCCGGAGGTGGCGAGCGGGTGGAGCAGCACCACGGGCTCGCCCGCGCCCCAGCGGCGGACCGCCAGCGGGCCCGCGGTCGAGGTGGACGGGATCATGCGGGCCTCCGGAAGATGTTCTCGGCGTTGGTGCGCAGGATCGCCTCGGTGTCGCTTTCGGACAGTCCGGCGTCCAGCACGGTGTGCACGGGGCGCGGGTCGCCCAGCGCGAACGGGTAGTCGCTGCCCAGTACCACGTGGTCGGAGCCGACGAGTCCGGTGAGGAAGCGGATGGCGGGCGCGGACAGCGCGACGGTGTCGTAGACGAAGTCGCGCAGGTAGTCCGACGGCTTCTCCCGCTCCAGCTCCCCCGCGAACGCCTCCTTGGTGCGGTAGCCGCCGTCGAGCCGGCTCGCCTGGTACGGCAGGAACCCGCCGCCGTGCACGAGGATCACCTTGAGGCCGGGGTGGCGGTCGAGCAGGCCGTGGAGGATCAGCTCGGTCACAGCGACGGTGTTGTCGATCAGCCGGCCGTGGACGTTGCCCATGGTGCCGAGCGTGGCGAGCTCACCCGAGGGCCCGTACGTGGGCGGGTGCAGCACCACCGGGATCTCCTCGCGCGCGGCGACCGTCCACAGTGGTTCGAAGTTCTCCTCGTGCGGCGCCGAACCGGTGAGCGGGTCGGTGCTCAGCATGACGCCGGTGAACTCCGGGCGCTTCCACGCCTCCAGCAGGTCGGCGGCGGCCTGCTCGCCGTCGTCGGTGGCCACGGACGCCAGCGCGGTCGTGCCGCCGCCGAGCTCGGCCACGGACTCCGCCATCGCGTCGTTGACCGTGCGGGCCCAGTCGCGCGCGGCGGGCGGTTCCAGGAACGCCGACTGGATGTCCATCCACGGCGAGATGACCTGGGTCGCCACGCCCGTCTGCGCACGCCAGCCCGCCCGCGGGCCGGTCTCGTTCATCCGCGCGCCGATCGGGCGGGTCTCGCCCATGCCGGGCACGTCGACGACCCAGCCCTTCTCCGTGCGCCGGGCGCTGAAGCCGCACGCGGGCGCCTTCTCGAGCGCCGCGAGCAGCGACGGCGGGACGATGTGCGCGTGCGTGTCGAGAACCGGGTAGGGGACGATCTCGTCGCTGTCCGTCCGACTCACCTCTCAGTGCCGAAGACCACGTGTGGGAAAACTCGCTGGTCCTCGACGCTAGGTGGCCAGGACAGGGGCAACCAGCGCGCTTTGCTGTCGGCCCCGGTAAGCAGTTCTTACAGCGGCCCCCTCGCGCGAGCGGGGCCCGGCGTGATGCGATGACCCGAACCCGGCACCACAACCGGGTGACAGTGAAAGGCAGGTGCCCGTTGACGGGGACAGGACTTCCGCGGCGCAACGTAGTCGTGGCCATCACCGGGGCGAGCGGTGCGTGTTACGGCGTGCGCATTCTGCAACTGCTCCGCGAGCGTCTGGACTTCTCGACGCACCTCATCCTGTCGAAGGCCGGGATCGTGACGCTGCGCCACGAGTGCGGCTTGTCCGCCGAGGACGTGCGCGAGCTGGCCGACGTCACCCACCGGCCCGGCGAGATCGGCGCGACCATCGCTTCGGGCTCGTTCCCCGTGGAGGCCATGGTGGTGGCCCCGTGCTCGATCAAGACGCTCTCGGCCATCGCCACCGGTTACACCGACGACCTCGTCGCCCGCGCCGCCGACGTGTGTCTCAAGGAGGGCCGGCCGCTGCTGCTCATGGTGCGCGAGACGCCGCTGCACCTCGGGCACCTCAAGTCGATGACCGCCGCGGCCGAAGCGGGCGCCATCATCGCGCCCCCGGTTCCGGCCTTCTATTCTCGACCCGAGACGATCGACGAACTGGTGGACTTCACCGCCCGCCGCGCGCTCTCCCGGGTGGGCCTGTGGGAGCTCGCTCCCCCGGCGTGGGACGGTGACGTGACCAGACGCAAAGACGCTCTCACCCACGGTGGCTGACGGCGGGACCGCGCGAGCGGTCGGGAAAGGAGTCGGGTGCTCGAAGCTCGGCGACTGCAGATCTTCTCGGCGGTGGCCGAACGCGGCTCGTTCACCGCGGCGGCCGAAGCCCTGTTCATGACCCATTCCGCCGTGTCGCAGCAGATGGCGCTGCTGGAGCGGCAGCTGGGCGTGCCGCTCATGATCCGCGGCCCCCGCGGCATCGAGCTCACCGACTCCGGGCGCATCCTCGCCGAGCGCAGCACAGGCCTGCTCGGCACGATCGCGAACATCGAGCAGGAGATGGCCGACCTCAAGGCACAGCAGTCGTACGTGCGCCTCGGCGCGTTCCCCACCGCCGGCGCGGACCTCATCCCGCGCGTGGTGCGGACGTACCAGGAGCGCTACCCCGACACGAAGATCGTGCTGCGCTCGGCCCACGCCTTCGACATGCCCGCGAACCTGCGCGACGGCTCGATCCACCTGGGCCTGGCCTGGGACTACGACTTCGACCCGCGCTCGGTGCCCGCCGACATCGAGTGGATCCATCTGGCCGACGACCCGCTGTGCGTGCTCGTGCCGGTCGACCACCCCGTGGCCGGTGAGTCCGAAGTGGAGCTGCGTGAGCTCGCGGGCGAGAGCTGGGTGGTGCGCAGCCACCGCCCGCCGTACGACGAGGCGTTCACGACGCTGTGCCGACTCGCCGGGTTCGAACCGGACATCGGCTTCGCCACGGAGGACTACCTGTCGGCGCAGGGCCTGGTGGCGGCGGGCGTCGGCATCAGCGCGGCGCCGCGGCTCGCGCTGGTGGCGCTGCGGCCCGACGTCGTCGCCGTGGACATCGCCGGTCCCGCGCCGCGCCGGCGCATCGCGGCCGTCCGGCTGCTCAACGCGAGCCACCCCCCGGCCGCCCAGCAGATGCTCGACGTCCTGCGCGCGGCCACGACCCCCGAGGAGAACCCGTGACCGTGCCGGACGAAACCGGCGAACGGCCCGGCACCGACGTCCTGCGCCGCATCCTGCGCGACGGGCGCACCGAGATCTCGCTCGTGGACCGCATCGTCGAGGACCTCGCGGTGCAGATCATCGACGGCCGCCTGCCGCCGGGTGCCGACGTGAACTCCGTCGAGCTCGCCCGCCGCTACACCAGCAGCCGCACGCCCGTGCGCGAAGCGCTGCTGACGCTGCAGCGCGAAGGACTCGTGGACATCCCGGCCCGCCGGCGCCCGCGGGTGGCCCCGGTGACGCTGAGCCAGGCGCGCGAGATGTACGAGATCCGCGCGAGCCTGCACGGCCTGGTCAGCGAGCTGATCGTGCGCAACGCGCCCGACAGCGCGCTCGACGTGCTGGACAAGTGGCAGGCCCACCTGCGCGCGGACGCCGAACGCGGCGACGTGGACTCCTACTTCTGGCACAACGTCACCTTCCGCCAGGCCGAGGCGGAGGTCGCGGGCAACCACCAGCTCACCCGCCTGCTCGGCTCGCTGGGCCTGCGCACGCTCCAGCTGCGCCACGTGAGCCTGTCGCTGCCCGGCCGCCTCACGCGCTCCGTGGACGACCACGAGCGGCTCCTGGAGGCCTACCGCGACCGCGACGCCCCGCTCGCCGTGGCGCTGACGAAGTCCATCATCTCGGCCGGGCTGCAGGCGATAGAGGAGTCCGGCTGGTCGGGCCTGTCGGTCGAAAGCTCCCCCGGTCCGACCGACGCCTGACGTCCCGGCCGGACGCGGGTGACCGGCGCCTGTGCGCGGGTCGGGGCCTCGCGCGCACAGACGGCGGTTACGCGCGCCCGGCCGGGAAGCCGGGCACTACGACTGCCTCATACCTGACCGGACCGCTCGATCGCCCGGTAACCCCGCAGCACCAGCGACCGGCTCACCGCCGCGGCGAGCGGCGCGTCGCGGTCGGCGTAGGCGTTGACGAGGCGCTCGTGGTCGGCGACCGAGTGCAGCAGCCGGCCCGGCAGCGACAGGCTCAGGTGCCGGAAGCGGTGCATCTGCAGGCCCAGCGAGGACAGTCGCCGCTGCAGCTCGCCGTTCTGCGAGAGGCTCGCCTCGGCGTTGCGGAACCCGACGTTGTGCCAGAAGTACCCGTGGACGTCGCCGCGTTCGGCGTCGTCGGCCAGCACCTTCTGCCAGGCGCGCAGGCCGTCGATCTCCTCGTCCGTGGCGCGGGCGACCACCAGCTCGCTGACCAGCCCGTAGAGGCTGCCCCGGATCTCGTAGATCTCCCGCACCTGCCGCATGTCCACCGGCGAGACGTACGGCCGCCGCCGCGGCGGCACGATCACCAGCGACTCCCGTTCCAGCAGGAGCAGCGCCTCCCGCACCGGGGTGCGGGAGGTGCTGAACCGCCGGGCCAGCTCGGCCGAGTTGACCTCGTGGCCGGGCCGGAGCCTGCCCTCCACGATGCTCGTGGCGAGCTCGCGGAAGATCGTGAACGCGAGCGACGAGTCGCCGTCGGACCCGCGCAACGCGCTGAACAACAGCTCCTTCCGCAGGTCTTCGACGCCCGCGTCGGTCACTAGCCGAGCACCTCGGGCCAGCGCCTGGTCACCGAAGCCACCAGGTCGTCGGTCGACTCGGCCACCGCCGGGAAGTCCGCGAGCCGCTCGAACGGCCGGCACGCGTCGATCACCGCGCGGCTGTTGAACGGGATCTCGCCCGGCAGGGTGAGCGGGTCGACGCGGCTGCCCCACGTCCGCTTCATGACCTCGATGTCGAGCTCGGGGTTGGTGCGCCCGCACATCGCCCACACGACCTCGCCGAGGTCACGCGGGTTCACATCGTGGTCCACCACCACCGTGAAGCGGTTCATGTACGCGGCGTTCGGCAGCTGCGCAGTGAGGTACGCGGCCTGGCGCGCGTGCCCCGGGTACTTCTGCTCGATCGCCACGATCAGCAGCGACCGGCCACCGCCGGCCTCGTGCGCCCACACCGTGCGCACGCCGGGCAGCCCGGTCTTGCGCAGCGAGTCGGTGATGATCGCGGACTTCATCACCGTGCGCATGTACGAGTAGTCGTGCGGCGGCTTGCCGGGAGGCGCCCCGAGCAGGATCGGGTCGTCGCGGTAGTAGACCTTCTCGATGTCGATCGCGAGGATCGGGTCCTGCGAACCGGAGTAGTACCCGGTCCACTCGCCGAACGGGCCCTCCGGCCGCGTGTCGGCCGGGCGCACCCAGCCCTCGATCGCGATCTCCGCGTCGTGCGGCAGCGGCAGGCCCGTGGCCAGGCCCGCGATCGTGCGCACCGGCGAGCCGGTCATCGCGCCGACATAGTCGTACTCCGACACGTCGCCGGGCACCTCGACGCCGGCCGCCACCAGGTACGCCGGGTGGTGGCCGAGCGAGGCGGCGATGGGCGCGCGGCCCTCGGCCTCGAACCAGCGACGCAGGTGCTGCGCGCCGTGCTTGCCCGCCTCGATGTTCACGGTCGCCGAGCGACCCTCGTCCTGCACCTGCATGCGGTAGGCGCCGAGGTTGATCCGGCCGGTGTCGTAGTCGCGCGTGACCACGGCGCAGCCCGTGCCGATGTAGCGCCCGCCGTCGCCCTCGTGCCAGCGCGGCACGGGGAACTTCAGCAGGTCGACCTCGTCGTCCACATGGGACAGCAGCGGGCCGTCGGTCACCGTGACGGCGCGGAACTCGGCCGCGTTGGCCGCCCACTCGCCCGGCTTCACCGCGAGGGTCTCCATGAGATCCTCGTCGGTGTTTTCCCACCCGAGGCCCAGCACGGAGCCGAGCAGCCGCGGGTTGCTGACCGAACCGGACAGCACCCGCGAGCCCGCGGAGTAGTCCTTGATGGAGTCGAACAGCATCGCCTTCGGCGAGCTGCGCCGGTAGTTGACCTGCGAGAGCGCGCCGATCTCCAGCTCCCAGTGGGCGCCTTCGATCGGCTGGACCTCGCCTTCGCGCTCGGCTTCGGCGAGCCAGCGCCGCAGGTCGGGACCGGTGTCGTTCATGCTGCTCCTCGTCGCGTGTCGGCCTGGAAGTACTCGGTGGCCGCGTCGGCGGTGATCACGTCGGCGTACTTCTGGTTGAGATCGAACAGGCTCAGCCAGTGCGACGACTCGAACCGGTCGAAGCACAGGTCGCCGACCACGCCCACGCGGTAGCCGCGGCTGCACGCGTCGACCACGGTCGAGCGCACACAGCCACTGGTGGCCTCGCCGACCACGAGCAGCGTGTCGTAGCCCCCCGCCCGGAGGATGGTGTCGAGCGGGGTCTCGAAGAAGCAGCTCGGGCCGATCTTCCGAAGCACGATGTCACCCTCGGCCGGGGCCACCTCCGCGACGATGGCGTTGCCGTCCACCGCGCGCGGCTTCGGCGCGAGCGCCGGAGCCGGTTTGCGGTTCCAGCGCCCGTATTCCGGTGGCGTGGCGTGGAAGTACGCCACGCGCACGCCGGCGTCACGCGCTGCCTGCAGGAACGGCGCGGTGCGGTCGACGACCTCCCAGCCGGCGTCCCCGCACGAGCTGGGCCAGTCGGCGACCGACTCCACGATGCCGGCCCGCGGCAGGCCGAGCGCGGCGTAGTACAGGTCGACGGCCACCACGAGCGGGCGCGAGCCCAGGCCGAACGGCGCCTGCTTGGCCCACGACGTGGCCGCGAGCACGGCCCGGTCGCGATCCGTCAGGTAGGGCGCCCAGCCGTCCTCGAACACGGCGGCGGCCGTCTTCGGCACGGTCATGCCGCCGCCAGCGTGCTGTCGATGTACTTCGTGACGTCCGCGGGCGGGGTCGACTTCGCGTTGTGCGCCGCTTCGTCGAACGCCTGCTTGATCACCTTGGGGTCGACCTCGGGGGTCTGCGACCACACGGTGAGGAAGAAGTCGTACGCGTAGTTGGCCAGGTCGTCGCTCTGCACGCCGCTGTACTTCTTGATTGCCTTCACGGTCTCGGCCTTGTGCGAGCGCAGGTACTGCAGGGACTCGGCTTCCGCGGCGTAGAACCGCTTCACCGCTTCACGGTTGTTCTGCAGGAACTTGTTCTGCACGGTGTAGGCGCCGAGCGGGAACTGCAGATCGGCCAGCGAAGCCAGGCGGTGCGCGCCTTTCTCCCGGCTCTGCGTGCCGTTCGGCGGTTGGGTCAGCAGCGCGGACACGGCACCGCTGCCGAGCGCCGCGACCTCGGCGGGCACGCTCTTCACGAACACCGCCTGCACGTCTTCGCGCTTCATGCCGTTGGCCTCGAGCAGGTCGGTCAGCCCGAAGTCGCTCTGCGAACCGGGCGAGGAGATCGCGACCTTCTTGCCCTTGAGGTCCTTGATCGTCTTGATGTCGGGACTGGCCCACATCTCGAGGTTGTAGTGCGGTTCCGACATCGCGACGTACTTGAGGTCGGAGCCCTTCATGATCGCGGCGGCGGAGTCCGCTGCCACGCCGACCCCGATGTTCACGCTGTTGCTCGAAAGCGCGGCGACGAGCTGCGAGCTGTCGTTGAGCCGGTTGAGCGTGACCTTCAGGCCGTGCTTGGCGAAGATGCCTTCGTCCTGGGCCACGTACAGGTCGGAGTAGCCCGCGCCGAGCGCGGTGTAACCGATGGTGATCGGCAGGGCGCCGTTGGCATCGGCCTTGACGGGGGCTGTGCCGCCACCCTTGCCGGCACAGCCGGAGAGGACGAGCGCCAGCGCCGCGGCGGCCGCGACCGCCGAGAGGATTTTCTTGTTCACTGCGAACCTGCCCAGTGGGTGAAGCGGCGTTCGATCATCCGCACGGCGCCGTTGAGCAGCAGCGCGACGACGGCGAGGATGATGATGCCGGCCATGGCGTTGTCCATGTTGAAGTTCGAGGTCTGGGTCTGGACGAAGTACCCGAGGCCCTGGCTCGCGAGGAACAGCTCCGCGACGATCGCACCGACCAACGCGCGGCCGACGGCGAGGCGCACACCCGCGAGGATGTACGGCAGCGTCGCGGGCAGCGCGATGGCGTAGAAGAACCGCAGCCGCGGCGTGCAGAACACCGTGGCCACGCGGGTGTAGTCGCTGTCGAGGTTCCGCACGCCGGCGGTGATGTTGATGATGAGCGGCAGGATCGCGGCCCAGATGATCACGAGGATGCGCGAGACGTCGCCGATGCCGAACCAGAAGATGATGATCGGCAGGAACATCACGTACGGCACGGAGTAGAGGATGTTGACCATCGGCTCGGTCATGTCGTGCAGGATCTTGCTGCGGCCCAGCACGAGCCCGACCGGGATGCCGACGACGAACGTGATCAGCAGGCCCCACAACAGCTCGAGACCGGTCGCGCCGAGCGCGGGCCAGATGTCGCCCGAGCCGAACAGGTCGATCTCGGAGGAGACGATGCGCGTCGGGCTGCTGCTGAAGGAGACGTCGACGACGCCGGTGGCGCTGCAGACCTGCCACAGCACCAGGACGATGAGAAGCCCGGCCGCGCCGAGCAGTCCGCTACGCCTGCGCTGAACCCAGGCGGACAGACCCCTGGACTCCACTGCCGCGGGTTGCCCGGGCGGGCTCGGCGGCCTGGTCAGTGTTGACGCCGTTGTCATGGTTCCTCGCTGAGTCTTCCGCAGCCGCGGATTCCTGGGTGGGGGTGGGGTTCACGCTCTCGTCGGCCGGCTTGTGGTGCAGCGCCTCGAGAATCCGGTCGCCGTAGGCGAGGAACTCGGAGCTGCGCCGCCAGGCCGCGTCGCGGGGGCGGGGCGCGTCGATCTTGACCTCGAGGGCGACCCGGGCCGGGGATGGGGAGAACACGAGCACGCGGTCGGCCAGCAGCACCGCCTCGTTCACGTCGTGGGTCACGAACATCGCGGTCTTCTTGGCGCTGACGGTGTCCGCCTGCCAGATCCGCAGGAGCTCGTCCTGCAGGTTCTCGCGCGTCTGCGCGTCGAGCGCACCGAAGGGCTCGTCGAGCAACAGCAGGGTGGGGTCGGTGGCCAGGGCCCGTGCGAGGTTCACGCGCTGCTTCATGCCACCCGAAAGCTCGTGCGGGTACTTGCGGGCGACGTGCGAGAGGCCCACGATCTCCAGCAGTTCCTCGGCCCGGGCACGCACCTGCTGCGTGAGCCGGCCTTGCACCTGCGGTCCGAAGAGGACGTTGTCCAGCACCGTGCGCCACGGGTAGAGCGACGCGTGCTGGAACACCAGCGATCGTTCGGGGCCCGGTCCCTTGACGGCCTTGCCGCCCACCTCGAGCGCACCGCCGGCGACCGGGACCAGCCCGGCGACGGCTTCGAGGAACGTGGTCTTGCCGCACCCGCTGGGTCCGACGATGACCACGAACTCCTCGTCCATGATCTGGAGGTTGAGGTCGAGGACCGCCGTGGAGAACGCGTTGCCGCGCCGGGCCTTGTGGCCCAGCAGCAGATCACGCGCGTCCAGACATACATTCGACGACGTCATCGGCCGACCGCCACCCCAACCGGTCGGACTTCTGGGTTGCTCACTACTGCTCCTCCTTGCTGATGGCTGCACTGCTATTCGCAAGGTGTCGACACTTCGGGAGAGTCTCTGCCCCAGCCCAGGCTGTGTCAAGGGTCGCAGTGAGACGATTGCCATGATCGACCGCGAAAAAGATCTTCCACGACAGGGAAAATTCCAGGTCACGCAAGCGAAGCGACGCGTCGATTCCTCTCGGTACGGATCGTCCCGTTATCGAGGTGTCATCGCGCGGGAGTCCTCAACTGTCGACACTAGCCACTTCGTTCGACCGTCAGCGGGCCGCCCGCAGCAGCGCGGTGGCCGTGGCGAAGGCGCCTTCAAGGTCGTGGGCGAGGCCGCTGAGCACGTCATCGAGCCCGCGCAGCCCGGCGCGCTCGATGAGGGTCTTCTCGTTCGTGACCCACTCGCCCCGGCCGGCGAGCACGGCGTGCGCGGCCTGCAGCGCCGCGACGCCCACCGACGCCGCCGTCTCCGTGGCGTGCCCGCGTTCGACGTGCGCGCTCTTCGCGTTGCCGAGCGTCTGCTCCGCCGAGGCGCGCCAGAACTTCGGCGCGGTCTCCCGCAGCGCCGGCGGGTACTCCGGACGCGGCAGGCTCCCCCGCAGCACCTCGTTGATGGCCAGTTCGGCCACCACGAGGTAGCTCCGGATGCCGGCGAGGTGGAACGCGAGCGGCTCCCAGTGGAACCGCCCGGCGCGCGCTTCGGCCAGCTCGTGTTCGACGGAGTCGAGGTCGCGGTAGTGGACGTCGACGCGCCGGCCGTCGATCGTGAGCCACGCGCCGCCGATGAACACGCCGCCGCCCCACTCGCCGAGCCCGGACACCTCGCCGGGGTAGCCGAGCGCGCGCAGGTCGCCGGGGTCGAACGCGCCGCGGTAGTAGACCGCCACGTCCCAGTCGCTGTCCGGGCCGGCGCTGCCCTGGGCGCGCGACCCGCCCAGCGCGACCGCCTCGACCCCGGGCAGCGCGCCCAGCACGTCGGCCACCTGGTCGGCAAAGATTTTCCCGTTGTTGTCCGGCATCGTCCGAACATGCCATGAACCCGGCGAATGATCGCTACGATTTCGCCACTTTCCGCACTCGACCTGGGGGTCCCCACACATGCACCGCTTCCGCGCGCCCGTCGCGCTCGCCGCGGCTGCCACCGCGTTCGCGCTGGTCACGGCACCCGCCACCGCGGCGGGCACACCGTTCACCTCGACGATCTTCAAGGCCACCCACAACAGCTACTCCGGCGACGTGGACGGCGCGAAGGGCTCGATCACCTACCAGCTCGACCACGGTGTCCGCTTCGTCGAGTTCGACATCCACGACAACGGCTACGCCACCACCCACGACTACGGCATCGGGCACGGCAGCCCGGGCGACCTGGTCGACCACGCCGGCAACCCCTCGTCGAACAACCTGCGCGACTGGCTCGCCGTGGTGAACACCTGGTCGGCCGCCCACTCCACGGCCGCGCCGATCGTGGTGATGCTCGACCTCAAGGACGACCTCACCGACAACACGTCCTTCGCCGCCGGCAACCTGGCCGCGGTGAACCAGAAGCTGCAGACCGCCTTCGGCCCGCGGCTGCTGCTCGCCAAGGACTACCCGGCCGGCGCGACCACGGACTCGTTGCGCGGCAAGGTGCTCACGCTGCTCTCCGGCGACAGCGGCACGCGCGCCGAGTACCGCCGCGACGTCGGCTACAACCCGGCGGTGGCGATCAACGGCCGCGGCCAAGTCGTGGAGGTGCACGACTCCGGCGCGGGCGCGCTGTGGTACTGGACCGGGACGTACGGCGCCGACGGCCGCGTGACCTGGAACCGCCACGGCCACTACGACAGCGGCCAGACCCCGGCGATCGCGCTCGACGACTCGGGCCGGCTCGTGGAGGTCCACCAGTCGCAGACCGCGACCACGCTCTGGTCCCACACGGCGAAGCTCGGCGCCGACGGCGAGCTGACCTGGTCGGCGAGCCAGAAGTACGACAACGGCGTGTCCCCCACCGTCGCCTTCACCGGCACCGGCGTGCGCGAGATCCACCGCAGCCAGTCGTCCGGCCAGAACTGGCAGTGGCAGGGCGCGCTCGACGCGTCTGGCGCCGTGACCTGGAGCGGCAACGCGATGACCTCGGACGCGCTGTTCCCGAAGGCCACCGGCACGTCCGGCATCCGCCGCGTGACCGTGTCGACCGGCGCCGACGGCCCGACTCCCGCCCAGACCCTGCGCTACGCCACCGACAGCGTCTCCGGTGAGCGCGTGCGCTACTCGCAGGTCGCGTTCGACGAGTACCAGCAGGGCGACCCGGCGCAGCTGCAGCAGGACGCGCTGTTCTACGGCGGCCCCGCCACGGAGTCGGCGTTCATCACCTCGGCCCGGCAGAGCGGGCACCTGGTCCGCGGCTGGGACTTCGACTCGGCCGGCCTGGCCACGAACCCGCCCGCGAACTTCGCGGCGACCAACCATCCGTGGGACGCGTGGTACCAAACCCTCACCTCGGGCGCGGCCCAGTAGTCACCCCGCGCGCGAGACGAGCCGGGCTCCCGCACCCCGACGGTGGGAGCCCGGCCCTTTCCCCGAAGGTGCCCACGCCGGTCACCGTCCTTGGCCGCCGCCCGCGGCCATGACCGGCGCCGCACCACGTTCCCGGTTTCACCCGGTGGTCCGCACCAGGCGGAAGTCAGTGCGGTAGCGCTACCACCGGACGCGCACCTTCGCGGTCCGCAGTCCGGCGAAGCGTTGTCCGTTCAGGCGCAAGCCCTTCCGGCGCGCCTACGCCCGCAGCGGGTCTCGGCGGGACCCGGGCGCAGTGCTGCTCGAACCGCTCCATCAACACAGCGGCGACCATCAGGACCACGGGTGTACCCAACGCGAACCACATGCCTTTTGAGGTACCCAGCCGCACCCCCGTCGAACCCGCTTCTGCTCCGTCCGGGGGATTTGTCTTGCCCTGCCGGGAGAAATCGCTTTCACGCTGCCGCTCGTCGCCGCGGGTCATGATCGAAAGGTGGGCGCGGCGGGCAGCGAACTTCGGCATCTGGTTCTTCGGCGCACTGGGCGGGATCCTGTGGGGCTACGACACCGGGGTCATCTCCGGCGGGTTGCTCTACATCGGCCGCGACATCTCGTTGAGCCCCATCGTGCAGGGCATGGTCGTCTCCGGGCTGCTGGCCGGGTCGATGGCGGGCGCCGGGCTCGCGGGGCGCCTGGCCGACTCGCTGGGCCGGCGCCGGATGATCCTCGGCTCCGGGGTCGTGTTCATCGTCGGCACGGTCGGCGCCGCCTTGGCGGGCGCGGCGCCGATGCTCGTGGCCTTCCGGTTCGTGATGGGCATCGGCGTGGGCATCGCTTCGGTCGTGGTGCCGATGTACCTGTCGGAGCTGGCGCCGAAAGAGGTCCGCGGCAAGCTCACCTCGCTGATGCAACTGCTGGTCACCGTCGGGATCCTGGTCGCCTACATCGCCGACTACGCGCTGTCGGGCTGGGGCGCGTGGCGGTGGATGATCGGGCTCGCGTGGTGCCTGCCGTGCTGCTCGTCGCCGGGATCTACACGCAGCCCGAGAGCCCGCGCTGGCTCGCGGCCAACAAGCACGACGAACGCACGGCCCGCACCGTCCTGACCCGGCTGCGCGGCAGCGAGGACGCGGCCGACGCCGAACTGGCCGACATCCGCGCCGGCGCCCGCGACGAGGCCGAACGCGCGGAGCCGTTGCGGCTGCGGATGCTCACGGGCGGCCGGCTGCGGAAAGTGTTCACGGTCGGGATGCTGCTCGTGTTCTTCCAGAACTTCGTGGGCATCAACACGATCATCTACTACGCGCCCACGCTGCTGACCGACGTCGGGTTCGGCTCGTCCGGCGCGATCCTGGCCAACGTGGGTGTCGGCGCCGTGAACATGCTCATGACGCTGCCCGCGATGCGGCTGATCGACCGCGCGGGCCGGCGGCCGCTGCTGCTCGTAGGCGCGCTCGGCATGTGCGCGGCGATGGTGCTGCTGGCCGTGGTCAACCTCGGCGGGATGGCCAAGGGGCCGCTGCTGCTCGGCCTGACGCTGGCCGGGATCGCCGTGTACGTCGCGTCGTTCTCGGTGTCGTGGGGCCCGGTGCAGTGGGTCGCGCTGCCGGAGCTGTTCCCGCTGCGGATCCGCGCGGCGGCCGTGAGCGTGTGCGTGGTCTTCAACTGGCTGTTCAACCTTGCGGTGGCGCTCGTGTTCCCGCCGCTGCTGGACGCCTTCGGGGCCGGGCTCAACTTCGGGTTCTTCGCCGTGATGACAGCGCTCGCGTTCGCCTTCGTGTGGCGGCTGATGCCGGAGACCGAGGGGCGCAGTCTCGAGGACCTCGAACGCGAGCTCGTGGGTGCGTAAGCTGATCGGGTGCGGACACGACCGACCCTGACCTGGACCGGCACGGGTGAAGCGCTCCCGCGCACCGGTAGCGTCGCCGAGGTGGCCGAGGTCGTCTCCCACGGCCGCGTGGTGGTGCTGAGCGGGGCGGGGATCTCCACCGAGTCCGGTATTCCCGACTACCGCGGCGAGTCCGGCAGCCTGCGCCGGCACACCCCGATGACCTACGACGAGTTCGCGAGCAGCGCCGAGGGCCGCCGCCGCTACTGGGCGCGCAGCCACCTGGGCTGGCGCACCATCGCGCGCGCCGAGCCCAACTCCGGGCACCACGCCGTCGCGACCTTGCGCGAAGCCGGCCTGTTGTCCGGCGTGATCACGCAGAACGTCGACGGCCTGCACCGCGCGGCGGGCACGCGCGGCGTGGTGGAGCTGCACGGCAACCTCGACCGCGTGATCTGCCTCGGCTGCCGCCGCACCACGCCGCGCGAAGAGCTGGACGACCGCCTGCGCGCGGCCAACCCGGACTTCGGCGGCACCGCCACGCGGATCAACCCCGACGGCGACGTCGAGCTCGCCGAGGAAGCCGTGCGCACGTTCACGCTCGTCGACTGCACCACGTGCGCGGGCGTGCTGAAGCCCGACGTGGTGTTCTTCGGCGAGAACGTGCCGCGCCCACGCGTCGAACGCTGTTACCGCCTGGTCGACGAATCCTCGGCGGTGCTCGTCCTCGGCTCGTCGCTCACGGTCATGTCCGGTCTGCGCTTTGTCCGCCTCGCCGCGAAAACCGGCAAACCCGTCCTCATCGTCAACCGGGGCCAGACCCGCGGCGACGCCTACGCGCGGGTCCGCGTCGACCTGCCGCTGGGCGAGGCGCTGGCCGACCTGGTCGACCTCGTCGGCGGGCCCGCGCGCCTCGCCTGACGCGGGCCCGCCGCAGCCCGTGCGCGCCGGCCCACGCGGACATCGACGCGGCCGGCGCGGCGGGCTGGTGCACCTTCGCCGGTCTCTCAGCGGAACGCGGCGACAGAGTCCGCCACCCACTCGGCGAACGCACGGGCCGGGCGGCCCAGCACCCGCGGCACGTCGGGGCTCACCCGGCGTTCGGCGGGCAGCGGGGAACCCAGCACGCCCAGCGTCGCCTCGACGATCGGCGGCGGCATGAACGCCAGCATCCGCGCGCGAGCCTCGTCCGGCGTCTGCTCGGCGAACCGGACGCGCTCGCCGAGCGCGGTGCCGATCACCGCCGCCCGCTCACGCGGGGTCAGCGCCTCCGGACCGGTCACCTCGTACTCGGCGCCGTCGTGCGAGTCGTCCAGCAGCGCCGCGGCGGCGACCGCCGCGATGTCCGCCGGGTCGACGAACGGGAGCGCCACGTCGCCGAAGGGAGCCTCGAAAAGGCGCGAAGCACGCACCGAAGGAGCCCACCCCAGCGTGTTCGTGGTGCACCCGCTCGGCCGCAGGATCGTCGCCGCCGGCACCGACGAGCGCACAGCCCGTTCGTACGCCGTGAAAAACGCGTAAGCCTGCGGCCGCGTGGCCGCGCCCTGCGAGGACAGCAGCACGAGCCGCCGCACTCCCCCGGCCTTCGCGACGTCGGCCAGCTCCGCCGGAGCCGGGCCGCCCGGGAACAGGAACAGCGCGTCCGCCCCGGCCACCACGTCGCGCAGCGATTCCGGCGCGGCCAGGTCGGCAACCTGGTGCACGACTCCCTCGGGCAGCCCGGCCGGCGCCGTCCGCGACACCGCCGTCACCGGCGCACCCGCCGCCGCCAGCGCCGCCACCAGCGGCCGGCCGATGTTCCCCGTCGCTCCTGTCACCACGATCATCTTCGAACCCCAATCCCTACGATCCACAGTGGTCACGAAGGTGCCCTGCGCGTCCCCCGGCCGGAAGGACGCACCTTTAAGTAAGCTCACGACATGGAGGAATGGACGCAGTTCGCGGGCCGGTCGGCCCGTGACGGGTATGAGGTGTTTCACACCGACTGCCCCGCGCGGACGGTGCTCGACCACGTCACCAGCCGTTGGGGCGTGTGGGTGCTGATCGCCTTGCGCGAACGGGAACTGCGGTTCTTCGAGCTCCGCCGCAGCATCGAAGGCGTCAGCGAGAAGATGCTCGCTCAGACGCTGCGCACCCTCGTGCGCGACGGCCTCGTGTGGCGCCGGGTCGAGCCCACCACGCCGCCGCAGGTCACCTACGGCCTCACGCCGCTCGGCCGCGGCACCGGCGACCAGCTCTCGACGCTGTTCTCCTGGCTGCGCGACCACGCCGTCGACATCCTCGCCACGCAGTCCGGGTACGACGAGTCCGGCGGCCGGCAGAGCGCGTAGGCATGACGGAGGAAGAACCAGGGGGCACGGCTGTCCCGAGGACCGGTCACGCCCGGCGCACGTTCCTGTTCGGCGCCGGCGCGGCCATCGCGGCTTCCGGCGCGCTCTCGGCCGCGCTGCACCAGCCGACGCCGGTCGAGGCGACGAGCGGGTTCGGCGCCGACTGGCTGTTCGGCCCGTTCGTGCCGGGCTGTACCGAAGTCGACTTCGACGACCGGTCCATGACGCTCGTTTCGGTGCCCCACTGCGTCACACCGTTGTCGTGGGAGGGCTGGCACCCGAACGACTGGCAGCACCTGTGGGTGTACCGCCAGCACTTCTTCGTACCGCCGCAGCTGCGCAAGAACCGCGCGTTCCTGCGGTTCGACGGGGTCCTCAGCGCCACCACCGTGTTCCTCAACGGCCGCCGCGTCGCCTCGCAGAGCGGCGGCTACCTGCCGCTCACGTGCGAGATCACCGGGCTGCTCACCGGCTCCGACAACGTGCTGGCCGTGGCCGTCGACGGCCGCTGGCAGCAGGACACTCCCCCGGACCTGCCCGAGTACCCGAACCCGACGGCCATCGACTTCTACCAGCCGGCGGGGATCTACCGCACTGTCAACCTGTACGGCACCCCGCAGGCCTACCTGTCCGATGTGTACGCCCAGCAGATCGCCGTGCTCACGCCCAACCGCGCGGTGGTGGTGCACTGCACGGTCGACGCGGCAAAGGCGGTGAAGGGTCCCGTGCGGCTCACGGCGACGCTGAGCCAGGCCGGCACGGAGATCGCCACCGCGGTCACCGACATCACGGGGCTGCGCAAGGGCGAGACGAACACGGCCGTCACACTCGAAGGCCTCGACGCGGTGAAGCTGTGGGACGTCGACGAGCCGGCGATGTGCGACGTCCTGGTCACCCTCTCGGTGGCCGGGCGCAAGGTCCACACCTACCCCGTGCGCACCGGGCTGCGCGACGCCCAGTTCACTGTGGACGGTTTCCGCCTCAACGGCCGCCCGCTCAAGCTCTTCGGGCTCAACCGCCACCAGTGGTACCCGTTCGTCGGCGGCGCGATGCCCGAGCGCGTGCAGCGGCGCGACGCCGAGATCCTCAAGAACGAGCTCAACGTCAACATGGTCCGCTGCTCGCACTACCCGCAGTCGCCCGCGTTCCTCGACGCCTGTGACGAGCTCGGCATCCTCGTGTGGGAGGAGCTGCCGGGCTGGGACCACGTCGGCGATACCGCGTGGCAGGAGCTCGCGGTGCGCGATGTGCACGACATGATCGTGCGCGACCGCAACCACCCGTCGATCATCGTGTGGGGCACGCGCGTGAACGAGACGCTCGGCCAGTACACGCTCTACGGCAAGACCGACCAGCTCGCCGCCGAGCTCGATCCGATGCGGCCGTGCACCGGCGCGGTTGCCGGGCAGAGGGGCTACGTCTCGCCGCTGTACCCGGTGAAGGAGAACGGCGGGGTGTTCTCGTTCAACGACTACAGCCGCCCGCCCTCGCGCAACGCGCCACCGCCGTTGCGCCCGCCGCGCCGGGGCGTGCCGTACCTGGTGAGCGAAGCCGTGGGCACGCTCGTGGGCGCGCCGTATTTCCGCCGCACCGACGCCGCCGACGTGCAGCGGGAGCAGAGCATGCTGCACGCGTGGGTGCACGAACACGCCGCGGCCGACCCACGCTACTGCGGGCTGATCGCGTGGTGCGGCTTCGACTACCCGTCCGGCTGGTACCACTCGCTGCGCGGGGTGAAGTACCCCGGCGTGGTCGACTTCTTCCGGATTCCCAAGCTGGGCGCGGGTTTCTACCGCGCGCAACGGGCCCCGTCACGCGGCGCCGTGATCGAGCCCGCGTTCTACTGGGACTTCGGGCCCGGCTCGCCGCGGGGCGGACCCGGCCGCAACGCGCTGATCTGGTCGAACTGCGACCAGCTCGTGGTCACGGTCGCGGGCCGGCGGCCGGTCACCGTGCACCCCGACCGGGCGCGGTTCGGTCACCTGGAGCACCCGCCGTTCCTGGTGAACCTCACCGTGACCGGGAAAGGTCACCCGGACCTGACGATCGAGGGCCGGGTGAAGGGGCAGACGGTGCTGCGCCGCAGGTTCAGTGCCGACCCGGCGTTCGACACGCTGGCCGTGGCCGCGGACGACGGCGCCATCACCGCCGACGGCCAGGACACCACGCGCGTCACCCTTCGGTCGGTGGACCGCTACGGTGCACCGCGCCCGCACGCCCGAGGGGTGCTCAGCGTCTCGGTCGACGGGCCGGGAGTCCTGATCGGCGACCCGTTCCTGGACTTCGGCGCCCTCGGCGGCGCAGCGGCGGTGTGGATCCGCTCGATGCGCAACACGCCCGGGACGATCACCGTGACCGCGTCGCATCCGTTTCTGGACACGGGATCGGCCACGATCTCCGCGGTCTGAGCCACTCGCCGGACACGGGTACCATCGGTGAGGACGCCGGAGTGACACGAGAACGCCGGGAGGCGGCATGGCGCGGACGCTGACCCACACTGATCCGGCCGAGGTGACTTTGCAACAGGCGCTCGACGCCCTGACCGATCCGGTGCGCCGCACGATCCTGCGCGAGCTCTCGGACGGGCCTGACTTCTCGCGCGCGTGCGGCACCTTCGACCTGCCGGTGTCGAAAGCGACGGCGAGCCACCACTTCGCGGTGCTGCGGTCCACGGGGCTGCTCGAACAGCTCGACCGCGGACCGCGGCGCTACAACCGGCTGCGGCGCTCCGAGTTCGACGCGCGCTTTCCGGGCCTGCTCGACCTCGTGCTCACCGAGCCCTGAGCCCGCCGGTCTGGACGTCCGTCCACTTCGGACTCGTCAGTCGCGGGTCAGGCCGTCGAGCCACTTCAGCAGCAGCTGCGTCTCCTCCGTGCCGAGCGTGGTGTCCTCGGTGCGCAGGAGTGCCGCGAGCTGCAGGGCCGCGGTCGGCAGCGGCGCTGCCGAACTTTCAGTCTCCTCGGTGCCGTTCTCGGGTGTGAGCA
The DNA here is from genome assembly GCF_040682095.1 of Amycolatopsis sp. NPDC051372. Lineage (NCBI taxonomy): Bacteria > Bacillati > Actinomycetota > Actinomycetes > Pseudonocardiales > Pseudonocardiaceae > Amycolatopsis > Amycolatopsis sp. NPDC051372. The sequence goes on from NZ_JBFBAF010000002.1 coordinate 226,596, forward strand.
GACTGTCGTGCACGGCGTCGCGCACGCGCCGGGACAGCTCGGGATCGGTGTACACGTCCGGCTGGGTGACCATGTTGAGCGCCACCCCGATGTTCGCCGACATCACGCGCTGCGCGGCGGCGTCCGGGTCCACACGCAGCCGGCCGATCGCGGCGCAGCGCACGAGCACCTCCCGCAGCAGGCGCAGCGCTTCCTGCGCGGCACTGGGGATTTCGGTGAACGCCGGGGAGTACATCAGCCGGTAGACAGCCGGGTGCTCCTGGGCGAAGGCGATGTGGGTGTCCCAGCCGTTCTTGAGGTCGGCGATCGGGTCGGCCGACGGCTCGGCCGCGCGCTTGGTGGCCAGGTAGCGATCGAACCCGTGGTCCACGACGGCCGAGAGCAGGCCGTTCTTGTCGCCGAACAGGCGGTACAACATCGGCGCGCCGACCCCGACCGCCTCGCACACGGCGCGCGTGGAGATGTCGCGGTCGGGCGAGGCGTCGAGCAGCTTCTCGGCGGCCTCCAGCATCTGGGTGCGGATGTCCATGCGTCCAGTGTAGCTCAGATATCGCGTCCACGTAGCACTGTTACGCAGGTCATAGCACCGCTACGGATTATCTCTACCAACGATAGAGCGACGCGGGCCGCACCCGCGGAAGGAGTGCGGCCCGGCGCGGTCACCAGGTGACCGGCACGCTCGAAACCCCGCCCGTCAAGCGGTTGGAGCGCACGTCGAGGTCGTCGACGTCCACGGCCAGGCGCAGGTTCGGGAAACGGCGGAACAGCGAGCTGAACACCACGCGCAGCTCGGTGCGTGCCAGGCTTGCGCCGATGCAGAAGAACCCGCCGTAGCCGAAAGCGATGTGGGAGTTGGGTTTGCGGTCGGCGTCGAACGCCTCGGGGTCGGCGAACACGCTCGCGTCACGGTTGGCCGACGAGGTCGAGATCATCACGGCGTCACCGCGCTGGATCGCGACGCCGCCGATCTCCACGTCCTCGTGGGCATAGCGCAGCAAGCCCAGGCCACCCGGCGCGGACATCCGCAGGATCTCCTCGACCGTGCCGTGCACGCGACCCTCGGGGTCGGCGGCCAGCGCGTCGCGGCGGACGGTGTCGGTGAGCAGGAACAGCACGCCGAGGTCGATGCGGTTCGACGTCGTCTCGTGGCCGGCGAAGAGCAGTCCCGCACCCAGCCGGGCGAGGTCGTCGTCGGTGAACGTCGGGTCGTCGGCCTGCGCGGCGACGAGGTCGGACACGACGTCCTGCGCCGGCTCCGCGCGCTTCTTGTCGGCCAGTTCGCCCATGTAGGCGGCGAACTCGTCCATCGCGCGCTTCGCGTCGCCGCCGCTGTCGAGCACGCCGATGCGGTCGGACAGGTCGCGGAACTTGTCGCGGTCGGCGTACGGCACGCCGAGCAGCTCGCAGATCACCAGCACCGGCAAGGGGAACGACAGGAAGTCGTGCAGGTTCACGGGTTCGCCGCCCGCGGCGTCGTGCGCGGCTTCGAGCTCGTCGAGGCATCGGTCGGCAAGCTCCTGGATGTGCTCGCCGAGCTTGCGCATCCGGTTGGCCGAGAACGCCGGCACCAGCAGGCGCCGCAGCCGCGCGTGCTCGGCCTCTTCGTTCTCGTAGTCGCCCTGTGGGCCGCTGAGCACCGCGGCGTCGGACACCGCCGAGGCCTGCTCCGGCTTCGGGTGCGAACGGCCGAAGCGCGCGTCGGCGAACACCGCGCGGGCCTCCTCGAACCGCGTCACGAGCCAGGCCGGGTCGCCAGCCGGTGTAGTCACGCGCGCGATCGGGCCTTCGCGGCGCAGAACCTGGTACAGCGGCGCGATCTCGAGCACGTTGGGCCGGTCGAACGGCAGCCGCGGCGCACGCTCGGTGGTGGTCATCGGGTCTCCTCCTCGGGTGACGGTTTCCGGGCCCGCGCACGCACCGTCGCGAGCCAGCTCAGTTCCTGCTCGGCCCGCCGGCCGACCTCGGCCAGCACCAGCCGGCTCCACGGGTCCTCCTGCGCCTCGGCGAGCTTCCCCAGCCGCTCGCCCTGAGCGGCGAGCGCGGTTTCCCGCGCGTCGAGCACCCGCAGGCGTTCCGCGGGCTCGAGCCAGCCGAACCCGGCGAGCCGGGAGAGGAACTCGGTCGAGTCTCCGGCCAGGTCGGGCGGCAGGTCCGCGAGCAGGTCGTGCAGCAGCTCGCGGCCGACGTCGGTGATCGTGTAGACGTGGCGCGGCGGCTTGCCCTCGTGCGTCTCGGCGCTTCGCGTGACTGCGCCGGCCTCGGCGAAGCGGCGCAGCGTCGGGTAGAGCGAGTTGTTGGACAGCGCCCGGCCGCTCGACTCCTCGACCTTCCGGCGCAGTTCGTAGCCGTGCCTGGGCTGCTTGGCAAGGCTCGCGAGCAGCAGGACGTCGATCCACATCTAGGTCACCGTAACCTAGGTCATGGTGACCTATCAACGGCCGAACGAGTCACACCGGCGGAAAATCCCCGTCAGGCGCGCAGCACGGCGGCGCCGGTGAACCGGCCTGCAGAGAGGTCCGTGAGGGCCTGATCCGCGTCGGCCAGCGCGTACGGACGAGTGGTCACTTCGAGGTGGTGGCGGCCCGCGAAGGCGAGAAACTCCCGCGCGTCGGCCCGCGTGTTGGCCGTGACGCTGCGGACCTGCCGCTCCTGGAACAGGTGGCGCTGGTAGTTCAGCACCGGCACGTCGGACAGGTGGATGCCCGCGATCGCGAGCGTGCCGCCGCGGTCCAGCGCGGCGAGCGCGACCGGCACCAGGCCCCCGGCGGGGGCGAACAGGATCGCGGAGTCGAGCGGCTCGGGCGGCGGCTCCTCCCCTGCCGACGCCGCCCCGAGGTCGAACGCCAGCCGCTGCGCCGCGCGGCTGCGCGTGACCACGTGGACGATCGCGCCCTGCGCGAGGGCCACCTGCGTGGCGAGGTGCGCGCTGCCGCCGAAGCCGTATACGCCGAGACACCCGCCTTCGAGCACTTCGGCCCGCAGCAGCGCGCGGTAGCCGATGAGACCGGCGCACAGCAGCGGCCCGAGCTCGTCGTCGCTGTAGCCGGCGGGCAGGTGGTGGGCGTAGTCCGCCGGGACCACGGCGTACTCCGCGTAGCCGCCGTCGGCGTCCCAGCCGGTGTAGCGCGATGCCAGGCATAGGTTTTCCGTGCCCCGCAAGCAGAACTTGCACGTGCCGCACGTGTGACGCAGCCAGGCGATGCCTGCGCGGTCACCGATCGCGAAGGTGCCGCCGGCGCCGGCTCCCAGGGCGACGACCTCGCCGACCACCTCGTGCCCCGGTGTCACCGCCGACCGGTGCACCGGCAGATCCCCTTCTGCGACATGGAGATCGGTGCGGCACACGCCGCACACGAGCACCCGCACGAGCAGCTCACCGGGCGCCGGTTCGGGCACCGGTCCGCTCGCGGGCTTCATCGGCCCGGTACCGATCGGCCCCGGCGCCGTGACGCGCCACGACCGCATGGTGGCCGGTAGTCCCGTCATCGCCGCTCCTTCGTCCGGGAACCCGAACGTACCGCGTGCGATGCGGGGCGGCGGGCGCTGCGCCGCCCCGCATCACCCGGTCGGTCAGCGGCCGCTCCACTGGAAGGTGACGGTGGCGCCGGCGCCCACGGTCGCGTCGAACGAGCGGTCACCGGAGACGACGGTGAACTTCTGCTCGGTCTTCGCGGTGTTCAGCGCGACCACGGTGGTCGAGTGGTCGGGGTTCGTGAACGCGACCGCCTCGATCGGTGTGCTGCTGCCGCTGGTGTAGACCACGGACGAGGCGATGTGCACCGAACCCGGCGGAACGAACTTCGAGAAGTGCTCGATGTCGCGGTACTGGTCGTTGTACGTCACGGCCTTCGTCTGCGAGTTCACGGTGATGGTGCCGTTGCAGGTGCCGCAGCCGCCCAGGTGCGGGCCGTGGTTCTCGTCGAGCGCGATGTTCCAGTCGATCGAGCTGCGGCCCCAGTTCTGCATCACGCCGAGGATCGTGGACGAGTCGCCGCCCTCGCACTCGGTCATGAAGATGTCCTTGCCGGGAAATGATGCCTTCAGCGGCGTCTGCGCGTCGGACGAGCCGTAGTAGCAGTGGTAGGCGGTGCCGGCCATCCACTTCGCGGCCGGGGTGGACAGCAGGTCGTACGGGTACTCCGGCTGCGGGTCCTCCCCCGCCCGCTGGTGCGAGGCGATGTCACCGGGGTGCTCGCTCCAGTTGTGGTCGAAGCCGAGGATCTTCGTGTCGAGCCCGGCGGCGCGGATGGCGGGGCCGAGGGCCTCGATCACCTTCGCCTCCTGCTGCCACGGCAGGTCGGTGCCCGGGTAGTTGTTGCGCTCCAGCGCCTGCGGCTCGTTCTGCACGGTCAGGTAGTCCACGTGCACGCCCGCCTTGCGGTAGGCCTGCAGGAACTTGACCAGGTACAGCGCGTAGGCGCGGTAGATCTTCGGCGAGTCGATGAGCTTGCCGTCGATCATCGAGCCGGACGTCTTCATCCAGCCCGGCATGCTCCACGGGCTGGCGACGATCTCCAGCTGCGGGTTCAGCTTCTTCGCCTGGCGCACGAGCGGGAGGATCTGTGCCTCGTCGTGGGCGATGGAGAAGTGCTTCATGTCGTAGTCGGTCTGCCCGGCCGGCAGGTCGTCGTAGCCGTAGTCCTGGCCGACGGCGAAGTCCGACGCGCCGATGGGCTGGCGCAGGAAGCTGATGCCCGCGCCGGTGCGCGGGTCGAAGAGGTTCTTCATGACCTCGTCGCGATTGCCCGGTGTGAGGCCGTAGAGCACCTGGGCCGACGAATCGGTGATGGCCGCGCCGAAGCCGGACACGGTCTGGAACTTCACGTTCGGATCGAGGCGGACCGTCGTGGGCGCCGCCGCGGCCGGGCTCTGCCAGCTCAGCTGCGTGTCGACGGGCGTCGCATCACCGGGGTTCGTGAGCCACTCGTGGACGGTCCGCGACACGGCGGCAGGGGCCGGGGCGGCGGGCGCCGCCGGCGTGATCTCGGGCCCGGAGGCGGCGGTCGCCGACCCGGCCGCCACGGTCACGGCGGCCGCCGCGGCCGTCACCGAACACAGCACTCTTCGCAAGCGCGGCATGCAGATTCCTTCGTTTCACGGGGAAAACCCAGCGGACACGGCACCTGATCGGCACCGTGGGGAACCCGTGCCCGCGTTGGCGGCCGCGACCGGGGGTCCGCACCGACACAACCAAACCGCGGGCGCGGTGACAAGATCCCCGCCCCGGTTTCCCATCGTTGGGGCGGTTTGTCCGCACGTCTGACCCCTCCTCGTGCCACTGACCGGCAACCGCCCGCGCGGGTTCCCGTTGTCGGGCAAGGCAATTCAGCCCGCCGAACGCGGACTCGTTACGGTGGCCCGATTCCCGCACCGCTGACGTGAGGAGACCCCGGTGAGCACCCTGCGCCACGGCCTGTACCTGCCGCCGTTCGGACCTTTCGGCGACCCGGCGGTGCTCGTCGAGCTCGCCGTGCGCGCCGAGGCCGCCGGCTGGGACGGGGTGTTCCTGTGGGACCACGTCGTGCCCGGCGCGCCACCGATCGCGGACCCGTGGACCACGCTCGGCGCGATCGCCCAGGCGACAAGCACGATCCTTCTCGGCCCGATGGTCACTCCCCCGGCGCGGCGCCGGCCGTGGGTGCTCGCGCGGCAGGCCTCGACCGTCAGCCGCCTCTCGCACGGCCGCCTCATCCTCGGCACCGGCCTCGGCTCCGACGAGACCGGCGACTTCAGCCGCTTCGGCGAACCCCTCGGCCCCCGCTCGGCGAAGTTCGACGAGGCAATGGCCTTCGCCCGCGCGATCTGGTCGGGCGCCGAGGTGCGCCACCGCGGCGAGCACTTCCACGTCGACCTCGACGCCGGCCCACCCGAACCGCACCCCATCCCCGTCTGGACCGCGATGTCCACCGACCACCCGCGCGTTCGCACCCGCGCCACCGCCGGCGACGGCATCTTCCCCCTGGCCGGCCCGCACCCGCCGGCACCGGAGGAGCTGGCCCGGCTGGTCACCGCCGTGCACCCTGCCGGCCGCCCCTTCGACGTCGCGGTGGCCGGCAACGCCAGCCCGGCCTGGGACCAACCCCCGACGGTCGACCTCGGCGCGCTGACCGAGGCGGGCATGACGTGGTGGCTCGAATCCCTGATCCACTTCGACCCGCTCGACCTCTCGTTGGCCGTCGTCGACGCCGGGCCACCACGCCGGTGACGCCTCGAACCGCCCAGCCGAACGCGACCCGACACCCGGGACCGGCGGGCCCCACCCGAAATCGAAACAAGTCCGCCCGCCCGTCGAACTCGGCGCACTGACCGAAAACCGGCCCACCGACCCCCTCGACCCATCGTGCACCGTCACCGACGCCGGGCCGCCACGCCAGTAACGCCCCGGGCTGCCTGGCGAGGCCGGGGCTGTTACGTTCGGACGAACCACGGTTGAGCACCCAGCCGTCACCAGACCCTGTCCCGGCCGCAGGCCGGGCACCGGGCCTGCCGGGTGCTCGTCCGGCCCGGCGGGCCCGTGACCGCGGAGGGAACGTGTCGTGACCGACAACCTCAGAGCGGCCGGCGCGCGACGCCTGCCCACGCTCCACATCACCACCATGACCACCGCCGCGACGACGGTGGTCACCGCCACCGGGGAAATCGACACCGCGGTGTCGGACGCACTGCGCGACCAGCTGGTCGCGGCCCTGGAAGCCCGCCCCGACGTGCTCGTCGTGGACCTGTCCGAGGTGCCGTTCTGCGATTCCAGCGGCCTTTCGGTGCTGATCGACGTCCGGGGCCGCGCGACCGAGGCCGGGATCCCGTTCCGCATCGTCACTCAGCAGCGCGGCCTGCTGCGGCCGATCGGGTTGCTGCACCTCGACTCGGTGCTGGAGATCCACCCGAACCTGGAGGCGGCCACCGGTACCGTCCCCTCGTCGTAGTGCGAGGCCGCGGCAGTGGGCCTAATGTCCTCACATGAGCGATCTGCCGCGGTTTCCCGAGGATTCCACGCCGCCTTCCTTCTCCGGCGAGCCCCCACGTCCGGCCGTGCCCAACACCATCACGGTCGCGTTCTGGGCGTTCGTCGCCTCGACTGTGATCGGCATCGTCGCCGCCCTGCTGCTGTTCGGGCAGAAGGACGACCTCGTCGACGCCGCCCGCCGCACCAATCCCAACCTCGACCAGGCGCAGCTCGACCAGGCCGCGAACATCGCGCTTGTCGTGGCGGTCGTGATCGCGGTCCTCATCGCGCTGCTGTACTTGCTGTTCGCGGTGAAGCTTCGGGCCGGGCGCAACTGGGCGCGGATCGTGCTGACCGTACTCACGGCGCTGCAGGTCCTGTCGCTCATCACGGGCAACGGCGGCACCTGGCTGAGCTACCTCTCGGCGCTGGCGGCCGTGATCGGCGTCGTGTTCTCGTTCGTCGGCGACTCCAACACCTACATAGCGGCGGGCAAACAGGTTCGGAGGTAACCACTCCGGCGGTGGCTGGCGGCTCTAGTGCACGTGCACTATCCTGGGTCTCGGTTGAGCCACCAGCCGCCGCGATTTCACCGCGCTCCGGGAGCGTTGGCGCCGATCGGCTGGGATGCCCGAACTTCCGGCCCGGATCGGCCGTCACCCGGGTGCGCGGCCTACGAGAGGCGGGCCGCCATGAGCGCCCTACGCCGCACGAAAGCTCCTTCCGCCAGGGTCGGCCAACTCGACCCGAAACGCCTGCTCGACCTGCACGTCCACCGTCCCGTGCCAGGCGTGTCCGTGGTGGAGGTGGTCGGCGAGGTCGATCTCTGCACCGCCCCGCACCTCTCCGAGGTCGTCGAAGCCAGGATCCGCAGCACGGTCGGCGTGGTGATCATCGACCTCGGCCGCACCACGTTCCTCGCGGTCGCCGGCCTGAAGGTCCTGCGCCGCATGCAGTTGCTGGCCGAGCTTCTCGACACCGACTTCTACGTGGACCCCGGCGACTCCCACCCGGCTCGCCGCCTGCTGCAGCTCATGCCACTCGGCTGCGAACGCCCCGGCGCCGCCACGGGCCTTTCACCCGTCGACGTCCCCGGCCAGCGGCGGCGGCTCACCACTTGAGGATTTCCCGGCGCACTTCCGTGGCCGCGAACCCGGGTTCCAGTGGCAAGATCACCACGGGGACCACCACCGCGGACGCCGGGAGAGCACCATGCGCATCGGTTTCACCCTGCCCCAGTTCGGCCCGTTCGCCGGAGACGGCTCGGGCGTCACCCGCTTCGCCCGGCGTGCCGAGGAACTCGGTGCCGCGAGTCTGTGGGTCGGCGACCGACTGCTCGCGCCGGTGCACCCGACGGTCGGGTACGGCGGCTCCGACGCGATCCCGGCCGAGTTCGCCGTGCGACTCGACCCGTTCGCGCTGCTGGCCGCCGCGGCCGCGGTGACCGAGCGGGTGCGGCTCGGCACCAACGTGCTCAACGCGCCCTGGTACCCGCCCGCCGTGCTCGCGCGCTCGCTCACCACGATCGACGCGCTCAGCGGCGGCCGGCTGGTCCCGGGGCTGGGCACGGGCTGGTCTCCCGAGGAGTACGAGGCCGTGAACGTGCCGATGACCGAACGCGGCGCGCGGCTCGACGAATGCCTCGACGCCCTCGGAGCGCTGTGGACCACCGATCCCGCCGAATACCGCGGCCGGCACTGGACCGTGCCCGAAACCCACGACTCGTTCAAGCCGGTCCGCACGCCGCCGGTGTACCTCGCCGGGTACGCACCGGCCGCGATGCGCCGGATCGCGCGGCGGGCGGCGGGCTGGCTGCCGGTGGTCACGCCGCCGGCCGAGTACGACCCGGGGACCGCGATCCTCGCACCGCTGGCGAACCTGCGGCAGCTGGCCGAGGAAGCCGGCCGTGACCCCGCGGAACTGGGCGCGATCCTGCGCGTCTACCCGCTGGCGGGCGCCGGCGTGGCCGACGTGGTCACCGCCATCGAGCGCACTGCCCAGGACACCGAGCTGCGCGACGTGTTCGTCGACCTCACCTTCACCGCGCGCAGCACCGACGATGCCCTGGAGCTCGTGGAGTCGATCCTCGGGCAGACCGCCCACGAGCCCGCGTGACGCGTTCACCCTCCGTTGGTTGCCCGCCGGGGTCCGGACTGCCGAAGATGTCGGGATGATCGAGCGCCACCACCACCGGCACGAGTCCGACGAGAACGACGGACTCGCCGAAGCCGCCCGGCACGCCGGCTTCGACCTCGGGACCGACGTCGCCCAGCCGGTGGCCGGGCACGAGCACAACGCCTTCGACGCGGAGGTCGACCTCGGCGTGGACGGCGAGCCGCCGGAGCTGCGCGGCTGAGCGAAGATCACCCCGGGCACGAGGATGGCCCCCGACCGGAGCCAGGTCGGGGGCCATCGTCTCGGGCCGGTGCGCTGTGGCCGCCTCTCGGCAGATCGCGCGACGCGGCGCCGGACGGATGCCGGGGCAGCCGGACGGAACACCGCCTCGACGAGGGGTGAGCCCGGCGGACACGAAGCGCATCGGCCGACTCGTTCAACATCACGAGCGGCGATCGCTATTCCCGCTCAGGCGGGCCCTGGTCCGGGGTCGCGGAAGTCGTCCGGGCTGACCTCGTCGAGCAGGTCGCGGAACTGGCGGATCTCGTCCTCGGTGCCCACGCCCGGCTCGCCGCCGAGCGCTTCGGCCGGGTCCTCGCCGCCGGCCACGGTGACGTCCACCGCGGCCTCGGCGAGCACGGCCTCGGCCACCTCGATGGGTGCGTGGGCTCGCAGCCCCACGGCGATCGCGTCGCTGGGCCGCGCCGACACGCGCACGCCGTCCGAGAGCACCAGGTCGGCGTGGAAGATGCTGTCGCGCAGCTCGGTGACCTCGACGCTCGTGACGTGCCGTCCGAACGCCGACACCACCTCGAGGATGAGCTCGACCGTGCCCGGCCGGGCCGAGGTCACCTGCTCCTGCGCGGCGGCCAGTTCCTGCGCCTCCGGTGCGCCGATGGTGATGGCCAGCCAGCGGCGCTGCCCGGTTTCCTCGCGCAGCAGCACCACCGGCGCCACCTCCTGGGCGACGACGGCGAGACCCTGGACCCGCACTTGCACCATGTGGTTCACCCGCTTCCGGACTGAGAGCCCCCTCGGGGACGTACCCAGTGTCGCGCGCGGGCACGCGTACCCGCGCGGGGCGGGGTCAGGTAAAACTGGACACGGCGGCCACGAACTCGGCCGCCACGTCGTAGAGCTTGCGGTTTCCGTCCTGCGAACGCTTCACGAGCCGTTGGAAAGCTTCCTCGGCCGTGATGCGGTGAGCGGCCATCAGGATGCCTTTGGCCTGGTCGATGACGGCGCGCGTGTCCAGTGCGCGGTTGAGCTGCGCCACCAGCTCCTGCGCGTCGAAGTAGCGCCGCGCGCTGCGCAGGCCGAACACCACCGTCGCGGTGTAGAGCTCCAGGATTTTCACCTCGAGGTCGCTGAACCCGTGTTCGCCGAACCCGAACAGGTTCATCGCGCCGCTGATGTCGCCGTCGACGGTGAGCGGGGCGGCGAGGAAGCTCGCCACGCCGAGCTCGTCGGCGGCCGACGCGAACTGCGGCCACTGGTCGGCCACCGCGCCGACCCCGACCCGCACGGGCGCCCCCGTCTCGGCCGCGCGCAGGCACGGTCCGTCACCGATGCGGTACTGCTCGCGGTCGAAGTTCACCGCGCGCTGATCGGTGCTGGCGACGGTCTCCCCGACGCCGTCCCGAACCAGCGTGATGCTGGCCATGTCTGCCCCGGCCACCACACCGACCACGTGCTCGCAGACCGCCTGCAGCATCTGGCCGAGATCGAGTTCCTGGTGGTCGAGCATCGCGGTCAGCGACTCCATCGCCACGGTGACTTCGTCAAGCCGCGCGGATAGCCGTTCCTGGCCGCCGGTCATGTTTCCCAGACCCTTCTCTTGGGTACTCGAAGGGCGCTGCTGACCAGGAGAGACCCGGGCGCGCGCCACCATTGGCCGCTAGCGCTTTAACGGGTCCTCGGGCGACATTACTGCATCCCGATCACCTGTCGGACACGCGGTGCCGCTCCCTCGCACCCCCGGCACGCATCGCGAAACCGAGGTGTCGAAGCCTGACTGAGTGGGTATGCGGGGGGCATGGAGAACGAAGCCGCCGGCAGCTCGCCGAGCCACGGGATGCCGGCCGTCGACAACCTGCTCGCGGAGGTGGTCGAGCTGCGCCTGCCCGCCGAGACCGCACAGATCCCGCTGGCGCGGATGCTGGCCCAGGCGGTGGCCGCGCGCGCCGACTACGGGCTCGACGCGATCGCCGACGCGAAGATGGCTGTCGACGAGGCGTGCGCGCAGCTCGTGGAACTCGCCGACTTCGGCGAGACCATGACCTGCCGCTTCCGCGTGGCACCCGAGGGCATCGCCATCACCGTGGAGACCCGCACCGGGCACGCGCGGCTGCCGAGCGAGCGCAGCTTCGGCTGGCACGTGCTCACGACGCTGGCCGCCACCGTGTCGTCGACCAACACCCCGGCTCCCGACGGCGTCGGCAACACCCTGGCGATCCACCTCGAGCTGGGCCAGGGGACGGCCAGGTGAACCCGCCGCCGATCACCCGGCGCCGGGACGAATACGCCCACACGGTGCCGCTGTTCGAAGAGTTCGCCGCCCTCGACGCCGACGATCCGCGCCGCCCACGCCTGCGCGAGCAACTCGTGACGGAGTTCCTCCCGGTCGCCGAGCACATCGCCACGCGCTTCACCGGCCGCGGCGAGCCGCGCGAGGACCTCGTGCAGGTGGCCCGCATCGGGCTGCTCAACGCCATCGACCGGTTCACCCCGGACCGCGGCCCGGACTTCCTCTCCTTCGCCGTGCCCACGATCATGGGCGAGATCCGCCGCCACTTCCGCGACACCGGCTGGTCCGTGCGGGTGCCGCGCCGGCTGAAGGAGCTGCACCTCGCCCTGAGCCACGGCTCGAGCGCGCTGTCGCAGACCCTCGGCCGCGCGCCGACGCCGACGGAGCTCGCGGAGCACCTCGGACTCGACGTCGGCGAAGTCCACGAAGGTCTCATCGCCGGCAACGCCTACCAGACGCTGTCGGTCGACAAGCCCGTGCACGACGACGCCGAACCCCTCTCGCTCGCGGACACCCTCGGCGAGGAAGACGCGGAACTCGAGCACATCGAAAACCACGAGGCGCTGGAACCGCTGCTGCGCGAACTGCCGCAGCGCGAACGCGCGATCCTCGTGATGCGCTTCTTCGGCGGTCTCACGCAAACCCAGATCGCCGACCGCGTGGGCATTTCCCAGATGCACGTCTCGCGCCTGTTGTCACAGACCCTGGAACAACTTCGCGGAAAACTCACCATCGAGCCGTGAGCACGGTCATAACCGAAAATCTTTTCACCGAGCACACCGGAAACCGCCATGCTGCAACGGAAAACCCACAACTTACGGCACTGGTCCCCGTTACCGAAGCGCGATTTCTTCACCTGCCGGAGCGACCCCGTTGTCCACCCCTTCGTCTTCTGCGAGGATTCATTCCCGTCCACGACGAAGGAGTGTCCGGTGGCTTCGATCCTCAACCCGTACATCAGCTTCCGCGACGACGCCCGGCAGGCGATGGAGTTCTACCGGGACGTGTTCGGCGGGACGCTGACCGTGAACACGTTCGGGGAATCCGGTATGCCGGACTCCCCCGCGGCGAACAACATCATGCACGCTCAGCTCGAGACCGAGAACGGATTCACGTTGATGGCGGCCGACACGCCGCCGGGCATGGACCACAACCCCGGCACCAACATCTCGGTGAGCCTCAGCGGCGACGACGGCGACCAGCTGCGCGGCTACTGGACCAAGCTCTCCGACGGCGGCAACGTCGCGGTGCCGCTGGAAAAGCAGATGTGGGGCGACGAGTTCGGCATGTGCGTCGACAAGTTCGGCATCGGCTGGATGGTCAACATCACGCAGCCGCAGGGCTGAGCGCACCCGGCGGCGGCATCCGGGGTTGCCGCGGCCGCCGCCGGGTGACCGCCACGTGTCCGGCAACCGTACGGGGAGGAAAAACGTGATGCGGGTCGTGATCGTCGGGGGCGGGTTCGCCGGGTACAACGCGGCGAAGCGGCTGCGCAGGACCGCGGGCGACGACGTGGAAGTGGTGGTGGTCAACCCCACCGACTACTTCCTCTACCTGCCACTGCTGCCGGAGGTCTCGGCCGGGCTGCTCGACCCGCGCAGCATCACCGTCTCGATCCCCGGCACCCTGCGCGGCGTGCGACTGGCACTCGGCACAGTGACCACTGTGGACTTCGACGCGCACACGATCGGCTACACCGACCCCGAAGGCCACGGCCACGAGTTGTCCTACGACCGGCTCGTGCTCGCCGCCGGCAGCGTGAACAAGCTCCTGCCGATCCCCGGCGTCGCCGAGACGGCCCACGGGTTCCGCGGGGTGCCGGAGGCGCTCTACCTGCGCGACCACATCACCCGTCAGATCGAGCTCGCCGCCGCCGCCGACGATCCGGAGGAGCGCACGGCTCGCTGCACGTTCGTCGTCGTGGGCGCCGGTTACACCGGCACCGAGGTCGCGGCTCAGGGCCCGGCGTTCACCGAAGCGCTCGTCGCGCGCCACCCCGAGCTCACGGGGCAGCCGGTGCGCTGGCTGCTGCTCGACATCGCCGATCGCGTGCTGCCCGAGCTGTCGCCGCGCCTGGGCAAGACCGCCGACGCGGTGCTGCGCGAGCGGGGCGTCGAGGTGGTGATGAAGACGTCGGTGAAGGACGCCACCGCCGACGCCGTCACGCTCACCAGCGGCGAACGCGTCCCGACGCGGTCGCTCGTGTGGTGCGTCGGGGTGCGGCCCGACCCGCTCGTCGCCGACGTCGGCCTGCCCACGGCCAAGGGCCGCGTCGTGGTGACCGCGCAGCTCGCCGTGCCGGGCTACCCGGACGTGTTCGCGTGCGGCGACGTCGCGGCCGTGCCCGACCTGACCCGGCCGGGTGAGTGCACGGCGATGACCGCGCAGCACGCCGAACGCCAGGGCAAGCTCGCGGGAACCAACGTCGCCGCGTCACTCGGATACGGCCGGCCCGGCACCTACCGCCACCACGACCTCGGGTTCGTGGTCGACCTGGGTGCCGGCCGCGCGGCGGCCAACCCGCTGCACATACCGCTTTCGGGCTGGCCCGCGAAGATCGTGACCCGCGCTTACCACCTGCTCGCGATGCCGGGCAACCGCCTGCGCACCGCCACCAACTGGGGACTCGCGACGGTGAGCCGCCGCCCGACCGTCCAACTGGGACTGGTCCGGGGCTCGTCCGTGCCGCTCGACACCGACTCCCCCGAGGTGCCGCACCGCCGGCACTGAGTCCACTGTGGATCTCATCTGTTCCACAGTGGACTAATCAGGCCTTCACCTCGACGGGCGCGCCCACCGGCAGCCCGGCGAAGAACACCTCCGAGTCGGCGTCGGTCAGGTGAATGCAGCCGTGGGAGGGCTTGTCCAACGGCCCGGCGTGGAACGCGATCCCGCCGGCCGCGAAGAACACCGAGTTCGGCATCGGGTCGCCGTACTCGCTGCTGGTGTGCACCTTGTCCTTCCACGCGACCTTGAAGCTGCCCACAGGTGTCGGCTGGCTCGCGTCACCCGGCTCCATCGCGACCGGTCCGCGCACGACGACGCCGTCCTTGAGCAGCCACGCGAGCCGCAGCGACAGGCTCGCGCACGCGCCCGTGGACACCTCTGCGACCGCGCACGGCGGGGGCGGAGGCGGAGGCGGGGTGGTCGAGGTGGGCGTGGTCTCCGTGGTGGCGGGCGCGAGGCTCGCGGTCTCGGCCAGCGGCGTGGGGGTGGTGGCCGCCTGCGGCGCCGTGCACGCCGTCAGCGCGGCCGCGGCTGCCACGAGCGCTCCCGTCCCGAAGGTCTTTCCCTGCATCGACAACTCCTGTCGTCCGGTCCACCGTGATCAACGGGTGAGCGGACGGGAAGGTTGAGTCCGTGACCGCGGACACTACCGGCAGGAAATGTTGACGCGTCATCAAAGCCTGGTAGGTTCGACGCCAGGAACTCGCGAGGAAGTGGACATGGAACTCGGTATCTACAGCTTCGGCGACCGGACGCCCGACCCGGCGACCGGTGAACAGGTGTCGGTGGCGCAGCGGCTCGCCGAGACGGTGGAGCGCATCAAGCTCGCCGACGAGCTCGGGCTCGGGTTCTACGGCCTGGGCGAGCACCACCTGGAGCACTACGCCATCTCGAACCCCGCCACCGTGCTGGCCGCGGCGGCGAGCGTCACCGAGCACATCACGCTCGCGAGCGCGGTCACGGTGCTCTCCACCGAGGACCCGGTGCGCGTGTACCAGCAGTTCACCACGCTCGATCAGCTCAGCCGCGGCCGTGCGGAGCTGCTCGCCGGGCGCGGGTCGTTCACCGAGTCGTTCCCGCTCTTCGGCGCCGACCTCGGCGACTACGACGAGCTGTTCGAGGAGAAGCTCGCCCTGCTGCTGCGCATCGACCGCGAGGACCCGATCACGTGGTCGGGCCGCTTCCGCCCGCCGCTGAACGACGCGCACATCTACCCGCGCCCGTACGGCCGGCGCCTGCGCATCTCCGTCGGCACCGGCGGAAACCCCGAGTCCTCGATCCGCGCCGGGCTGCTCGGCCTGCCCGTGGTCTACGCCGTGATCGGCGGCGAGCCGGAGCGCTTCGCACCGCTGGTGGACCTCTACCGCCGCGCGGCCGCGGCCGGCGAGCACGCCGACGACGAGCACGACGTGACCATGGGCGCCATCGGCTTCGTCGCCGAGAACTCCCAGGATGCCAAGGAAACCTTCTACCCGTACTGGCTCGAGACGATGAAGTGGGGCGCGCGCTCGCGCGGCTGGGCCGTGCCCACGCGCCGCGAGTACGACCAGTACACCGAGGGCGCCCGCGCGCTGTTCGTCGGCAGCCCGAACGAGGTGGCCGAGCGCATCATCAGCGTCGGCAAGCTGACCGGCGCCGACCGCTACGCCATGCAGATGGACTGGTCGGGTGTGCCGCACGCGAAGGTGATGAAGGCGATCGAGCTGCTGGGCACCGAGGTGCTCCCGCAGATCCGCAAGGAGTTCGGCTGAGGCCCGAGTACCGGGAAGAGCCTCAGCAGAACTGCTTGGCCCCGCCGGCCAGCCGCGCCGCCCGCTCCACCGCCACGTGCAGCAGATCGGTTGGGGCGCAACACGTTTCCACCAGTCCGGCGACGAGTGCCGCCTCCGGGGTGAACGTTCGCTCGCCCGAGCGGACCGTGCGCCAGACCGGGCCGGCGTGGCGGCGCAGCACCGCCTCGACGGCGGGCGGCACGTGCGCGACCGCGCCGAGCCCGAGCCGCCCCTGAGCCATCACGCGCAGGTCGGTGGCCGCCGCCAGCGCGTAGCCGGCGCCCAGCGCGTCTCCGCCGATCGCGGCGACGACCGGGCTCGGGTGGTTCGCGATGGCGAGCACGGCCCGCTCCAGCCGGTCCGCCGTGCCGGCGAAGCCGCGGGCGAACACGTCGTCACCGCCGGTGAGGACGACCGCGTACGAGCCGCCGATGTAGCCCAGCGCGGCGGTGATCCGGTCCAGTGTCTCGGGAACCATGCTCCCGCAGGGGTTCTCGTGCATCCGGACCACCGCGACGCCGTGGTCGTGCTCCAGGTCGATCATGCGCCGTCCTCCCCGCACCCGATCGCAGCGCCCCACGCGAGATGGCTCACGAGGGGATGTCGATGCCGTAGTCCCGGATCTTGCGGTAGATCGTGGCCCTCGACATGCCCAGGGAATGGGCCGCGCGGGACTTGTTCCCGTCGGCGTCGAGGAGGCTGCGCACGATCGCGTCGCGCTCCAGCGACTCCAGCGGGTTGAGCACGCGCTTGACCACCGTCCGGCATTCCGGCGGCAGGTCCTCGGGCTCGATCACGCCGGCGCGGCGGGTGTGCACGACCTTGCGCAGCACCTGCCGCAGCTGGGCGACGTTGCCCGGCCACTCGTTGCGCAGGAGCAGCTGCAGGGCGGCCGGCGAGCAGTGCAGCAGGGGGCCCTTGCCGAGCTGCGCGAGCAGGAACGGCACGAGCACGCGCACGTCCTCGATGTGGTGGCGCAGCGGCGGCACCGTGACCGACGTCGGGAAGTGGCGCATCAGGTCGGTGTCGAGACCGTCCTGCTCACCCTCCGCCACCGTCGCGACGCCCCACACGCGGGCGTCGAGCCGCGCGTCGTCGAGCACCGCGGCCAATGCCCGCTGCTCCTGCTGCGAGAGCTTGTCCAGGTGGCGGAACACCACCGTGCCCGGGCCCTTGCGCAGCACGCGCCGCACCGGGGCCTCCCACTCCCCCGGCTTGATGCCGTCGAGCTCCACGACCTCGCAAGGCGCGCTCGCCGTGGAGCCGGAGTGCGCGGCGCGGGCGATGGCGAGCTTGCCGCTGCCGGGTTCGCCCTCGACCACGGTCCACTTCCGGTCGCGCGCGAAGCGGCCGACCGAGTGACACGCCCGCACCCACAACGCGCCCGTGCCGACGATGCCGGGCAGCACGGGCTGGCGCGTGTCGATCCGCGCGGACACGACCTCGGGCTCCTGCAGCAGCCGGGCCCGCACGACGCCGCCGGCCGGGCCGACGTCGCTCGAGACCGGCGTGTACGACAGCCGCGCACGGGCCCCGCTGGGCAGGTCCATCGACAGCGAGCGGTCCGACTGCGAGCTCAGCGCCTCGACGGCCCGGGCCAGCAGCGCGGCCTGGTCCTCGGGCACGAGCAGCTGGCGGGCGTGGTCGTTGAGCATCACGAGGTCGTTGTTGACCGCGAGCACGATCCCCTGCCCGCGCCGGCACGCCCGCAGGTACGCCGAGAACAGGCTCAGCTCGCGCAGGCCGACCTGAGTGGTCAGCTCCGTCTCGATGTCGTGCGCGGTCGCCTTGGCCAGCGCCAGCAGCAGCGGGCCGGCATCCTTCTTCCAGCACGTGAGATCCAGCAGGCCGAGGACCTGGCCCGAGATCGGGTGGCGGATGGGCACGCCGGCGCACGCGAGCGTGTCGAGGTTCTCCGCGTAGTGCTCGTGACCGAACACCGCGGTCGCCTGCCTGCCTTCGAGCGCCGTGCCGATCCCATTCGTGCCGACGAACTCCTCGGCGTAGCTGAACCCGCGCGCCAGCTGCACGCCGTCGAGGTACCGCTCGAGCGCGCGGTCCTCCGTCCGGCGGTCCAGCACCAGCGCCTGGTCGTCGGTGAGCACCACGCTCACGGCGAGGTCGCTGAGCTTGTCCTCCAGCGCGTCGAGCACCGCGCCCGCGCTCTGCAGCAGCGGCGTTTCGAGGTTCGGATCCGCCACGTACGGGGTCTTCACGTGGTCGGCGGCTACCTGGTGCGTACGGGAGCGCCACCACGAGGCGAGGATCGTCTTGCGGACGCTTTCCGCGTCGACCTCCTCCGTGGACAAGAACTGCTCCCTGGCGTTCGCCAGCCTGTCCGGCGACGAAATGGAGGCGCCTGCGTCGGTCAAAGCCTCACCTCCCGGCAGAAGGGCGTCGTGCGCCCCGGCCAGGCACACGACGTCGTGTGCCAGTCACCATAACGGCAGCACCGACCACTGCCTGTCTCATATTGAGACCACCATCACAGGGTACTCGCGGTGTCATTCCCTGCATCCGGACGGCGACGTGCGAGCTGCATCCGGTGCCCGGCGGCCAGGCGGCCGGGTACCGGATCACCACCCGCGAGCGGCGCGAACCAAGCCGAGCCAGGAACTGCCGACGACCGATCAGGTGGAGGTACACGGCGTGAGTCGACAAAGTCTGAGCAAGGCGCACAAGAAGATCACGGAACTGTCGTGGGAACCGACCTTCGCGACCCCCGCGAAGCGCTTCGGGACCGACTACAAGTTCGACAAGGCCCCCAAGAAGGACCCGCTCAAGCAGATCCTTCGGTCCTACTTCCCGATGGAGGAGGAAAAGGACAACCGCGTGTTCGGCGCCATGGACGGCGCCATCCGCGGCAACATGTTCCGCCAGGTCCAGGAACGCTGGATGGAGTGGCAGAAGCTGTTCCTGTCCATCATCCCGTTCCCGGAGATCTCGGCCGCCCGCGCGATGCCGATGGCCATCGACGCGGTGCCGAACCCCGAGGTGCACAACGGCCTCGCGGTGCAGATGATCGACGAGGTTCGCCACTCGACGATCCAGATGAACCTCAAGCGCCTCTACATGAACCACTACATCGACCCCGCCGGGTTCGACATCACGGAGAAGGCGTTCTCCAACAACTACGCCGGCACGATCGGCCGGCAGTTCGGCGAGGGCTTCATCACCGGTGACGCGATCACCGCGGCGAACATCTACCTCACGGTGGTGGCCGAGACCGCGTTCACGAACACCCTGTTCGTCGCCATGCCCTCGGAGGCGGCGGCCAACGGCGACTACCTGCTGCCCACGGTGTTCCACTCCGTGCAGTCCGACGAGTCCCGCCACATCAGCAACGGCTACTCCATCCTGCTGATGGCGCTGGCGGACGAGGACAACCGGCAGCTGCTCGAGCGCGACCTGCGGTACGCGTGGTGGAACAACCACTGCGTGGTCGACGCGGCCATCGGCACCTTCATCGAGTACGGCACGAAGGACCGCCGCAAGGACCGTGACAGCTACGCGGAGATGTGGCGTCGGTGGATCTACGACGACTACTACCGCAGCTACCTCATCCCGCTCGAGAAGTACGGCCTGAAGATCCCCCACGACCTCGTCGAAGAGGCGTGGAACCGGATCATCAACAAGCACTACGTGCACCGCGTGGCGCAGTTCTTCGCCACCGGGTGGCCGGTGAACTACTGGCGCATCGACCCGATGACCGACACCGACTTCGAGTGGTTCGAGTCGAAGTACCCGGGCTGGTACAACCAGTTCGGCAAGTGGTGGGAGGCGTACAACCGCCTGCGCTACCCGGGCAAGAACAAGCCGATCGCGTTCGAGAACGTGGGCTACGAGTACCCGCACCGCTGCTGGACCTGCATGGTCCCCGCCCTCATCCGCGAGGACATGGTGACCGAGAAGGTCGACGGCCAGTGGCGCACCTACTGCTCGGAGACCTGCGCCTGGACCGACACCACGGCGTTCCGCGGCGAGTACGAGGGCCGCGAGACCCCGAACATGGGCCGGCTCACGGGCAAGCGCGAGTGGGAGACGCTCTACGACGGCATGGACCTCGCCGACATCATCTCCGACCTCGGCTACGTCCGCGACGACGGGAAGACCCTCATCCCGCAGCCGCACCTCGACCTCGACGACCCGAAGAAGCTGTGGACTCTCAACGACGTCCGCGGGATCACCTTCGGCAGCCCGAACATCGCGCTCAACAAGATGTCGGACGCCGAGCGCGAGGCGCACATCGCCGCGTACAAGGCGAACCCGAACGTCACGGTGGCCTGAGGCCGCACCCCGAAACGGTATCCCGCCGGGGTTCCGAGGGTTTCGAACCCCGGGACCCCGGTGGGTGCCCCCATCCCCAGGAGCGGCGTCCATGGGCGACAAGCACAAGATCCGGTTCGAACCGGTCGGCATCGACATCGAGGCCGACGAGGACGAGACCATCCTCGATGCGGCCTTCCGGCAGGGCGTCATGCTCATGCACGGCTGCAAGGAGGGGCAGTGCTCGGCGTGCAAGTCCTTCTTGCTCGAGGGCGACCTGCAGATGGACCGGTACTCCACGTTCGCGTTGGCCGACTACGAAAGCGAGGAAGGGTTCGTGCTGCTCTGCCGAGGGCACGCGTACTCCGACCTCGAGATCGAGCTGACCAACTACGACGAGGACATGATCCGGTCCGGCCTGCCGGTCGTCACGGCGGGAACCACGGTGGATTCGATCACCGACCTGACCCACGACATCTCGCTCGTCCGCCTGAAGGTGGACGAGGACGCGGGCATCCGGTTCCACCCGGGGCAGTACGTGGACATCAAGATCCCGGGCACGGACGAGCACCGTTCGTTCTCCATGGCCAATGTCACGGTGGCCGACGGGATCCTCGAGTTCATCATCAAGCGCTACCCCGGTGGCAAGTTCTCCGGGCTGCTCGAAGGACCCCTCTCCGCCGGCGACCCGCTGGAGGTGACCGGGCCGTACGGCACGTTCACCCTGCGGGTCAGCTCCGATCGGCGGCTGGTCTTCGTCGGCGGCGGGGCCGGGATGTCCCCCATCCTGGCGCTGCTGCGGCAGATGGCGGAAAGCGGCAACGAGCGGGAGGTCGTGTACTACTACGGCGCCCGCACCGAGCGGGACCTCTTCCACCTCGAGGAGATGGCGGAGCTCGCCCGGCAGTTGCCGAAGTTCCGGTTCGTGCCGTGCCTGTCCGACACCGCTCCCGAGGGCTGGCCGGGTGACGGCGAAGGCGAGCTCGGGCTCGTGACCCAGGTGCTCGAACGGCGGGAGGACAACCTCGCCGAATGCGACGTGTACCTGTGCGGCCCGCCGCCGATGATCGACGCGGCCCTGCCCCTGCTGGAAAGCCTGGGTGTGCCGTCCGATCAGGTCTTCTACGACAAGTTCACGATCACGGCCGCGGCGGAGGACTGACCCCGCAGGCCGATCCCACCCGAAGCAGACCACCACACACAGAGAGGTGTGCTCATGGTCAGTACGGAAAAGCCCCAGCAGAGCTTCCCGAAGCCCGAGTTCACGGGCGCCGAAGCCGGGTTGCTGGACTTCCCGAGCTCGAAGAGCCGTAGCTACAACTACTTCAAGCCGCGCAAGATGCGCGCGACGATGTACGAGGACGTGACCTTCGACGTCCAGCCCGACCCCGATCGGCACCTCTCGCAGGGCTGGATCTACGGCTTCGCGGACGGCCCCGGCGGCTACCCGAAGGAGTGGACGGAGCTCAAGTCCGGCAACTGGCACCAGTTCCTCGACCCCAACGAGGAGTGGGAACAGACGATCTTCCGGAACAACTCCAACGTCGTCCGGCAGATCCAGCTCAACCTCGAAAACGCGAAGAAGGCCGGCGCCTACCAGAACTGGGCGCCGAGCTGGAGCAAGTTCGTGGAGCGGCACCTCGGTGCGTGGATGCACGCCGAGCACGGTCTCGGCATGCACGTGTTCTGCTCGGAGCAGCGTTCGGCCCCGACGAACATGATCAACAACGCGATCGCCGTGAACACCGCGCACAAGCTGCGCTTCGCCCAGGACCTGGCGCTGTACAACCTGGACGTGACCGAGTCGGAGATCGAGTTCGACGGTTCGGTGCACCGCTCGGTGTGGCACGAGGACCCGGCGTGGCAGGGCGTGCGCGAGAACGTGGAGCGCCTGACCGCGATCGGCGACTGGGCCGAGTCGCTCTTCGCGGCCAACGTGGTGTTCGAGTCGCTCGTGGGTGTGCTGTTCCGCAGCCACCTGGTGATGCAGGTCGCCGCCCGCAACGGCGACTACGTCACGCCGACCGTCGTCGGTGCCGGCGAGCACGACTACGAGCGGGACCGCAGCTACACGCGGGCCCTGTTCGCCATGCTCACCAGCGACGCCGAGCACTCCGCGCACAACAAGCAGGTGCTCACCTCGTGGCTCGAGAAGTGGGTGCCGGTGTCCGAGGCCGCCGCCCGCACGCTGCAGCCGATCTGGTCGCAGCCGCAGGAGAAGGTCGTGACCTTCGCCGAGTCCTGGGACGCGTCGGTCACCGGCTTGCGCAGCCTCTTGTCCGATCTCTCCATCGACGAACCGAAAGGGCTGCTTTCATGACCGCGAGCAGGCAGTTCACCGTCGACCGCACCGCGTCGAACATGTGCGGCGTCACCCTGATGAACAACCAGAACGGCTACGTCGTGGCTGAGGTCATGCGCGGCAAGCCGGGTGTCACGGTGGCGGAGTACCCGTCCATGATCCGCGTGGACGGCACTAACAAGATCGTCTTCAACTGGGACGAGATCTCCGAGGCGATCGGCTTCGACTTCGGGCAGCCGGACTTCGAGGAGATCATGTCGACGCACTACGGGCGCATGGTCCACCTCGACGACGAGACGGTGCTGTTCGCCAACCCTGAGGACGCGGCCGAGTACATCGACTTCGACCTCGAACCGGTCGAGTAGCCCGCGCACGGACACCGGTTCGCCCCGAGGGGGGCCGGGCCGGGACGGTGCTCGCCGTCCCGGCCCTGGCCCCGGGGCCCTTCCCGCGAAAGGACTCCCCATGTACCGCAAGGACGGCGAGAGCTATTTCATCGTCGACAGCCACGTGCACTTCTGGGACGGCTCGCCCGCCAACCAGGCCAACCGGTACGGCAAGGGCTTCATCGAGTGCTTCTACGACCACCACCGCACCCTCAGCCCCGCCGAGTGGCTGTGGTCGCTGGAGAAGTTCGGCAAGTACTCCGAGGAGACACTGATCGACGACCTGTTCACGACGGGCTACGTGGACAAGGCCATCTTCCAGCCGACCTACCTCACCGAGTTCTACGTCAACGGGTTCGACACGACCGAGCAGGACGGGGCCGTCGCGGAGAACAACCCCGGCAAGTTCATCGTCAACGGCGCCTTCGACCCTCGCGACGGCGAGGCCGGGCTGGACAAGCTCGAAGCGCTGGCCGAGCGATGGGACCTCAAGGGCGTGAAGCTGTACACGGCGGAGTGGAAGGGCGAGTCGAAGGGCTGGCAGCTGTCGGACCCGTGGGCCCACCGGTACCTGGAGAAGTGCGAGCAGCTGGGGATCCGCAACGTCCACGTCCACAAAGGACCGTCGATCGACCGCAGCGAGCGGGACTCGGCCGATGTCGGCGACATCGACGACGCGGCCGTCGCGTTCCCGAACCTGAACTTCGTCGTCGAGCACGTGGGCCTGCCCCGGTTCGAGGACTTCTGCTGGATCGCCACGCAGGAACCCAACGTCTACGCCTGCCTCGCCGTGGCGATGCCGTTCATCCACACGCGACCGCGCTACTTCGCGCAGGTCGTGGGCGAGCTGTTGTACTGGCTCGGGGAGAACCGCATCACCTTCGCCAGCGACTACGCCATCTGGCAGCCGAAGTGGCTTGTCGAGTCCTTCGTGGACTTCGAGTTCCCCGAGGACATGCAGGGCGACTACGGCACGCTGTCCACCGACGCGAAGAAGAAGATCCTCGGCCTCAACGCCGCGCAGCTCTACGACCTCGAAGTGCCTGCGGAGGTGACCGCCGGGATGGCCGGTGCCGGCGCGGGCGCCGGGACGAGTTCGAAGGTCCCGGCATGACCGCGGCGACAGCGGAAACGCTGACCAGCAGAGTCTGGCGTGCCCTGGCCGACGTCGTGGACCCCGAGTTCCACGAGCCGATCACGGATCTCGGGTTCGTGGCCGGCGTCCGCGTGCGATTGCACAACGACCGCGGCCACTCGGTTTCGGTGCGGCTGCGGCTGCCCGCGTACTTCTGCGCGCCCAACTTTGCGTACCTGATGGTGGCCGACGCGCACGATGCGGTGCTGAGCCTGCCGAGCGTCGACACGGTCGACATCGTGCTGGAGGGCCGGCGCGCCGGCGACGAGGTCACCGCGGCCGGCTTCGGCGGCTCGGTCCCTGAACAGGCCGGAGGTGAGCTCGCCGAGCTCCCGGCGGGCTTCCGGCGCGAAGCACACCTGGCCTGCATGGAGCGGGCCGTGCGCAAGCTGGTGGACGAGGGCTGGCAGGTCGATGCACAGCAGTCCCCCGAGCGCGAGAGCCTGCTGCGGTTCGCCAAGAGCGTGCGCGTGTCCATCGAGGACAGCACGAAGCCGCGGTACTACCGGACCGGCGACGAGGTGCGAGAGGAGGTACCGTCGTGAAAGCGGTGCAGTTGCGCGGCTACGACCGCACCCCCGAACTCGTCGAGGTGCCCGACGCCCACGTGACGGGGCCGCTCGACGTGGTGGTGCGGATCGGCGGCGCCGGCGTGTGCCGCACGGATCTGCACATCATCGAGGGCCAGTGGGCGGAGAAGTCGGGCGTCACACTGCCCTACACGCTCGGCCACGAGAACGCGGGCTGGGTCGCGGAGATCGGCGAGGGTGTCACGTCGGTGTCCGTGGGCGACCCGGTTATCCTGCACCCGCTCGCCACGTGCGGGCTGTGCAAGGCGTGCCGCGCGGGCGATGACGTCCACTGTGTACAGTCGGCGTTCCCGGGCATCGACCGTGACGGCGGCTACGCGGAATACCTGCGCACCAACGCGCGGGCTGTGGTAAAGCTGGACTCCTCGCTCGAACCGGCGGCCGTGGCGGCGCTGGCCGACGCGGGGCTCACCGCGTACCACGCCGCCCGCAAGGCGGCGGCCCACCTGCACCCGGGTGAGCGCGTGGTATCGATCGGCGCGGGCGGGCTCGGCCACATCGGCATCCAGGTGCTGAAGGCGATTTGCCCGGCAGAGCTGATCGTGGTCGACCGGTCTCCGGAGGCGCTGAGGCTCGCGGGCGAGCTCGGTGCCGACCACCTCGTGGTGGCCGACGGCTCGGAAGCCCAGGCGGTGCTCGAGCTCACCGGCGGCGAAGGCGCGGAAGCCGTCGTCGACTTCGTGGGCGAGGGCGGCGCGATCGAGGCCGGCGTGAAGATGTTGCGACGCGCCGGGAACTACTACGTGGTCGGCTACGGCGGGACGCTGGCGGTGCCGACCATCGACATCATTTCCACCGAAATCAACTTCGTCGGCAACCTCGTCGGGTCCTATTCGGATCTCGCCGAGCTCATGGTGCTGGCCGCGCAAGGAAAAGTCGCGCTGCACACCAGTACGTACGCCCTGACCGACTTCGAGAAGGCGCTCGACGATCTGGACCGCGGCCTCGTCCGCGGTCGCGCGATCCTCGTACCCTGACCGCCGGCAGGTTCAGCCGCGACCACGACCACCGTAGGAGAAGGACAGACATGGCCAAGGACTTGCGCTTCAACGTCGAAGCCCGCCAGCTGCTGGAGTCGGGCGTGAACGCGCTCGCCGACGCGGTGAAGGTGACGCTCGGCCCCAAGGGACGCAACGCCGTGATCGAGAAGCTCACCGGAGCCCCGACGATCACGAACGACGGCGTCACCATCGCCAAGGAGATCCAGCTGCGCAACCCGTTCGCCAACATGGGCGCGCAGCTGGTGAAGGAGGTGGCGATGAAGACCAACGGGGTGGCGGGCGACGGCACGACCACCGCCACCGTGCTGGCGCAGGCGATCGTGCGCGAAGGCCTGCGCGCCGTCGACGAGGGCGCCAACCCGCAGCTGCTGAAGAACGGTATCCAGAAGGCCGTGCAGCGCGTGGTCGAGGTGCTGCAGGCAGGCGCCCGCGAGGTGACGGAGGCGGGCGACCTCGCGCACGTCGCGACGCTTTCGGCGAACAACGACCCGGAGATCGGCGACATCATCGCCGAGGCGATGGGCCGCGTCGGGCTCGGCGGTGTGGTCACCGTGGAGGAGTCGCCGGCGTTCGGGCTGCAGGTGAACTTCGCGGACGGCGTGGAGTTCGACAACGGCTACATCTCGCCGTACATGGCCACCGACAAGGACCGCATGGAGACGGTGTTCGAGGACCCGTACATCCTGCTCACCAACGAGAAGATCTCGAAGGTGCAGACGCTGATGCCGGTCCTGGAGCAGGTGACCCGCACGCAGAAGCCGCTGGTGATCATCGCGGAGAACGTGGACGGGCCCGCGCTGGGCATGCTCGTGGCGAACAACGTGCACAACACGTTCCGCTCCGTCGTGGTGCGGGCGCCGGGCTTCGGCCACCGCCGCATCGCGGAGCTGTCGGACCTCGGCGTGTTCACCGGCGGCGAGGTGGTGACCGGCGACGCGGGGCAGAGCATCGACGCGGTGCGCCTCGAACAGCTGGGCCGCTGCCGGCGCATCACCATCACCGAGGGCAGCACCACGCTCGTCGGCGGGGCCGGCAACGAGACCGCGGTCTCCGCGCGGATCGAGCAGATCAAGCGGGAGCTGGAGCGCGCCGAGAACGAGCACGACCAGGACAGCCTGCAGGCCCGCATCGCCCGGCTCTCGGGCAGCGTCGCGGTGATCCACGTCGGTGCGGCCACCGAGGTCGAGCTGCGGGAGAAGCAGCACCGCGTGGAGGACTCGCTGTCGGCCACGCGCGCCGCGATCGAGGAGGGCATCGTCGCCGGCGGCGGCACCGCCCTCGTGCAGGCCCGCGCCGAAGTCGACAGCCTCGACCTCACCGGCGACGCCGCCGTGGGCCGCGACATCGTCCGGCGCGCGCTGGTCGAGCCCCTGCGCTGGATCGCCATCAACGCCGGCTACGACGGCGACGAGGTCCTCGCGGCGGTCGGCTCGTCCGCTCCAGGGCACGGCTTCAACGCGCTGACCGGTGAGTACGGCGACATGTTCGAGGCCGGCGTCATCGATCCCCTCAAGGTGACCCGCTCTGCGTTGCAGAGCGCGGCGTCCATCGCGGCTCTGCTGCTGACCACGGAGACGCTCGTGGTGGAGGAGATCATCCAGAACCCGGGCGCCATCATTGCTCCCGGTTTCGGTGACCTCGCGGAGGGCATGGTGCGGCCCTCGAACATCTACTGACCCGGCCGGGCGCCACCGCTCGACGGGGCCGAATGCGGAACCGGTTTCGGTCCCGTCGAGCGAGCGGCACGGTGGTGGCGTGAACGGTACGTCGCGTGGTCGATCGGCAAGGTGCCCGTGTTCTGGCAAATGTCCGACACAACGGCTTGTT
The DNA here is from genome assembly GCF_040682095.1 of Amycolatopsis sp. NPDC051372. Taxonomy (NCBI): domain Bacteria; kingdom Bacillati; phylum Actinomycetota; class Actinomycetes; order Pseudonocardiales; family Pseudonocardiaceae; genus Amycolatopsis; species Amycolatopsis sp. NPDC051372. The sequence goes on from NZ_JBFBAF010000002.1 coordinate 254,187, forward strand.
GCCGGGAACTCTGGCACCAAGCCGCCGAACCGGCCGATCGCCCTGGCAAGGAAGCGACCCAGGTGGCGAATTGCCAAACCGAACGGCATCCCGCGACGTGATTCGCAGCTTGCCAAGGGTGTTGGCACCAAGCCACACCGACTAGCAACCCACCGCGGCGAATCGCCCGTTGCCGGAACGGCGTGACAGCCAGCCACGCCAGCGGCAAGCCACCAAGCCATGGGCAAGCCGCCATGGCAACGGCAAGACCCACGGCAACGGCCGGCCGCCATACCCATGGCAACTGGCCACCGACAACGGCAAGTCGCCCTTGCCCTGGCGAGACGCCTGGGCAAGGGCAACGCGCCGGCGGGAATGGCAAGTCGCCACGGCATCGGCCAGTCGCCAGGGCGTGGCAACTGGCAACCGGCAATTGGCCAAGACAACGGCGAGTTGCCATGACCAACCGCGAGTTGCCGCGAAAGCCGCAGTTGCCGCGGGAATGGCAAGACGCCACGGCGACGGCGAATTGCCGTGAGTGCCGCAGATAGCCGTGGCAGCGGCAAGACGCCACGGCAAGGGCAAGACGCCACGGCAAGCGCGACACGCCACGGCAAGGACGAGGCGCCACGGCGAGTGCGCGGCGCCGTGGCAAGCGACCGACGGAACGGCAACGTGTCACAGCCCGTGGCAAGCGGACAGCCGGACCAGTCGGTTGCCAGGGCAATCTGCCACCGCGATGGCAGGTTGCCAGCATTAATGGCAAGTGAGGCAGCCGTGGCAACGGCAGCCGGGGCGAAGGAACGCCGCCCCGGCGAACCCGGACTCGGTTCCCGGCGCGGGACGCCCGCCGGGGGCCGCGGCCGGTCGTGAGTACGGGTGGTCGCGGCGCCCGGCTCACGCCCGGTCACGAGGCAGCGTGGCCTCGTGCGCCGTCTGTGCCCCTTTCGGAGGACAGCATGATCTTCATCGTCGTCAAGTTCACCGTCCGGCCCGAGCGGAGCGAGGACTGGCTCGGCCTGGTCGACGACTTCACCCTCGCCACCCGGCGCGAGCCCGGGAACCTGTTCTTCGAGTGGTCGCGCAGCGTCGACGTGCCCCACCAGTTCGTGCTGGTCGAGGCTTTCGCCGACCCCGACGCCGGCCGCGCGCACGTGAAATCGCCGCACTTCGCGGACGCGATGGCGTGGATGCCCGGCGTCATCGCCCGCACCCCGGAGATCGTCAGCCTGGACGCCCCCGGCGCCGGCTGGAGCCCGATGGGCGAACTCCGAGTCGACTGACCGCTCCCACCACAGGCCGGACGGGGTCCGGACCGCCGCGAAGGGTCCGGACCCGTCCGGCCGCATCGCCCGAGAATTCACCCGAGAAATCGTCTCGGATATCGCCCGGGAACGCCGTCAGCGCTTTCTGCCCCGCCGGCGCCGGGTCGCGCGGGTGAGGATCCAGGCCAGTGAGATCACCATCCCACCCACCGCGAGACCCCAGGCCGTGACGTCCACGGCGGGCACCCACGAGACCTCCGAGCCGCGGATGACGAAGGCGCCCGTCGGGCGGGCGAAGAGCCCGAAGCCGACGCCTTCCTTGTCCGGCGCCTCCTGTCCGCCGCCCCCGCCGCCGGTCACCATGGCCGCCGGGATGACAACGATGCCATCTTTCTCGACCGGGTCACCGTAGACGCGTTGCGCCGTGTACAGCTCCGCTGTGGACGCGGTGATGTCCTTGAGTCCCATGTGGTCACTCCTTCGTCGAGTCGCTGCCGGTCACGATCCTCGTCGATTACAACGTCCGGGTGAAGTCCCTGGCCACCACGGCTCACGTTGTTAGCGTGGACGCCGCTGACTCGACGGACGGTGGGGACATGACAGCATCCGTGCAGGAGCGGACCAGCACACCACGAAGAACGACCGAAGGAGTGAAACCGTTGTCCCGCAAGGAAGAGCCAGGATTGGCGTTGAGCATCGCGCTCACGACGGCACTGGGCTTCGCCTGGGCGGCGGAGGTGGGGTTCGGTGTCGGGGTGAGCATCGGGAACCTCGTGACCGGCAACACGCGCAAGTCCGCTCCCCTACTGAAAAACAACGGATAGACCACGAAAAAGCCGCCGCCGCAACGGAAATCGTCTCCGAGTGGGGCGCGGCGAAGGAGTGGCACATGCTCATCGTCGCCGGGCACCTCGTCGTCGCCCCCGGCCGGCGGGAGGCCTACCTCGCCGGCTGCGTGCGCGTGGTCGAGCAAGCCCGCGACGCGCCCGGCTGCCTCGGCTTCTCCCTCGCCGCGGACCTGCTGGCCCCTGGGCGCATCGTCGTCTTCGAGCGCTGGGAGTCGCGGGCGGCCGTCGAGGCGTTCCGGGGCAGCGGCTCGAGCGACGAGCAGAACGCCGAGATCCTCGCCGCCGAAGTGGCCGAGTACGACGTCGCCGGCGTTCGCGAACTGACCTGACCGAAAAGGCTAAGACCAAATCGTCACGTACACGGGCGGCCGGAACCGCGAAGGCGGCACGCCGCTGCCCGGCGCGCGCATCACGTGCATCGCCGCCGGCGTCGTCAGGAAGTGGCGCAGCGAGTTGGCCGCACCCGTGCGGCGGTCGGTCGGCAGGGTGGTCACGTACCAGCACGTCGACATCGGCGTGTGACGCGTCGGCACCACAACCAGCTCGTGGCGGCGCAGCTGCGGCGCCACGAGGTGCTCCAGCGCCACCGACACCCCGCCCCCGCTGGCGGCCGCCGACCACGCGGCCGTCTGGTTCGGGAAGACCTGGATCGCGTCGTCGGGCACGCCGAGGCGGGCCAGCAGCCGGCCGGTGTCGCTGCCCGGGTCGGCGCCCGCCGGGTCGAGCAGCCACGGCCAGTGCGCCGGGCTGCCCTGGTGGCGGCAGTGCGGCGAGCCGACCACCACGAGTGACGCGCGGAAGATCGGCGTGCAGTCGAGGTCGCCGCTGTCGCCGGTGACATCGGGGCCCAGCGCGACATCGGCGAGCCGGTTGGTGATGAGCACGGGCAGCTCGGCGGTGCGCGCAAGCCCGGACGACGCGTCGATGGCGTTGCCCGATCTTCGCGTGAACGCCTCCAGCAGCGGGTTGGCGACGAACTCCGCGATCTCGCTGGTCACCGCCAGCTGCAAGCGCGCCGCGACGCCGTTGGCCTGGCGCACGGCGGCGTCGGCCTCGGCGCCGAGTGCCACCATCTGCGATGCGATGGGCAGCAGCCGGCTGCCGCCCGCGGTGAGTGTCATGCCGCCCGAGCGCTTGATGAGCAGCTTGTCGCCGTGGTGCTGACGCAGCGCGGCCAGCGCCTGCGACACCGCGGGCTCGCTCACACCGAGCGCTTTCGCGGCGTCGGTGACCGACCCCAGCCTCGCCACCAGGACGAACGCGTTGAGCTGGCCCAGTGTCATGGTCAAATACTCTCGGTAACCCCGAATCCTGGACAATACTCCTTAAGCAAAGGGTTAATCCAGAGCTCCGCAACCGCGCCCGCGGTGTTCACTCGCCCCATGGACGACGAAGCGCTGCATGTCCTGCGCGAGGTCTGGCGCGCCCACGGCCAGGACGCCGACGAGCTGGAAGCGGCCTGCGGGCCCCAGCGTTCGTGCAAGAACATGTCGGCCGTGGGGTACGGCGGGCTCGCCGACAACGGCGACCTGCACACGGCGTGGCACGACCAGCTCGCCCGCGAGGGGAAGCTGAAGCCCGGCACGAGCACGGTGCGTGACCTCGTGCTCGGCGCGGACGAGCAGCCGTAACGGGATGACCGAACCGGACACCGTCGCAGGGCTCACCGCCGCCCTGCGCGACGGCGCGTACCTCGCCGACCGCGGCCTAGCCACGGCGCTGCTGGTCGGGCTGCGGCTGCACCGGCCCGTGCTGCTCGAAGGCGAGGTCGGCGTCGGCAAGACGGAGGTCGCGAAGACGCTCGCCACGGTGCTCGGCCGCCGCCTCATCCGGCTGCAGTGCTACGAGGGCATCGACACCGCCCAGGCCCTCTACGAATGGGACTACGCCCGCCAGCTGCTGCGCATCCGCGCGCTGCAGGACCACCAGGCCGAGTCCGGCGAGGTGGTCGAGCAGCTGTTCGGGCCCGAGTTCCTCGTCGAACGGCCGCTGCTCGCCGCCGTCCGCGCGGGCGCCGGGGCCGTGCTGCTCGTGGACGAGATCGACCGCGCCGACGACGAGTTCGAAGCCTTTCTGCTCGAGCTGCTGTCCGACTTCCAGGTCACCGTGCCCGAGATCGGCACCATCGTCGCGCCCAGCCCGCCGCTGGTCGTGCTCACCTCCAACCGCACCCGCGAACTGCACGACGCGCTCAAACGCCGCTGCCTCTACCACTGGCTCGGCTACCCGGGCGCCGACCGCGAGGTGGAGATCGTGCTCGTGCGCGAGCCCGGCGTCGAGGAAACCTTGGCGCGCCAGGTCGTGGCCGCGGTGCGACGGCTGCGGGAGCTCGACCTCGCCAAGCCGCCCGGCGTCGCCGAAACCATCGACTGGGCTCGCATGCTGCGGTTCCTCGGCGAGCGCACGCTCGACGAACGCTCCGCCGGCGACACGCTCGGCGCCGTCGTGAAGGACCGCGACGACCTTGACGTGGTGCGTGAGCACCTCGCGGAGCTCGCCTCCGGTGGCTGAGCTCACCCGCGTGCTGGTGGGTTTCGCGCGGGCCCTGCGCGAAGCCGGACTGCCCGTGGGCTCCGGCGACGCGCTCGGCTGCTGCCGCGCGATGACCGTTCTCGACACGACCGACCTCGCCGACCTCTACTGGGGCGGCCGCACCACGCTGCTGAAGCGCCACGAAGACCTCCCCCGCTACGACGAGACGTTCCGCCGTTACTTCCTCGGCGCCGGCGAACCGCCCGCGGCGCTGCTCACGATCCTCGCCGAGTCGGGCGTCGACGCCACGCTGGCGCTGCCCGAACCCGAACGCACCGGCGACGAGCACGAGACCGACATGCTGCTCGGGCTCACCGCGTCCGATGTGGACAGCCTGAAACGCAAGTCCTTCGGCACCTGCACGCCCGACGAGCTCGCGGCGATCCGCCGCATCATGGCCCGGCTTCGCCTCACCCCGCCGAAACGCCGCACGCGCCGCACCCGGCCCGCGCGCAAGGGCCGCGAACCGGATCTGCGCCGTACGGTCCGGGACTCGCTGCGGACGTTCGGCGAACCCCGCGCGCTGCGGTGGCGCGAACGCCGCGTGCGGCTGCGGCCGCTGATCCTCGTCCTCGACGTCTCCGGCTCCATGGCCGACTACTCACGCACGCTGCTGCAGTTCGCCTACTCCGCGCGCCGCGCCGCGGCGAAGGTCGAGGTGTTCTGCTTCGGCACCCGCCTCACGCGGATCACCGACCAGCTGCGCACCCGTGACGCCGACGAAGCCCTGGCGCGAGCGGCCGAAGCCGTGGTCGACTGGGAGGGCGGCACCCGCATCGGCGCCGCGCTCGACGAGTTCGTGCGCACCTTCGGCCGGCGCGGCCGGTGCCGCGGCGGTGTGGTCGTGATCTGTTCCGACGGCTTCGACCGCGGTGACCCGGATGTGCTGGCCAAGGCGGTGGAGCGGCTGTCGCGGCTGTGCCACCGGCTGGTGTGGACGAACCCGCACGGCGACGCCCTCGACCCGGCGCCGCTCGGGATGAGGATCGCCGCGCCGTACGTGGACCTGCTGGTGGCCGGCCACGACCTGCGCAGCCTGGAGGAGCTCGCGGCAGCGCTGCCCCGAGCTCGGTGAGGAGCACCGGCGATGCGGTGGAGCGTGGGGATCGAAGCGGACGGCGAGCGCGTGTTCACTCGCGAGGAGATCGTGAGCCTGGCCGACGCGGTGGCGGCCTCGGGCGGGATCGCCAGCGGGATCGGCACCACGAGCTACGGCGCGCGCCTGCTCGTCGAGGCACCCGACCGGGAGAAGGCGATCACGCTCGCCACGGCGGAGTTCCGCCGCGCGGCGAAGGAGGCCGGGCTGCCGTCGTTGCCGGTCGGGCGCGTCGAGGCCGTCGGCGAACACGAGTGATCCGCCTCGGCTCGGCTTCGGGGTACCCGTTCGAGGGCCCCCGCCTGCTCGGCGGGTGGACGCCCCCCGCCGTCGCCGCGGTGTACGCCGTGCTCTACCGCCCCGAGCCCGAAGCCCGCCCCGATCGCTACGCCGTGGTGTACGTCAACCACGCGGACGACCTGTCCCAGGCGAGCCTCCCGTGGCGGCACCCGCGCGCGCAGTGCTGGATCGCCCGCGCGGGCTCGCGGTGGAAGGTGCACATCTGCACCTACGAGGTCCCCGGTGGGCTGCCCGCGCACCGCGAGCAGATCGTCCGCGAGCTCACCGCCGTCTACCGGCCGCGCTGCAACGAAACGCAGTTCGATCACAGCTGGGCCGAGGAGTGGATCGGCCACGAACGCTGAGGCGCCCCTCTCATCCCCCACGGATGAGGCCGGATCGCTCGGTCGGCGGCGACGATGCTCCCGGACACGACCGGAGTCCGTGATGCGTCGTGACGGAGCTGGAGGCAGGGATGACAACGACAGCCATCGAGCCGCCGCGGGCGGACGTCCTCGTGATTTTCGGGATCACCGGCGACCTGGCGAAGGTGATGACCTTCCGTTCGCTGTACCGCCTCGAGGCCCGCGGCCTGCTCACGTGCCCCGTCGTCGGGGTGGCCGCCGACGACTGGACACTCGATCAGCTCGTCGAACGGGCCCGGTCGTCGATCGAAGCGACCGGAGACCTCGACAAGGCGGTCTTCGACCGGTTCGCCGCCAAGCTGTCCTACGTCAGCGGCGACTTCACCGACCCGGCCACCTACGACCGGGTCGGAGCCGCTGTCAAGGGCGCCACGACACCGGTGTTCTACCTGGAGATCCCGCCGTTCCTGTTCGCCCGGGTGGTCAAGGGACTGTCCGACGCCGGGTTGACCACCGGCGCCCGGCTCGTCATCGAGAAGCCGTTCGGCCACGACCAGCAGTCCGCGCGTGCGCTCGCCGATCAGTTGCACCAGTACGTCGACGAGGCGCAGCTGTTCCGGGTCGACCACTACCTGGGGAAAATGGGGTTGCAGGAGATCCTCCACCTGCGTTTTGCCAACGCCGTCCTCGAGCCGCTGTGGAGCCGCAACTACCTCGAGTGCGTGGAGATCACGATGGCGGAGAGCTTCGGCGTCGAGGACCGCGGTCATTTCTACGACCCGGTCGGCGCGTTGCGCGACGTCGTCGTCAACCACTTGATGCAGGTGGTCGCGGCCGCCGCGATGGAGCCGCCGTCACGAGGCGACCCGGTGACGCTCAAGGAGTCGCAGGTCGGTCTGTTCCGCGCGGTGGTGGAGGCGAATCCGGCCCACTACGTGCGCGGGCAATACCGCGGCTACCTCGACATCGACGGCGTTCCGCGCGACTCGGCCACCGAGACGTTCGCGGCGCTGCGGCTCGACATCGAGAACTGGCGCTGGGCCGGCGTGCCGTTCTTCATCCGGACCGGCAAGCGGCTGCCGGTGACGCAGACCGAGCTGCGGCTGGTCTTCAAGCGCCCGCCCAAGCTGGGTTTCGGGCTGGTCGGACACGAAGCGCAGCCGAACCAGCTCGTCCTGAGGCTCGACCCGTCGACCGGGGTCCGGATCCAGGTCGACGCGTTCCGCGCCGACGTGGCCCGCATCGCGCCGATCGAGCTCGACATGGAGTTCGCGGACGAGGGCGGCGAGGGCCCGACACCGTACGAGGTTCTGCTGCACGCGGCGATGATCGGGAACAGCACCCGGTTCTCCCGCCAGGACGGCGTCGAGGAGACCTGGCGGGTCATGCAGCCGCTGCTCGACGCGCCGCCGCCGGTGCGGGCCTACGAACCCGGAACCTGGGGGCCGGGCGCGGCCGACGAGATCACGGCCGGGTTCGGCGGCTGGCGCACGCCCTGGACATCCCGCTGACCAGCTCGGCCGAGCCGCTCCGGTGGCCGGTCGCCGACGCGAAGTGCTCCCTCGTCGGCCGTCCTCCTCAGGAACGGCCGGCTGACGTCGTGGAGTCGCCTCGGCCGAGTGAGATGTGCGGAACGTCCGCGTCGTCGTCTCCCCAGACGATGCGGTGGGGTTTCGTGGACCACTCGACGATCGCGGCGTGGTCGCGCTCGAAGTAGTCCCACGCCCACGACATGAAGGCGTCGACCTTGCTGTGCACCCCGCTCAGCAGCATCGCGTGGACACCGAGCCAGGCGGCGAACGCGAGGGGCCCGTCGACCTGGTGCCGGTGCTTGCCGACCTCGGCGACGGCGGCGTTGCGGCCGATCATGGCCATGATGCCCTTGTCCTTGTAGTGGAACGGTTTCGCCGGCTGTCCGGCTCGCCGGCGCAGGATGTTGCCGGCGGCCCGATCGCCGGACTGCTGGGCCACGGAGCCCAGTTGCGGCAGCGTCCCGTGATGCCCCGCCGGGATGTTTGCGGCGTCTCCGATCGCGTACACGTCCGGGTGGCCGTCGACCGTCAGGTCGGGCAGCACGTCGACCCGCCCGCCACGACCGGTCCCGAGCCCGGCGGCGGCCTGCACCACGGGCGCCGCAGACTCGCCGCCGCCCCAGATGACGGTGCGGGTGCGGATGGCGGTGCCGTCGCCGAGCTCCACCCGGTCGGCGTGCACCGCCGCGACTCCCGTGTCGAGCCGGGGCTCGGCGCCGTGCTCGGTGAGCCGCTTGTGCGCGTACTGGTGCGACCGGTGGGAAAAGGCGCCGAGCAGCCTGCTGCCGCGGTCGATCAGGAAGATCCGCCCGGAGGTCGGGATCCGCTCCATGGCCACGAGAGCGGTCATCAGCTCGGTGAGCGCGCCGGTGATCTCGACGCCGGTCGGGCCGCCGCCCACGACGACGATGTCGAGGGCATCCTCGCCGAGCCGCTTTTCCGCCACCTCCCGCACCAGGTCCTGTACGTGAAGCCGCAGCCGCACTGCGTCCGCCACCGAGTAGAGCGGGAACGCGTGCTCGGCGGCGCCCGGGACACCGAAGTACTCGGGCTGCGCGCCGGCCGCGATCACCAGGTGCGATCCGCTGATCTTCTCGCCGTCGGACAAGGTCAAGCCGAGGCCCGCGAGGTCGAGCTCCGTGACGCGCGCGGTGCGGGTCTCGACCGTCGGGTGGTCGCGGAAGATCACCCGGTGCGGGCGCGCGATGTCTTCCGCGGGCAGCTGCGAAGTGGCGACCTGGTAGAGCAGTGGCTGGAACTGGTGGTAGTCGTTGCGGTCGACGAGGGTCACCCCGATGCCCTCGTCACCGAGCCGCCGGGCACACGCGACGCCCGCCAGCCCGCCGCCCAGCACCAGGACGTTCCGGTTCCCGGTTCGCTGCCCGGTCACAGCGACAGCTCCGCCATGAAGTCGGACAGGATGATCCGGCTCGCCGCTTGGATCAGGGCGAGGTGCGAGAACGCCTGGGGGAAGTTGCCGAGGTGCCGGGCCCGGTCGACCTCGAACTCCTCCGCGTAGAGACCCAACGGCGACGAGATCCGCAGCAGGCGCTCCAGCAGGCTGCTCGCCCGGTCCATCTCGCCGACCATCGCGAGCGCGGAGACCAGCCAGAACGAGCAGATCAGGAACGTGCCTTCCTTTCCGGACAGGCCGTCGTCGGTCTCGTCGGTCTTGTAGCGCAGGACGTAGCCGTTCTCGGTCAGCTCGTCGGCGATCGCGTCGACCGTCTTGCGCATGCGTTCGTCGGTGCCCGGCAGGAAGCCGAACAGAGCCGCGAGCAGAGTCGAGGCGTCCAGCGCGTCGGTGTCGTAGTGCTGCCGGAACACGCCCCGTTCGCTCACGCCGTTCTCGAGGATGTCCGCGCGGATCTCGTCCGCGGTCGCTTGCCACTGGCTCGCGAGCTTGCCGTCGTCGCGGATGTTGGCCAGCTTGGCGGCGCGGTCGAGCGCCACCCAGCCCATCAGCTTCGACGACACGTAGTGCTGCGGCTTGCCGCGCGCCTCCCAGATGCCCTGGTCCGGCTCGCGCCACGCCGCGGTCGCGGCCGCGGCCTGCGACTGGACGAGCGGCCACAGCCGGCGCGGCAGGTGCTTGCTCCTGGCGGTGTGCAGCAGCAGCGAGTCGAGCACCGCGCCGAAGACGTCGTTCTGGTGCTGGTCGAAGGCGCCGTTGCCGACGCGGACCGGCCGGGCGCCTTCGTAGCCGCCGAGATCGTCGCGTGTGGACTCGGTCAGGTCGCGGCGTCCGTCGATGCCGTACATGATCTGCAGGCCGCCGTCGGAGTTCGGCTCGAGGTCGCCGACGAACTGCATGAAGTCGCCGGCTTCCCAGTCCAGGTTCAGGTAGTGCAGCGCCTGGAGCGTGAATGTGGTGTCGCGGATCCAGGTGTAGCGGTAGTCCCAGTTGCGCTCGCCGCCCGGTGCCTCGGGCAGTGACGTGGTCAGTGCCGCGACCGTCGCGCCGGTCGGCATGTAGGTCAGGCCTTTGATGGTGAGCGCCGAGCGCTCCAGGGGCGGGCGCAGCGGGTGATCCGGGATGCGGGCCCGGGAGAGCCAGCTGCGCCAGAACCGGACCGTCGCGTCGATCCGGGCTTGCGCCTCCGCGACGTCGGCCGGCGAGGCCAGCCCCTCGGCCCACGACAGCGCGCAGAACGCCTTGTCGCCCTTGACGAGCACGTGCCGAGCCCGCGCGGTGCCACCCTCGATGCCGATGAGCATGTCGGTGCTCAGCCGGAAGGTCTGGCCGGCCCCGGTCGCGTCGGCGTGGTGATCGTCGCCGCCGATGGTCCAGTCGGCCGGCATCCGCCCGTAGTCGAACGCCGGCTCGCAGACCAGCTCTACCTCCAGCTCGCCTTCGAGGCACTCGACGGTGCGCACGAGCAGGTGGTCGGCGTCGTTGTCGGCGGGTGGCCTGGTGTGGGGCGTGACCGTGTCGCGGCCGCGCCGCGGGCCCATCGTCAGGGCGTCGTGGACCAGCAGCCAGCCGTGTGGTGTGTGCCAGGTGGTGATCATGACGTTGGTACCCGGCACGTAGGCGCGCGAGGTCGGCACGTTGATCCCGTAGGGACCGAACCGGAAGGACCCGGCGCCGCGGTCGAGCAGGTTGCCGAAGCTGCTCGGGGCGTCGAACGCGGGCAGGCACAGCCAGTCGACGGACCCGTCCGGCGCCACCAGGGCACCGGTGTGGCAGTCGGACAGGAACGCGTAGTCGGCGATCCGCGGGAAGGGCGAGGTCGTGGCGTTCACGGGGGCTCCTTCACTTTCGTGACGCGCGAAGTCGCGGGCCTGCTTCGACGATCCGTGGACCAGGCGGCGCGGCAATCACCTTTCGCAGGTGATTGCGGTACGGCTCAGCCGGCCTCGGTGTCGACGGCGGGGTCGGCGGCGTCCTCGAGGCCTTCCTCGGGGAGCAGTCGGCGCTGGTCGAGCACGTAGAGCAGCACGAAGCCGGGTAGCACGATCAGCACGGCGAGTCCCACGGCCACGAGCATCGCGGTCTGAGTTCCGGTCGGTGCGGCGGCGGCGGCGATGGTGAGGGTCTCGGGCAGCAGGTAGGGCCATTGGGCGATGCCCCAGCTGAGGATGATGCAGGCGACCGCGACCACGGCGAGCACCCGCGCGCCGCGGGCGGCGTCGCGGACCAGCAGCACCAGGGCGCCGAACCCGCACAGGACGCTGAGCACGACCGGGGGCAGCGCCCACGAGATCAACCGGCCGAAGACGCCAGGATAATGTGGAACCCGAGCGTGAAGGCCATCTGCGAACGCGCCACGGAACGGGATTCACGCCCGCAGCCGCGTTCGCCAAGCCCGTCAACGTCTCGCCCACGATCACCCCTGCGCGCTTGCCCGTGCACCGGCCCCAGCCGCTCGGAGGGTCCGCCGGTTGTGGCGGTGCCCCCGACCCTGGCGGGTCGCGCACCCGGCGGGCATCACCCGGCGGGGATGACGTCGGCCCGGCACCGGACCGCAAAGGGCGGGAGTCAGCCGGCCGCGAAGCTCGCTCCGCCTCCTCGATGCCCAGGAACGTGAGGCGAGGTTTCCGCGCCTCGCGAATCGCGGTCGCCACGTCGCGAAGCACTCCTCGTGCGGCGCCTTGGGCCCACCCTGATCTCGGCATCGGCCCGCCGCGCCGACGCCGAACACGATCAGTGCGACGCGAATCCCACCGCGTCGTGCAGCCGTGAGCGCCGGGTCCCCGACGCCGGGCGCGCGGGCGGGCGTTCCTCCGTCGGCGGCGTGTAGGTCGCCCCCGCCACGATCTCCTCCGCCATCCCGTACAGCAGCGGCAACGCGCCGGCCACCACCGCGCCCGTGCGGTTGATGTGCGAGACGGCCGGCACGATCGCCTCGGCGTGGGTGTTGATGCGCCGCACGGTGTCCGCGCAGTCCTCCAGGTTCGTGGCGATGCGGGCGAGCAGGCCGCCGACCCAGAACAGGTACACCGCGAGGCCCGCGATGAGCAAGGCGATGTCGACGACGGTCAGCACGATCAGGGTGGTGGTCACGATTTCACCTTTCCGAGCACACGGCCGAGGAACAGGTGGTGCTGCAGGCCTTCGGCGAGCACGGCGTCGACGCGCGTGGCCGTGACGGGGATCAGGTCGGTGTGCTGCGTGTTGTCGGCGGCGCCGTGCAGCGTGTCGCGGATGCCCGCGACCCGGCGGTCGATCACCTTCACGTAGCGGATGAGCAGGCTCAGCAGAGCCACCACCACGAGGATCACCACGAACCCGGCGGCGATGGCGATCCACCACAACGTCTCGTCCTGTGTGGACACTCGGATCAGCCTCCCAGTCGCGCACGGCCGCGCCGCAGGCCGGCGACGATGACCTCGGCGTGGTCGATGGTGGTGCGCAGCTCGGCCAGCGGCGCGGTGTTGCGTTCGGCCGCCTTGAGCTCGTCGTCGATGAGTGGCGCGGCCTGGCCGATGGAGCGCGCGAGCGCCAGGATCGGCACCACGAGCGCCACCACGACGAGCACGATGACGACCCCGATCGAAAACCCGATGATCCAGCCCGTGGTCATGACACTCCCCCTCTCACACCGACTCGCAGAAGTCGCGCACCGGCTTGAGGTTCGCGTTGACCGAGCCCAGCGCGGCGGGCACGGGCGCGGTCTCCTCCGCGATCACGCGCACGCCGCCCAGCACGCTGCCGAGCGTGCGGCGGACGTGGCGCAGGTGCAGGATCACGCGGAGCAGGCCGACGGCGGCGAACAGGATGATCAGCGCGCTGATGGCCAGGGTGGCCCAGGCGGCGGCAGGCATGGCGAAACTCCTTTCAGCCCAGCAGTTTCGCGACGCTGCCGGCGTACCGGGTCGCGCCGACGGCCACTTCGCCGATGGTGCGGTCGGTGCGCGCGAGCGCCTCCGGGACGGGTTCGAGCTGCCCCGCGAGGCGCACGCCGCCCACGAGGATGTCGTCGGCCGCGGCGCGGATCCGCTCGACGGCGGCCAGCACACGGTTGAGCAGGGCGATCACCACGGGCAGCACCACGAACAGCAGCACGGCGTTGCCGATCCACCACAGGACCACGGTTTCCTCCTCAGGCCGGGGTGCTCGGGTAGTGCGCGAAGAACCGGCGGAACACGCGCCTGAGCGCCATGAGCGTCGCCTGCAGGCCGATCGTGAACCCGCGGGCCGGGGCCGCCGCGGGCCGCGCCGCCGCCGTCTCCCCGCGTTCGGCGCGCGCGATGGCCTCCTGCACGTTGAGGGCGAACTGGCGCATCAGCACCGACGAGACGTCGGCGATCATGCCCCGCCCGTACTGCGCGGCGGCGCCGGACACCTGCAGGTCCTGCTCGAAGTCGACGCGGGTGCCCACGTCCGCGCGGGCCAGCGTCGCCGTCACGACCATGGCCGCCTGGCCCCGGCCGCGGGCTTCGGCGCCGCTCGCGTCGACCACGAGCCGGCGGGCGTCCTCGTCGCGCGAGGTGATGGCCGCGACGCCGTCGAACTTCAGCGACACCGGTCCCAGGCGGACGCCCACGCGGCCGCGGTAGCGCTCGTCGCCGAGGTCCTCGGTCAGCTCCGCGCCCGGCAGGCACGTCGCCACGGCCGGCACGTCGTCGAAGAACCGCCAGACCTTGTCCACGGGCTGCGCGACCTCGAACTGGTTGCGGATCAGCATCGGCTCTCCTTCTTGGCGTACGCGCCGGGGTCGCGCAGGAACGCGGCGCGGCAGCCGGCGCAGCAGAAGTTGTATTCGTGGCCCTCGAACACCACCGGATCGTCGACCTCCACGGTCATGCCGCACACCGGGTCCACGGTCTCCGCCGGGTCCGAAACAGCGGAGGCCGGCGGACCGGGCGGCACCCCGCGGGCCGCCCGGATCCGCACGAGCTCGGCCAGGATCGCCACGGCGATCTCCCGGTGTGACACGCTGCCGAGGTCCAGCCCGGCCGGCACCTGCACGCGGTCCAGCTCGTCGGCCGCCACGCCGCGGTCGGCGAGGTAACCGAGCACGCTCGCCCCGCGGCGGCGCGAGCCGACGAGCCCGACGTACGCCGGCCGTGCGGCGAGGGCTCGCTCCAGCGCCTCCTCGTCGTGGTGACCCTGCGTCGCCACGACCACAAAGGACCGCTCGGTCACGAGGTCCAGCCCGGTGTGCTCGACGAGCTGCGCGTGCCACCCGAGCGAACCCGCCAGCTCCACCAGCGTGTGCGCCATCGGCGAGCGCCCGACCACCACCACGTGCGGCACGGGCTGCACCGGCTCGATGTAGACCTCCAGCGCGCCCTCGCTCTGGCAGGAGATCGGTACCACCGTCATGCCCTCGGGCACCGCCGCGCCGAACTGCTCCGGCGAACCGAGCAGCAGCAGCCGGGGCGTACCTTCGACGAGCGCCTGCCGGGCCTCGCGGATCACGGCCGGCTCCGCGCACGCTCCGCCGATCCACCCGCGCAGCTCGCCCTCGGCCGTGATGATCGCGCGGCAGCCCTGCTTGCCCGACGACGGGCCCTGGCGCCACACCACGGTCGCGAGCGCGAACGCCTCACCGCGGCGGGCCATTTCACCGGCCTGCGCGAGGACGTCCCAGCCGTCGGGTGAGCTCACGGTGGACATGTCAGTCCGTCCGCACCGGCGGCGCGCCGGACACGTCGTGGCGCTGCCTCAGGGCTTCCCACACGCGGTCGGGCAGCAGCGGCATGTCGATGTTGCGCACGCCGGTGTCGTCGAGCGCGTCCATCACCGCGTTCACGAACGCCGCCGGCCCGCCGACCGCCGCGCACTCCCCCACTCCCTTGGCGCCGATCGGGTGGTGCGGCGACGGCGTGACGACCTCGCTGTGCAGTTCGAACCCCGGCGTCTCCCACGCGGTGGGCAGCAGATAGTCCATGTAGTTCGAGCCGACGCAGTTGCCCTCGGCGTCGAAGGTGATGAACTGCATGTTCGCCATCGCGTAGGCCTCGGTGAGCCCGCCCATGATCTGGCCCTCGACGATCATCGGGTTGATGCGCACGCCGCAGTCGTCCACCGCCACGGTGTTGAGCACGTCCCACACCCCGGTTTCGGGGTCGACCTCGACGGTGACGATGTACACCGCGAACGGCCAGGTCAGGTTCGGCGGATCGTAGTAGGCGTGGTTCTCCAGCCCGGGCTCCATGCCGTCGGGCATGTTGCCGTACGCCGCCATCGCGCACTCCTGGATGGTCACGCCGTGCTCGGGCACCCCGCGCACGGAGAACCGGCCAAGCTCCCACTCGAGGTCCTCTTCGGACACTTCGAGCAGGTGTGCGGCGAGCTTGCGCGCCTTGGCCCGGATCTTGCGCGACACCATGGAGATCGCCGCGCCCGCGACCGGCGTGCTGCGCGAGGCGTAGGTGCCCATGCCGAACGGCGCGGTGTCGGTGTCGCCCTCCTCCACCGTGACGTCGTCGGCCGGGATGCCCAGCTCGTGGCTCACGATCTGGGCCCACGTGGTCTCGTGGCCCTGCCCCTGGCTCTTCGCCCCGACCCGCAGCAGCGCCTTGCCTGTCATGTGCACGCGCAGCTCGGCCGAGTCGAACATCTTGATGCCGAGGATGTCGTACTCGCGGCTGTTGCCGGCGCCGAGCGGTTCGGTCATCGTGGAGATCCCGATGCCCAGGCGCCGCCCGCGTTTGCGCGCTTGCTCCTTCTGCCGCAGGAAGTCCTCGTAGCCCACGGCTTTCAGGCCCACGTCGAGGCACGCCTCCGGCTGGCCGGAGTCCACGAGGAACCCGAACGGCGTGCGGTACGGGAACGCATCGGCGCGGACGAAGTTGCGCCGCCGGAACTCGGCCGGGTCCAGCCCGAGATCTTTCGCGGCTTGGTGAACCATGCGTTCCTGGAAGAACATCGCCTCGGTGACGCGGAACGAGCAGCGGTAGGCGACGCCGCCGGGCGCCTTGTTGGTGTAGGTGCCGCGCGCGGTGAGGTGCGCGGCGGGCACGTCGTAGCAGGCGAACGTCGAGTGCAGCAGCCCGATCTTGAACTTGCTCGGCTGCGCGTCGGCGAAGAACGCGCCGTGGTCGGCCTCGGCATGCATGCGGACGCCGAGGATCTTGCCGTCGGCACGCAACGCCATCTCGCCGTCGAGGTACATGTCGCGGGCGAACCCGGTGGAGATCAGGTTGCCGGTCTTGTCCTCGATCCACTTCACGGGCCGCTCCAGCAGGATGGAGCACAGGATCGAGCACACGTAACCGGGGTACACGGGCACCTTGTTGCCGAAGCCGCCGCCGATGTCCGGGGAGATGATGCGGATCAGGTGCTCGGGCAGCTCGGCCACCATCGCCACGGCGGCGCGGATGATGTGCGGGGCCTGCGTGGTCATGTACACGGTGAGCTTCCGCGTCGCGCGGTCGAAGTCGGCCACGGAGCCGCAGCACTCGATCGGCGAGGGGTGCGAACGCGGGTAGTGCAGCCGCAGTTTCGAGACCACGTCGGCTTTCTCGAACGCCGCGTCGGTGCCGGCCTGGTCGCCGACTTCCCAGCGGTAGACGACGTTGTCGGCCTGGCCCGCCTTGTCGTCACGGATCAGCGGCGCGCCCTCGGCCACGGCCTGGCCGGGGTTCACGATCACGGGCAGCGGTTCGTACTCGACGTCGATGGCCTCGCACGCGTCCTTGGCGATGTAGGGGTCGTCGGCGACGACGCACGCGACTTCCTGGCCCTGGAACCGCACCTTGTCCGTGGCGAGCACCGCCTGGGTGTCGTAGGAGAGCGTGGGCATCCACGCGAGGTTGCGGGTCGCGGCCATCTCGCCGGTGAGCACGAGCCGCACCCCCGGGATCTCCCACGCCCGGCTGGTGTCTATCGACTTGATCCGCGCGTGCGCGAGCGGGCTGCGCAGGATCTCCATGTGCAGCATGCCGGGCAGCACGATGTCGTCGGTGTAGTTCCCGCGCCCGCGGATGAACCGGTTGTCCTCCACCCGCTTGCGGCTGACGCCGATCCCGCCGATCTTGTTCTCGTCCAACGCCTGTGACACGTCGAGCCTCCTATTCGGACCGCAGCTTGGCGGCGGCCCACAGCACCGACTTCACGATGTTCTGGTAACCGGTGCAGCGGCACAGGTTCCCTGACAGCGCCCAGCGGACGTCCTCTTCGGACGGATCCGGGTTCTCGTCGAGCAGGGCTTTGGCCGAGAGCATCATCCCCGGCGTGCAGAAGCCGCACTGCAGGCCGTGTTCTTCGCGGAAGCCCTCCTGCAGAGGGTGCAGCTCACTCGCCGTGGCGAGCCCCTCGACGGTGGTGACCTCGTGCCCGTCGGCCTGCACCGCGAGCATCGTGCACGACTTCACCGCGCGGCCGTCGACGAGCACGGTGCACGCGCCGCAGTTGGTGGTGTCGCAGCCCATGTGCGTGCCCGTGAGGCGCAGACCCTGGCGCAGCAGGTGCGCGAGCAGCAGCCGCGGTTCGCACTCGACCACGCGGCGCTCGCCGTTGACCGTGACCGTGATCCGGCGGATCGGGACGCCGCCGGTGGTTTCCTCGTGGATCTCGTGGACGCTCGTCATGCCGCTTCCTCCCCGGTGCGGCCCAGCGCGCGCACCACGAACGTGCGCACCAGGTGCCGCTTGAACTCGGCCGTGCCGCGGTGGTCGGTCTTCGGGCGGGCCGCCGCGGCCGCCAGGGCCGCGGCCTCCGCCACGCTGTCCGGCGTCAGCGGACCGCCGACGAGCGCGTGCTCGGCGTCGGTGGCTTCGATCGTGGAACCGCCCACGCCGGTGAGGGCGATGCCGGCGCGGGTGACCGTGCCGGACTGTGTCTCCACCGCCACGGCGACGCCGACCGTCGCGAAGTCGCCGACCCGGCGTTCCAGCTTGAGGTAACCGCCCGCGGGTGTGCCGCGGGGTGCGGGAATGACGGCCTCCACGGCGATCTCGTCGGGCCCCAGCGCGTTCTGGAACGGGCCGAGCACGAAGTCGCGCACGGCGATGCGGCGCCGGCCGGCGGGCCCTTGCGCGACGATCGACCCGTCCAGCGCCAGCACCACTGAAGCCCAGTCGCCCTGGGGATCGGCGTGGCACAGCGAACCGACCAGCGTGCCGCGGTTGCGCACGATGGGATCGGCGATCAGCGGAGCCGCGGCGGCCATCGTGGGCTGCACGGATTTGAGCAGCTGCGAGCGTTCGAGATCCGCGTGCCGGCACAGGGCGCCGACGTGGAGGTTGCCCTCGGCGTCGAGCTCGTGGTGGGCGAGGCCGGGCACGTTGTTGATGTCGACGACGAGCGCGGGCGCGGCGAAGCGCAGCTTCATCAGCGGCACCAGGCTCTGCCCGCCCGCGAGGACCTTGGCCTCGTCGCCGCCGGTGTGCAGCAGGTCGAGCGCCTCGGCCAGGGAACGGGGTGCTTCGTAGCGGAACCGGGACGGGTACACGCGGGCCTCCTCAGCCGTTCTCGGGAGGTTCGGCCACGGCCGTGGGCAGCGTGTCCTCTTCCGGGTCCTGCCGCGCCCGCTGGTGTGGCGGCCACGGCCCGGCGACCGGGCGGCCCGCCACCTTCAGGAAGTCCACGAGGTCGGGCCACGCCCACACGGTCGGGCCTGGGCCCTGCTTCGGTGCGTCCTCGACGAGCTCGAACAGCCGTGGGTTGCCGCGGCTGTGCCCGTCGGACTCGATCCGCATGACGCGCACCTGCTTCCGCCGTTGGTCAGCTGCCGTGATGCTCCACCCGGACCACGACCGCGACAATCCGCGATTAACCCTTTGCTTAACCCCGTGCCGAGCTGGGCGGAACCGGTGCCTCTACCTGTTACCAATCCGACCAAAAGTAGGCAGACCCCGGGCATGAGGTAACCGTTGCTACGAAAGCTCGGAGCCGTGGCTGTGGTCGGATTGGTAACCAACGGCGCAGTAGGCCATCGGTTAATCCGCTGTTGCGGCGGGCCCGCGCGGCGGGGACGATCGACCGTCATGCAGGTGCCGGCGCAGTTCGAGTACGAGCGGGCCACGAGCGTCGAGCACGCGCTGGCGCTGCTGGCCAAGTACGGCCCGGAAAGCCGCGTGATCGCGGGCGGGCACAGCCTGATCCCGATGATGAAGCTGCGCCTGGCCCGGCCCGAAGCGCTCGTGGACGTCAACGAGCTCACCGAGCTGTCCGGGATCGAGGTCTCCGACGGCGAGCTGCGCATCGGCGCGCTGGTGCGGCATGCGGAACTGCTGGCCTCGGCCGAGGCCGGCGCGCTGTTCCCGGTCCTGGCCGACGCCGAGCGCGTGATCGCCGACCCGATCGTGCGCAACCGCGGCACGATCGGGGGTTCGCTGTGCCAGGCCGACCCGTCGGAGGACCTGTCGGCCGCCTTCGCCGCCGTGCGGGCCAACGCCGTGATCCGCGGTGAGCAAGGCACGCGAACCGTGCCCGTGCGCGAGTTTTTCACCGGGCCCTACAGCACCGTCGTCGGCCCGGCCGAGCTGCTCGTGGAGCTGCGCCTGCCGATCCGCGAGGGCAGCGGCAGCGCGTACGCGAAGGTCGGCCGCCGGGCGGGTGACTGGGCGGTGGCGGCCGCCGGGGCGGAGCTCGTGCTCGAACGCGACGATGTAGCCGAAGCCGGCATCGGGCTCACCGCGGTCGGCGCGCCGCGGTTCGTCGCGGCCGAGGCCGAGGATTTCCTGCGCGGTGGCGCCGCTTCGGCGGAACGCTTCGAGAAGGCCGGGGTCATCGCGGCCGAGCACTGTTCCCCGGCCGCCGACCAGCGCGGCCCGGCGGACTACAAACGCCACCTCGTCGCCACGCTCACCACACGGGCGTTGCACCGGGCGGCGGAACGAGCCGGAGGCTGACGGGCGTGGAGATCACGGTGACGGTCAACGGCGAGCCCCACCGCCGCACGGTCGAGCCACGTCTGCTGCTCGTGCACCTGCTACGCGACGACCTCGGGCTCACCGGCACGCACTGGGGCTGCGACACCTCCAACTGCGGCACCTGCGTGGTGTGGCTCGACGACCTTCCGGTGAAGTCGTGCACGGTGCTGGCGGCGATGGCCGACGGCAAGCGGGTGCGCACCGTCGAAGACCTCGGCCAGGGCGCGGAGCTCGACCCCGTGCAGCAGGGTTTCGTGGCGTGCCACGGGATCCAGTGCGGCTTCTGCACGCCGGGGATGCTGATGACCGCGCGCTGGCTGCTCGACCGCGACCCGGATCCGAGCGAAGACGTGATCCGCGAAGCGATCTCCGGGCAGCTGTGCCGCTGCACCGGTTACGAGAACATCGTCCGCTCGATCCGGTGGGCGGCCGAGCACCCGGACGGGGAAGCGCCATGACCTACGGTTCGCTGCCCCGCAAGGAAGACGCCCGCTTCGTGCGCGGACGCGGCACGTTCCTCGACGACCTCGTGCTGCCCGGGATGCTGCACGGCGCGATCCTGCGCAGCCCGCACGCCCACGCGCGCCTGGTGTCGGTGGACACCAGCGCGGCCGAGGCGCACCCCAAGGTCCGCGCCGTGCTCACCGGGAAGGACCTGGGGATGCGCGGGATGGCGTGGATGCCGACGCTCTCGCACGACGTGCAGGCCGTGCTGGCCACCGACAAGGTCCGATTCCAGGGCCAGGAGATCGCGTTCGTGGTCGCGGAAGATCGGTACGCGGCAAGAGACGCGCTCGAGCTGATCGACGTCGAGTACGAACCGCTGCCGGTGGTCGTCGACGCGCCGGCCGCGCTCGCCGCCGGCGCCGCCGTGATCCGCGACGACCTCGGCAAGGCCGACAACCACGTGTTCGACTGGTCCTCCGGCGACGAGGAAGCGACGGAAGCCGCCTTCGCGAAAGCGGACGTGGTCGCCCGGCAAGACATGCTCTACCCGCGCGTGCACCCGGCGCCGCTGGAAACGTGCGGCGCCGTGGCCGACATCGACGCGATCACCGGCAAGCTCACGGTGTGGGCCACGGCGCAAGCGCCGCACGCGCACCGGATCCTGTACTCGCGGATCACCGGGCTACCCGAGCACCGGATCCGCATCGTCGCGCCCGACATCGGCGGCGGTTTCGGCAACAAGGTCGGGATGTACCCGGGGTACCTGTGCGCGGTGGTCGGTTCGATGGTCACCGGGCGGCCGGTGAAGTGGACCGAAGACCGGTCGGAAAACCTGATGAGCACGTCGTTCGCCCGCGACTACCACATGCGCGGCGAGATCGCGGCGACGCGCGACGGCCGGCTGCTCGGGCTGCGCGTGCGCGTGCTCGCCGACCACGGCGCGTTCAACGGCACCGCGCAGCCCGCGAAGTTCCCCGCCGGGTTCTTCCACGTGTTCACCGGCTCCTACGACCTGCCGGCCGCGTTCTGCTCGGTCACCGGCGTCTACACGAACAAGGCGCCCGGCGGCGTCGCGTACGCGTGCTCGTTCCGGATCACCGAGGCCGTGTACGTGGTCGAGCGGATGATGGACGTCCTCGCGCGCGAGCTGGGGCTCGACCCGGCGGAACTGCGCATGCGCAACCTGCTGCGGCCCGAGCAGTTCCCGTACACGTGCGCCACGGGCTGGCAGTACGACTCGGGCGACTACCCGCGCGCACTGACGCTGCTGAAGGAGATCGCGGGCTACGACGAGCTGCGCCGGGAGCAGGCCGAGAAACGCGCCCGCGGCGAGTTGATGGGCCTCGGGCTGAGCTTCTTCACCGAGGCCGTGGGCGCCGGCCCGCGCGAGCACATGGACATCCTCGGCTTCGGCATGGCCGACGGCGCCGAGCTGCGCGTGCACCCGTCCGGCTCGGCCGTGCTGCGCCTGTCCTGCATGTCGCAGGGCCAAGGCCACGAGACGACGTTCGCGCAGCTCGTGTCGGCCGAGCTCGGCATCCCGCCCGACGAGGTCGAGGTCGTGCAGGGCGACACCGACCACACGCCGTTCGGCCTCGGCACCTACGGCTCGCGTTCGACGCCGGTGTCGGGCGCGGCCGCAGTCACGGTGGCACGAAAGGTGCGGGAACGCGCGCGGCAGGTCGCGTCGGCGATGCTCGAGGTGAGCCCGGACGACCTCGAGTGGGAACGCGGGCGCTGGTTCGTGCGCGGTGTCCCCGGCCGGGGGCACACCATCCGCGAGATCGCGCTGGCCGCCCACTCCGACCTGGCGCTGCCCGACGGCGTGGAGGGACAGCTCGACGCGAGCACCGTGTACAGCCCGCCGAACCTCACCTATCCCTTCGGCGCGTACCTGTGCGTGGTCGACGTCGACGCGGACACCGGCCAGGTGCGCGTGCGCCGCTTCATCGCCGTGGACGACTGCGGCGTGCGGATCAACCCGATGATCGTCGCGGGCCAGGTGCACCGTGGCCTCGCCGACGGCATCGGCATGGCACTGATGGAGCTCATGGCCTTCGACACCGACGGTAACCACCTCGGCGGCTCCTTCATGGACTACCTGCTGCCCACGGCTTTGGAGTGCCCTTCTTGGGAGCTCGGCGAGACCGTCACGCCCTCGCCGCACCACCCCATCGGCGCGAAGGGCATCGGAGAGTCCGCGACCGTCGGCTCGCCCGCGGCCGTGGTCAACGCGGTGGTCGACGCGCTCGCCCCGTTCGGGGTGCGCCACGCCGACATGCCGCTGACGCCCGCCGCGGTCTGGCGCGCCATGCGCGGCTCACCGCTGCGGGCCGACCTGGCGATCTCCTGAGCGGGGTGAACCGGTGGGGCCGCGGATCCGTGTTCGAGGTGAGGGACGCGGAAAGGAACCGCCATGACCACGACACCGCTCAGCGGCCGGGCGCTCGCTCTGTTGCGCGCCGTCGCGGCGGGTCGCGCCGAGCTCGGCGCCGGCAGGGAACCCGACCTGCGGATCGACGGCCTGCTCTGCTCGGACCAGCCCACCGCGCACGCGCTCACGCACGCCGGGCTTGTCCGGCCGGTGCGGGAGGTCGCGCCCGGGCAGTGGGTGCCGGCCGAGCTCACACCGGCAGGGGCGCAGGCGCTGGGCCTGGACCCCGCCGCCTGAGGAAACTGCGCCGGGTACGCGCGGATGGCCGCCGCCGATCTCAGCCGGTGGTGACCGGCGAGCGCGGAAACGCGATCACCGCACCGAGGCTGATCAGCGCGACCGCCACCATATACAGCGACACGGACAGCGACGTGCCGGTCGACGTCTGCAGCGCCGTCGCGATCAGGGGCGCGAAACCACCACCGAGGACCGCGCCCACCGCGTACGCGAACGAGGCGCCGCTGTAGCGGTAGCGCGGTTCGAACAGCTCCGCGAACAGCGCCGACTGCGGCCCGTACGTCGCGCCCAGTCCGAGGTTCAGCACGACCACGGCGACCCCCAGCAGCCACGGCTGGCGCGTGTCGACGAGCAGGAAGAACGGGATCGACCACACGACGAGCAGCACCGAACCCGCGAGGTACACCCGTTTTCGCCCGACGCGGTCCGACCAGATCGCGCCCGCGATGATGCTCACGAGCCACACGACACTGCCGACGATGATCTCCACCAGCATCGTGGTGCTGCTCAGCTTGAGCACGGAAGTGCCGTAGGACAACAGGTACGCGAAGAAGACGTAGCCCAGCGCGGTGTTGGCGATGAAGCTCAACGCCGCCACCGTCACCTCTCGCGGGCGGCGGCGCAGCACGTCGACGATCGGCACGCGGCTGCGTTCGCCGGTCTCGCGCAGCCGCGCGAACACGGGACTTTCGGCCACGCGCAAGCGGATCACCAGACCCACGACGACCAGCACGAGACTGACCAGGAACGGCACGCGCCAGCCCCACGACCGGAAGTCCTCCGGCGACAAGGAGCTCGTCACCGCGAAGAACACCAGCTGCGCGATGATCAGCCCGGCGGGCACGCCGATCTGGGAGAACGAGCCGTATCGCCCGCGCCGGCCTGCCGGGGCGTGCTCGACCGCCATCAGCGCCGCGCCGCCCCACTCGCCGCCGGCCGAGATGCCCTGCAGCACGCGCAGCACCACCAGCAGCACGGGCGCGAGCACGCCGGCTTGCGCGAACGTGGGCAGTACCCCGACCGCGGCCGTCGCGAGCCCCATCAGGACGAGCGACGCGACCAGCATCGCCTTCCGCCCGACCCGGTCGCCGAAGTGGCCCCACACGATCCCGCCCAGCGGCCGCGCGACGAAGCCCACACCGAGCGTCGCGAACGCCGCCAGGGTGCCCGACGCCGGTGAGAGCGACGGGAAGAAGAGCTTGTTGAACACCAGCGCGGTGGCGGTGCTGTAAATGAAGTAGTCGTACCACTCGATCGTCGTGCCGATCGCGCTTGCCACCGCGACGCGGCGCACCTGCTCGCCGCGCACCAGGACCTGCTCAGCCATCCCGTCCTCTCCCCCGTTGATCAACCCGGCGAGCATAGTCCGCGCAGGTCGGGGGAGAAACGGCCAAGAGTCGCCCGGGTGCCCGCCCGTCCCGTCAGTTCTTCCCCATCCGCACCAGCGAGCCCAGCGAGGCGTCCGGCAGGTAGGCGCGCGCGAGCGCGACGCCGATCCGCGGCAGGTCGGCCTCCTCGCGGTAGGCGAGGTACATCGGCACGTAGCGGGGCTTGAACTTCGTCTTGAACGCGTGCAGCGAACGGAACCCGTAGTAGGGCTCCATCGCTCCGCCGAACGAGTCGAGGAGGCGTTCGAGCGGCGCGGCGGGCGGGGCCTCCGGGGCGCGGGCCAGCGGGGCGCCCGACAGCGAGACGAACCGAGCGCCCTCGGCGCGGAACGCCTGGCAGGACGAGGCGATGAGGAACTCCACCACCGGCCGGAACCCGTTGCCACGGCGGCGCATCACGTCGAGCGTCCAGCCCTCGACCTGCCCGTCGCCGCCGTACACGGGCAGCCACGACGTGACGCCCTGGACCACGCCGTCGGCGTCCACGGCCAGCCCGACGCGGACACGCGGGTCCAGCGCCTCGTCCACACCGCCGAGGGTGAAGCCCATCTCGGGCATCCCCTTGTCCCCCACCCACTCCTCGGAGATCGCGCGCACCTGCGCGACGAGCGACCACGGTTCGTCGGCCAGCGTCACCAGGCGGAAGGCGACGCCCTCCTTCACCGCCCGGTTGAGTGCCGAGCGCACGGTCTGCCACGCCTTCCCGCGGAACTCCAGGTCCTCGAGGTCGACGAGGGTGTCCTCGGCGACCTGCACGCGCGCCCAGCCGAGCGAGTCCGTGACGGCGGTGGTCTCGTTGGTGACGGAGAACAGGCACGGCACCAGCCCGGAGTTGTCGCACAGCTCGGCGAACGCCGTGATCGTGCCGGCGGTGTCGGGGCCGATCGGGTCGCCGAGGGCGATGGCCACCCCGGCGTGGCGGCGGTAGGCGAGGTAGGACTCGCCGTCGGGGCCGAAGAAGTGGGAGTTCTCCGGCCAGAGGGTCATCCAGGACAGCGTGCCGCCGCCGTGGCGTTGCAGCAGCTCGGTGGCGCCGTCGACGTCGCGGGAGCCGAGCGCGCGGCGCCGCTTCCGCCGGGAGGGAACGCGGAACGCCCCGCGCGCGGCGATGAGCAGCGTCAGCATGGCGCCCCAGAGCACGGCGTCGGCGATGAGGAACGACGCGTTTTCGATCGTGTAGGCCAGGCCGAAGATCTCCGCGACCAGCACGACCACGGCGATCACAACGCCGAGCGCCACGATCAGCGAGGCGAGCCCGACCGCCCACCGCCACGCGGCGCGTTTGCCGCGCCGCAGGCCGTTGATCATCAGCGCGATCACCACGAGCACGATCGCCAGCTCAGGCACCGAATCGGCCTGGCCCGCCGTGGAGCCGAGCGGGCTGACGCCGGGTGCGATGCGCACCACGATCTGCACCGCGCCCGCGATGACGAGCCCGGTGACCGCCAGCAGCCGCCACTCCCGCCGCGTCGGGCGGCCCGTGGAGCGGAGACGTTTCGGGCCGGCGAGCCGGCGCGCGAGCGGCAGCGTGAGGCCGACGGCGAGCAGGTGTTCCAGGTCGGCCAGCGTGCCGATGTAGAGGATGGACACCCCGACGTACACGCACAGCAGTGCGCGCAACCGCAGCCGCCACGGGGAGCGGATGGTCGCGCTGACCACGGCGACCACGGCGAGCGCGCCCGCGGAGAACCCGACGTCGGTGCGGCCGGCGAGCTGCGTCGCCCATTCCCAGCCGGTGCCGCGCAGCGCGAGCAGGATCAGCGCAGCGCCGAGGGTGGCGGCCAGCTGCGCGCCCACGGCGATCGCGGCGGTCCGGCGCGTGCCCAGCCGTGCTTCGGACGGGCCGACGAGCAGGGCGAACCCGCCGGCCACGGGCAGGTAGAAAAGCGGGTTCAGCGCGAAGAACGGACCGACCAGGAACGTCCACCAGCGGCCGTCGAGGAGCGAGGGCAGGCCGTAGGACACCTGCGGGAACCACTCGCGCGTCTCGACGGCGCTCCACAGCGTGCCCGTCGCCAGGCCGAGCGCGACCATGGCCACGACGACGCCCGTGGTGAACGGGGCGCGCCGCCACAGCACCAGCGCGATCGACCGTGCGCGGGTGAGGAACTCGGGGGTTTTCGCGTGCTCGACGGTCGCGGTGTGTTCTGCCATGGTTGCCGGCCCGGTCCGCGGTCTCAGTACGGCGGCGGGGCCGGTGTGGTCGGCTCCGGGGCCCGGCTGCGGGGCCGGCCCATCGCGAGCGCGACGATGGCTGCCACGACCAGGACCAGCCCGCCGATGAGGAGGCCGAGCGCGTAGCCGAACAGGCCCGGCAGGTTCAGGTCCACGGCGAGGCGGGAGTTCACGCCGGGCGTGCCGTCGGCGTTCATCACGACCGCGCGGTAGTCGCCGTCGGTGATCTGCCAGGTCACGTCGGTCGCCCCGGACGCGACCCAGAACGGCTGGGTGGCCGGCGGGACCGCCAGTGCCGTGCCGTCGCGGCGGACGGCGTCGAGCGCGAACGGGTCGAGGTTGAAGTTGCGCGCGTGCTCGATCGCGACACCGGTCAGGTACCGGTCGACGTCCGCGGCGGGCCCGATGCCGATGAACAGGCCGGACGAGTTGCCGCCCGTCGCGTGGACGCTCACCGAGGGCGAGCCGAGCGCGCGGGTGAGCCGGCCGGTGTCGGTGATCTGCGCCGTGTCGGTCACGATGGCCGCGGTCGGGGTCGTGACGTCGTGCTCCCCCGACCTCAGCGACCCGCCGGAGCCGAACACGAGCAGCAGGACGCCGCCCCCGATGGCCAGGCACACGCCGATCACGAGCACGACCACCGCGATGACGATCACGGCGATCCGCCCGGGGCTGCGGCGCGGCGGATAGGTATCGGTCATCGGCGCCTCCCCGGCTCGAAGACAGCTCTCGGCAGACGAGCCGTCGGGTGTCCATTGTGGTCGGTGGGTGACCAGAAACGGTCACGCGGTGGAAACTCACCCGTCGAGCTCGCTGCGCGCCAGTTCCCCGCACGACGCGATGCCGGGGTTCGTGGGGCACGCCACGGCCCGGCGACCGAGGAACATCGTCGCAGCATGAATCGGATGGTAACCCCGCTTTCGGGCACCTCCGGCCGGCTCGAGACCGGGCACCTGCCGGATCCCCCGCCCGGCGCGGCGTGGCACCGCGCGGCCGGGCTCTCCGCGCGGCTGGGCACGGGCGTTGGGCACGCCGACGTTCTGGTCGCCTTCTCGGGGATCGATGCTGCTGCCGGCGGCGTGCCGGTGCGTCGGCGATCGGGCCCGACCCGGGTGGACACGGTTCGGAATCCGCTTGCGGTGCACCGGTTCGGCGGTGCTCATCAGCTTCGGCCACCCGGTCCCGCTCGGCGTTCAGGCCACGCGATGACGACCCCTGCCGTGCGCCGTGCCCGGCTCTCGGACGCCGGGGTGCCTGCGCCGGACTTCGAACCGGGCTCGATCACGTACGGCCGCGGTGCTGCTGACGGCCTCTTCCGGTGATCGATTACCGGCTGTGAAAAGTGCATCCGCAACCGGGTGCGTCAGCGCCAGTCGCGCGCGGTGCGGCGGCCCTGCGCGCGGCCGGCTTCCCCGGTGGGACGGCGAGTGGCGGGATCAGCCGGGTTCGCCCCGATGGCGGCCAGGGAATCCGCGTCCGGCTCGACGTAGGCGACGGCCGCACCGCCCGTCCGCAGGTCACCGATCGCGACGGCGAGTGATGTCTCGCACGGGAACAGTTCGAAGTGGCCCAGCGGTGCGAGTACAAGCACCCGCGCCGCGCCCGCCGCGTAGTCCGCGCTGGTGTTGGAGCGGACGGCGCCGTCGACGTGACGGCGACCCTCGATCGTCACCGGCGGCCACAGTCCCGGCACGGCAGAGCTGGCGGCGACGGCGTCGACCAGCCGCACGCCCGAGCCGCTGTCGAACCCTCGTGGTTCGCCGCTTTCGGCATCCACGGCGACGAGCTTCAGCCATGGTTTTTCGGGCCACGTCAACGAAGGCAGCCCGGACTCGATCACGGCGAGGCGGGCGGCTTCGGGAACCGTCTGCCGTTGGAGCGCAGAACGGCCCAGCGCGCGGCGGCTCTCCGGCGACGTTTCCGCCCCGCTCAATACGGCAGCGAGGTCCGCGCCGAACGACGCCGGGTCCACGTCCGCCTTGACCTCGCCGGCTGGCGGCCGGGTTCGGTCCGGCGCGCGTACAACTCCGCCGGCCCGACCCCGCTGCCGCCCTGGGCCGCGACGGTCGCGCCCGCCGAGGTACCGAAGATCGTGCCGGCGTCGGTGACGTCGTGGCCCGCGTCGGCCGGGCCCGTCAACAGCCCGGTGAGCCACGCGATGCCCGCGATCCCGCCTCCGCCCAGGACCAGCGCGTCGGTCACCACGGCAGCTCGCCGTGGCGGTCGGAAAACGTGCCGGCAGGACCGTTCGCGCCGATGCTCGCCAGGCGGCGCACGATCGCGTCGGTGCCCTCCTCGGCGGTCTGGATCCCGTCGCCGCTCGTGCCGTGCATCTCGGTCCCGGTGCACCCGGGATCCACCGCGTTCACGCGGATTCCCGGCAGCCCCTTGGCGTACTGCACGGTCAGCATCCCCACCGCCGCCTTCGACGACGCGTACACCGGCAACGGAAACCGCGACTCGTGCCGCTCGGGGTTGTTCACCGTCCCGAACGACCCCAGGCCGCTGCTCACGTTCACGATCACCGGCACGCCGGACCCGCGCAGGACCGGCAGGAACGCGTGAATCGTCCGGACCACACCGGACACGTTGACGTCGAAGCTCTCCCGCATGTGCCCCGCCGTCGCGTCTTCAGGCTCGAGCATGCCCTCGAACGCGCCCGCACAGTTGACCAGCACGTCCAACTCGGTCAACCGGCCGGCCGCCGCGGCAACGGACTCGTCGTCGGTCACATCGAGCTGCAGGAACTTCGCCCCAAGCTGATCCGCCGCCTCGCGGCCCCGCGTGACGTCCCGCGCTCCGATGTAGACGGTGTGCCCGGCGGCGACCAACCTGCGCGCGGCTTCCCGGCCGAGACCCCTGGCGCCGCCGATGATGAGCGTGCTTGCTGGTCATGGTTCTTCCCCGTCAGCTGTCGAAGAGAGAGTTCTGGCACGATCACGGCATGGCCTCCGCTCACGAGCTGTCCGCGTCGCTGCAACTCCTGGTGGGCCGCAAGATCAGCGCGGTCAGCTTCGTCCGCGACTACGTCGAACTGCATTTCGACGGACCCGTCTTGCGAGCACTCACGAACCCGTTCGGGTTGTACGGCTGCCGCGCATGGCGCTTTCCCGAAGGACAGTCGCTGGTCGTCATGCGCTCTTTCGTCGGCAACGTGATCGACGGCTACGAAGTGGTCCCCCACCGCTACCTCGCGGTCGACTCCGGCGAGCATCGCTTCGCCATCCCGCTGGACGACGACTCCCGCAGCGGCCCCGAAGCAGCCCATCTCGTCGGGGTCGACGAAAACGGTCAGCCCGACGCACGACTGTTGTCGGTCTGGTAGCGAGGACATCATCGACTGCCTGACCCCGCCGATCGCGTCTCGAGGCCGGGACAACCCACTGGTGCGATCCGATCAGGGCGACAGAGGAACTTCCACCTCACCCGGCACCCGATCAGGTCGACGGAACTTCCACCTCACCCGGCACCCGATCCGGCCTCAACCCCCGCCAAGCCGTGTGCCGAAGCCGCTGGTCGCCCGGTGTCAGGCGGCGGTACACCACCTCGCCGACGAGCGAAGGTGCCAGCCAATGCGCCCCCCGGGCCCGGTCCCGGGGCACCACGTTGGCGAACGGGCTCACCGGCCGCTCCAACGGCGCCAGTGTCTCCCGCAGATCCACCAGCATCTGCTCGGTGAACCCTGTCCCCACATCACCGAGGTACAGAAGATCGCCCGTCGCAGGATCGTGCGCACCGAGAAGCAGCGCGCCCAGGGTGGAAGCACGACGCCCCTGGCCCGGCCGCCAGCCCCCGAGGACGACTTCCGTGGTGCGGATCAACGGGTGCTTCAGCCACTCCGGACTCCGCCGGCCTGGGTGGTACCGCGAAGCTCGCGCCTTGACCACCAGGCCTTCGAGCATCATCTTCTGCGCCACGTCCAGCAGGTCCTGCGGCGACATCCCCTGCGCCGACAAGTCCGTGTGGCTGTAGGAGGGGGTGATGGCCGCCAGGCGGCGGTCCCCAGGCGCAAGTGACTCAAGAACAGCCCGGCGTTCGTCGTACGGAGCATCCATAAGCGAATCGCCGCCGAGCCGCAGCACGTCGAACACGAAGTACGACACGGAACGCAGGGAACTGTCGTGGTTCTGCAGCAGCCCGAAGTCGGGATGCCCCTGCTCGTCGAGAGCCACGATCTCGCCGTCGAGCACCGCGGGCCGCCCGCCCAGCGCGTCGCCGAACACGCCCAGCAGCTCGGGGAAGCGCCCGGTGAAATCGTTGTTGTTGCGGCTCGTGAGCACGGTGGTGCCGTCGGGGGCGACGCGCATGATGGAGCGGTAGCCGTCCCACTTGAACTCGTAGGCGTAGTCCGGGCTGTCGCGCAGGAGGCCGCCGTCCGGGGTCGCGAGCATCGGCTCGATCGGGGCCGGCACGCGCGACCGCTCAGCACCGCCTGCCATGCCGGCCTCCCGCCTCGGACGTCTCGCTCGCCCCACCGTAAGGCGAACCGAGCGGAAACGTCCACAGTGGTCACCCGCCGTGCGTGCTGCCGCTCTGGTAGTCGGTGTAGGTGTACGGGTTGTCGAGGACCTTCGCCGCGGGGACGTCGGGGTTCATCCCCTGGTCCCAGGCCTCGTCGCCCAGCTGCGCGCGCAGGTGTTCGACCGTCGCGTCCACCGTGCGGCGCACCGCCGCGAGGTCGGCGTCCACGAGGCGGCCGTCGCGCTTCACGATGCGGCCGTCGACCAGCACGGTGTGCACGTCGCCGCGCTGGGCCTGGAACGCGATGTGGCCGTGGGGGTTCAGCAGCGGGAACGACACGGGCGAGTGATCGTTTTTCACCAGCACCAGGTCGGCTTTCTTGCCGACCTCGACGCTGCCCAGCTCCGCCTCGCGCCCGAGGGCCCGGGCGCCGCCGCGGGTGGCCCACTCCACGACCTGGTCGGCGCGCAACGCGGCGTGCGTGACGGTGTCGCCTTTCGCGTGCGCCTCCAGGTGCTCGCGGGACCGGTCGGCGCCCAGTGTGGTGCGCATGGCAGAGAACAGGTCGCCGCTCCACCACACCGACGTGTCCATCGACAGCGACACCGGGATGCCGTGCGAGCGCAGCGCCCAGGTGGGCGGGTAGCCCTGGCCCGCGCTCTGCTCGCTCTCGGTGGACACCGACACCGAACCGCCCGTCGCGGCGATCCGGTGGTACGAGTCGGCCGAGAGCGACGCGCCGTGCACGTAGATCGTCTCCGGCGTCATGAAGCCGTGGTCGTGCATGAGGCGGATGCCGTCGTCGCCGGTCGCCCCCCACACGCCCGCGTGCGTGGTCACGGGCACGCCGAGCTCGCGCGCGACCTCGAACGCCGGCTTCTCCGGGAACGCCGGGTCGCCGGTCACGTCGAACGCGAGCTGGAAGCCGAGCATCGGGTCGCCGGTCATGCGGCGCGCGACGAACTCGCGGAACTCGGGCGCAGCGGTCCAGTGCGCCGGCGCGTCCTGGATGTTGCCGTACGCCAGCACGAACCGGCCCGGCACGGCCTGCAGCGCGTCCACGGCCGCGTCGGCGTGCTCGGTCGTCTGCAGCCCGTGCGACCAGTCCACTGTGGTCGTCACGCCCGCATCGAGCGCTTCCCAGGCGGACAGCAGGTTGCCCGCGTAGACGTCGGCCGGGCGGAACGTCTTGCCGTGTTCCAGGTAGTACCAGACGAAGTACTGCGTCAGCGTCCAGTCGGCGCCGTAGCCGCGCATCGCCGTCTGCCACATGTGCCGATGGGTGTCGATCATGCCCGGCATCACGATGCCGCCGGTCGCGTCGATCTCCACGGTGCCGTCCGGCACGGCCAGTTCCGGGCCGACGGCGGTGATCGTGTCGCCGGTGACCAGCACGTCGTGCCCGGGCAGCACGCGGCGGGTGGCGTCGACGGTCAGCACGGTCCCGCCGCGCAGGACGACCGGCCGGCCGGTGGGCTCGCTCATGGCTGCCTCTCTTCCACGCCGGAGCCCCACGGACCCCCGACGCGTACAATCGTCCGCTTGACGGACAACCAGTGGGGTGAAGACACTTTTGCGCACCGCGGAGCCCCTGTCAATGCCCGGCCGGACCCCGCGCCGCGCGAGGCCGGGCGACGCTGTCCGTCTCGCGGACAGCGAGCGGATACGCTTCGCGGGACGCAGTGCCCGCCAGGCCGTGAGGAGGTCGTGCCATGCCACGAGAGGGAACCGGTCCGGACTTCATCGAGGCGCTCGCCCGCGGGCTCGAAGTGATCGCCGCCTTCCGGCCCAACCAGCCGGTGATGACGCTCGCCGAGGTCGCGACCGCCACGAAGCTGGCCCGCCCCACCGCACGGCGGATCCTGCTGACACTGGAAGAACTCGGCTACGTGCGCGCGGCCGAGCGTGGTTACGCCCTCACGCCCCGCGTGCTCGAGCTCGGCGTCGCCTACGTGCGGTCGATGGGCCTGTGGGACATCGCGCGCCCGCACCTGGAGAAACTCGTGGCGCAGACGAACGAGTCCTGCTCGATCGCCCAGCTCGACGGGTCCGACATCGTCTACGTGGCCCGGGTTTCGGTGCCGAAGATCGTGTCGCTGGCCGTGCAGATCGGCACCCGGTTCCCGGCGTTGCCGACGTCGCTGGGCAAAGTCCTGCTGGCGGCCCTCTCACCCGAGGAGCTCGAGACCACGCTCGCCGAGCCGACGCGCTCCGGGCTCGTGCCGCGCTGGCAGCCCGGCCACGCCGAACGCGACGCCGAGCTGCGTGAGGTCCGCGCCCGCGGCTGGGCGCTGACCGACGAGCAGCTCACCCTCGGCATCCGCTCGGTGGCGGCGCCCCTGCGCGACGGGGCCGGCCGCGTGATCGCGAGCATCAACGTCAACTGCCACGCCGCCGAGACCCCGGTCGACCGCCTGATCGGCCACCACCTACCACTGCTGCTGCAGGCCGCGGGCGACATCAGCGCGGACTTCGCGCGCCTGGAGGACGTGCCCCACAGTGCCGCCACCGCCGCGCCGACCGTGTCCTGACCCGCGCTTGACCGGCGCGCCGCGCTGGCGCAGACTCTCAGTTGGACGACCCGGACGGACACTGGTCCGCCTGACGGACACGAAGAGAGGCGAAGCATGGAAGACTCCCCGGCGGGAGCGGGCACCGGACCGCTGTCGGGGCTGCTGGTGGCGGACTTCTCCCGGGTGCTGGCCGGCCCGTACGCCACGATGCTGCTCGCCGACCTCGGCGCCGAAGTCGTGAAGGTCGAGGGCCCGCAGGGCGACGAGACCCGCACCTGGATGCCGCCGGTGCGCGGCGAGACCTCCACCTACTACCTCGGCGTGAACCGCGGCAAGCGCTCCATCGCCCTCGACCTGCGCGACGAGGCCGACGCGGCGCTCGGGCGCGAGCTCGCCGCCCGGGCCGACGTGCTCATCGAGAACTTCAAGCCCGGCGGCCTCACCAAGTACGGCCTCGACTACGAGACCGTCCGCGCCCTCAACCCCGGCCTCGTCTACGCGTCGATCACCGGCTTCGGCTCCGGCGCGGGCAGCCATGTGCCCGGCTACGACCTCATGGTGCAGGCGATCTCCGGCCTGATGAGCCTCACCGGCGACCCTGCCGGGCCGCCGTACCGCGCCGGCATCTCCGTGTTCGACGTGATGGCCGGCAACCACGCCGTGATCGGCATCCTCGCCGCGCTGCGCCACCGCGACGCGACCGGCGCCGGCCAGCTCGTGGAGGTCAACCTGCTGTCCTCGGCGCTCACCGGGCTGGTGAACCACAGCTCCGCCTACGTCGCCGGCGGCGTGGTCCCATACCGGATGGGCAACGCGCACCCCAGCGTCTTCCCGTACGAGCCGCTGCCGACCGCCGACGACGACATCATCGTCGCCGCGGCCAACGACGGCCAGTTCCGCAAGCTGTGCGACGTGCTCGCGATCCCGGAGATCGCCGAAGACCCGCGCTTCGCGCACAACGCCGACCGCACGCGCAACCGCGAGGAGCTGCGCCCGATCCTTGTCGAGCGCCTGGCCGCCCGCGGCGCCGTCGACTGGTTCGAGGCCCTCACGGCCGTGGGCGTACCGTGCGGCCCGATCTCCACGATCGACGGCGGCTTCGCGATGGCCGAGCGGTTCGGGCTCGATCCCGTGGTCGAGGTCGGCGAAGGCGACCGCGCGGTGCCCACCACGCGCCACCCGTTGCGGCTCTCGGCGACCCCGGCGTCCTACCGGCTGCCACCGCCCGAGCTCGACGAGCACGGTGCCGAGCTGCGCGCCTGGCTCCGTACCCCGCGAGAGGAATCCGAGTGAACGAGCCGGTGTACGAGACGGCGCTCGGAGCGTCGTCGCTCGACAAGATCACCCTGCTCGGCCAGGACCTGGCCCAGGACGTGATGGGCAAGGTCGGCTTCGGCGAGCTGGCCTTCTGGCTCGCCACGCAGCGTCGGCCGACGCCGGGCGAGACCCGCGTGTTCGAGGCCGTGCTCGCGGCGCTGGCCGACCACGGCTTCACCCCGACCGCGATCGTCACGCGGCTGACCTACCTGTCCGCGCCCGACTCGATCCAGGGCGCGCTCGCCGCCGGCCTGCTCGGCGGTGGCTCGCGCTTCCTCGGCGTCACCGAGGACTGCGGCCGATTCCTGCACGAGGTGCTCGCCTCCGCCGGAGAGATCCCCACCGACGACGCCGGCTGGGACGCGCTCGCCCTCGAAACGGTGCGCACGAAACGGGAAGCCCGCGAGTTCGTCCCCGGGCTCGGGCACCACGTGCACAAGCAGGGCGACCCGCGCACACCGCGCCTGCTGGAGATCGCCGCCGAGGAGGGGCTCGTCGGCCCGCACCTGGCGCTGTTCACCGCGATCGGCCGCGTGCACCCGCAGGTGCTCGGCAAAACGCTGCCGCTCAACGGTGCGGGCGTCTGCGGCGCGGCGCTGGCCGACCTCGGGCTGCCTCTGGAGCTACTGCGCGGGTTTGCCCTGCTGGCCCGCACGGCCGGGCTCATCGGGCAGCTCGCCGAGGAACTGCGTCACCCTGTGGGCAACGACATCTTCCTCGCGGTAGACCTGAACAACCGGCCTGTCGCGCCGGACCCGTACACGCCCTGACCCCCTGACACGCACTGGAACCGGCCGAGGAAAAGGACGCCCATGGAGCTCGTCACCGAGGACAACATCACGGAGCTGGCCGCGCGGCGGTGGGGCACCGCGCACGACCCGCGCACGAGGGAGCTGATGACCGCGCTCGTGCGCCACCTGCACGACTTCGCGCGCGAAGTGCGGCTCACAGAGCCGGAGTGGATGGCCGCGATCCAGTGGCTCACCAAATCGGGCCAGATCAGCGACGAGAAGCGCGAGGAGTTCATCCTCGCCTCGGACGTGCTCGGCCTGAGCATGCTCGTCGTGCAGATGAACCACGCCTTCGAGAAGGAAGCCACGCCGGCCACGGTGCTCGGCCCGTTCCACATCGACGGCTCCCCCGAGCTGGACTTCGGCGGCGACATGTCCGACGGCGTCGAAGGCACCCCGCTCTACGTCAGCGGCGCCGTCCGTTCCCTCGACGGCTCCCCCGTCGCCGGCGCACTGCTCGACGTGTGGCAGGCGGACGCCGACGGCTCGTACGAGTCGCAGCTGCCGGAGATCGACGAAGCCCGGTTGCGCGCGAAGTACACCGCTCGCGCCGACGGCACCTACTGCGTGCGCACGATCGCCCCGAAGGGATACTCGATCCCGATGGACGGCCCCGTCGGCGACCTCATCTCGCGCACCGACATCAGCCACTTCCGCCCGGCGCACGTGCACTTCCTCGTGAACGCCGCGGGGTACGAACCGCTGATCACGCACCTGTTCCAGGAAGGCGCCGAGTACCTCGACAGCGACGTCGTGTTCGGCACCAAACAGGAGCTCGTGGTCACCTTCGAGCCCCGCGAGCCAGGTCCGACGCCCGACGGCGGCGAATCGGCCGTGCCGTGGGTCGAGGCGCGCTACGACTTCGTCCTGCAGCCCGTCGGCTGATCCCGAGACTCCCGACAGTAGAGGCAGTAGAGGCAGCAGAAGGCCCCCAGCGCTCACGAGTCGCTGGGGGTCTTCTGCCTGCGCGGTCAACGCCCGAGCTGCTCCAGCAAGGCCGGCCACGCGGCGGCGCGAACGTCGAGTTCGCCGCCCTGGCGGTCCTTGGTGTCCCGGATGCCGACCGACTTGATGCCCACGGCGACCTCGACGCATTGCCCTTCACTGCTCGAATACGACGAGGTGCGCCACAGCCGGGTCTCGTTCACGTTCTACCCGCCTTGGTGCTCGGTTCGAATGGTCGCCATCAGGCTAGTCGAATCCTCGAAGCTCAACGCTGTCGCCTGGAGCGCCTCCCAGGCCGACTCATACCGGTCAACGTCGCGAGTCTCCTCCAGGTACGAGCCACCGGCGAGGGTGTCGAGGTAGACATACGTGGCCCGATCGGCAAGATCGAGCAGCGTGAAGGGCGTCCCCATCGCCGGATGGCCGCTCACGTCTGTCGGGAGCACCTGCACGCGGATGCCTGGCGAGTTGGCCGCCGAGATCAGCGCAGCGACTTGGTCCGCCATCACGCCGCGACCGCCGACAGGGCGCCGCAGCGCCATCTCGTCGAGGATCACCCACATCCGCAGGTCTCGGGACCGGGCGCTCTCCTGGAGTTCGGTCCGGACCTTGAGCCGCTGCTGGATTGTCTCCTCGCTCGCATCCGGCAGGCCGAGGCGCAGAACGGCTTCGGTATATCCACGGGTCTGGAGCGCACCCGGCACGATGCCTTCCTCGAACTCGCGGATGCGGACCGCATCGGCCTGCATTTCGATGTAGTCGGTCAGTCTGCCGAGCGCATCATCGGAGTAGGCGGCCCACCACCCGCGCTGCTTGGAGCTTCGCGCGAGCTGCACGAGCGCATCCGTTGTCTGCTGGTCCGCCCCGTAGACCTGGGCGAGCCGGTAGGTGTCGTCGCCGTTGACCATGTGCCGCAGCGTTTCGATCCGGCTGAGCTTGGCTTCGGAGAACCCCGCGGCCTCGGCAGCGTCCACAATGGTCAGCCCCGCTTCGGTGCGCAGCCGGCGAAGCGCCGACACCAGGCGCCGACGGCGAAGGGAAGGCGGGTTGGGCACGATCATGCTCCTTTCGAGTGAGGCGAGAGTGTAAATATTGCACTCTCGCCTCAGCTGCTTCAAAGTGTAGTCCCGTGCACACGTGACGTGTCC
Organism: Amycolatopsis sp. NPDC051372; assembly: GCF_040682095.1. Lineage (NCBI taxonomy): Bacteria > Bacillati > Actinomycetota > Actinomycetes > Pseudonocardiales > Pseudonocardiaceae > Amycolatopsis > Amycolatopsis sp. NPDC051372. The sequence goes on from NZ_JBFBAF010000002.1 coordinate 292,209, forward strand.
GGGGAGGGTGAGCGATGACAATAGCGGCAGATGAGGTGACCGGCGAGCTGTCACCAGCGATGATCGAGCGCGGCCTGTTCGCCGTGCATTTCTGGGCAGGAGACACACGCAACCACCGGTACCTGCGCGCTCAGCTGGAAGACGAGGGACGGGACACCTTCAGCCCCGGCTGCACGCAGAACGGCTTCGTCATTCCGGCGCGGTGGGCGTTCCGCTCCGAGCTGTCGCAGGAACTCGGCGATGACCGTGACAAGGCGCGCGACTGCCGCACCTGCTTCCGGCGGCCGCGATGACTGCGCTGGTCCAGCGGTCGGCGCTCGAGCAACTCGACATCGTCGCCGCGCGGCTCGAGGAGATCCGCGTCGCCGAGGGCCTCACCCTGCGGGAAGCGGGGCGGATCCTCGGCATGCTCGCCGGGAACATCCACTCGCTGCGCACCCGGGCCCGCACCAGCCAGACCCTGCCGACCCTCGACGCCTACGCTCGCCACCTCGGCTATCGCCTGCACGTGGTCCTCGTCGAAGACGACCCAGGACAACGCCGCCCGCCCTGGCGCGAGCGCATGCCCCACGGCGACAACGCCGGCGACACCCAGGCGATGTCCGAGCTGTGGCAGCTCCTGCAGCACCTGCACACGCTGCGCCGGAAGGCCGGCCTGACCCGCGACGAGGTCGCCGAAACCCTCGGCATCAGCCCACTCACCTTGTGGCGCCTCGAAAACCACCCCGGCGCAGCGGATGCGGCCTTCACCAACGTGCTGCTCTACGCCCGCTTCTACGGCTACACCGTCCAACTCCTCCTCGCCGAGCCGCTGGAGGTGAAGGCGATCGGCAAATGGATGCGCGACGACGGCTCGGTGATCTACGACGGCAACCCCGAAACCGGCGACGACGAAGACCACCCCGACGGCGAATGATCTCCCGGCCGCCGCGTGCTGACCCCGACCAAGGCGCGGCGGCCGGGTTCCCACTCCCGCCTCGGGCGGGCTGAGCCGAAGCCCCCAGGGACTCACGAGCCTGGGGGCTTCGTGCTGGGCCCGCCTGCCGCGGGTTTTCCTGCCGCTGGTTTGCCTGCCGGGCGGGCCGGGAAGACCTAGGCTCGTGCTGGGGACGGCCCGCGCGGCCGCACCGCGACGAGGAGAAGGGACGGCTCCGCCCATGGCGATCGCCACCATCAACCCCGCGACCGGGGAGACGGTCAAGACGTTCACCGAGCTGACCGAGGCCGAGGTCCGGGACAGGATCGGGATCGCGCACGAGCAGTGGCAGACCTACCGGCGCACCACGTTCGCCGAGCGCGCCGCGCTGATGCATGCCACCGCCGACCTTCTCGAGAAAGAAGCCGACGACGTCGCGCGAATGATGACGACCGAGATGGGCAAGACGCTCGCCTCGGCCCGCGCGGAGGCGCTGAAGTCCGCCAAGGGCATGCGGTACTACGCCGACCACGCGCAAGCGTTCCTCGCCGACGAGCCGCTGCCGGACCCGTCGGTGGTCGGCGCGTCGCGTGCGTTGGGCCGCTACCAGCCGCTCGGGGTGGTGCTGGCCGTGATGCCGTGGAACTTCCCGCTGTGGCAGGTGATGCGCTTCGCGGCGCCCGCGCTGATGGCGGGCAATGTCGGGCTGCTCAAGCACGCGTCCAACGTGCCGCAAACCGCGTTGTACCTCGAGGACGTGTTCCGCCGCGGCGGATTCGGTGAAGGCTGCTTCCAGACGCTGCTGGTCTCCTCGCGCCAGGTCGAGCGGATCCTGCGTGACGCGCGCGTCGCCGCCGCCACGCTCACCGGCAGTGAGCCGGCCGGGCGTTCGGTCGCCGCGATCTGCGGTGACGAGGTGAAGCACACCGTGCTGGAACTGGGCGGCAGCGACCCGTTCGTGGTGATGCCCTCGGCCGACCTCGACCGCGCGGCCGAGACCGCGGTGACAGCGCGCACGCAGAACAACGGCCAGTCGTGCATCGCGGCGAAGCGCTTCATCGTGCACACCGACGTCTACGACGAGTTCGCCAGGAAGTTCGTGGAGCGGATGCGCGCGCTGACCGTCGGCGACCCGTTCGACGACGATACGAAGGTCGGGCCGCTGGCCACGGAACAGGGCCGCACCGACGTCGAGGAACTGGTGGACGAGGCCGTTTCCGCGGGCGCCACCGTGCTGTGCGGTGGGAAACGCCCGGATCGCCCGGGTTGGTTCTACCCGCCGACGGTGATCACCGACATCACGCGCGAGATGCGCATCTTCACCGAAGAGGTGTTCGGCCCGGTCGCCTCGCTCTACCGCACGGCGGACCTCGACGAGGCGCTGGAGATCGCGAACGCGACGTCGTTCGGCCTCGGGTCCAACGCGTGGACCGAGGACGCCGGCGAGATCGAGCGGTTCATCGACGACCTCGACGCCGGGCAGGTGTTCATCAACGGCATGACGGTGTCGTACCCGGAGCTGCCGTTCGGCGGTGTGAAGCGCTCGGGTTACGGCCGCGAGCTGTCGTCGCACGGAATCCGGGAGTTCTGCAACCTCAAGACGGTCTGGGTCGGCTGACGCACGGGGCCCCGGGCGTCAGAGCACGCCCGGGTACGCCCCACCGTCGATGAGCAGGCTCTGGCCGGTGACGAACCCGGCCTGCGCCGAGCACAGGTAGGCGCACGCCGCACCGAACTCCGCGGGCTCGCCGAACCGTCCGGCGGGAATCGCCGCGCGCTGCCGGTCCGCGACGGCTTCCGGCGTCACTCCCGCGTTCGCAGCCGCCGTTTCCTGACCCGAACGCAGGCGGCGGGTGTCGAACGAGCCGGGCAGCAGGAAGTTGATCGTCACGTTGGCGTGCGCGACGGACCGGGCGACGCCGGCGAGGAACCCGGTGAGGCCGGCCCGCGCGCCGCTGGAGAGGTCGAGCCCGGCGAGCGGCATCTTGACCGAGCCGGACGTGATGTTCACGATCCGGCCGAACCGGCGTTCCACCATGCCGTCGACGACCAGCTGCACCAGCCGGATCGGCGTGGCCATGTTGGCGCGCACGCCGGCGAACAGCGCGTCTTCGTCGACCTCGCGGAAGTCGCGGAACGGCGGACCGGCGTTGTTGTTCACGAGGATGTCGACCGGTCCCGCGGCCGAGAGCAGCGCGTCCTGCACGGCGTGGTCGCCGAGGTCGCCCGCCACGGGCACCACGGCCGCGCCCGTTTCCGCCGCGAGCTCCGCGGCCGCGGCGCGCGTCGAGTCCTCCGAGCGCCCGTTGACGACGACGGTGCAGCCCGCCCGGGCGAGCTCCGCCGCGCAGGCCCGCCCGAGGCCCTGGGTCGACGCGCACACCACGGCCGTGCGGCCGGCGATTCCGAGATCCACGAGCGTGCTCCCCTCCTTTGACATCGGAAAATCGCCAACGGAAGTCCCGAGTGGACTTTACCCGGCGATCTCGCAGAGCACGTCGCCCTGGGCGTGGCTGTCGCCGACCGCCACCGCGAGCCCCGTGACCACGCCGGATTTGTGCGCCTTCACCGGGTTCTCCATCTTCATCGCCTCCACCACGGCGATGAGGTCGCCGGCCTCGACCTGGTCGCCTTCGGCCACGGCGAGCTTCACGACCGTGCCCTGCATCGGCGTCGTCACCGCGTCGCCGGACACGGCCGTCGCACGCGGACCGAGTGCCACGGCCGCGGAAGCCGCGCGGATCTCGTCGGCCCGGCTGCCCACTTCGGACAGACCGGGCAACGCCACCCGCAGGGCGCGGCCGCCGACGGAGATCGACACCTTGCCGTCGTCGGCGGGTTCGGCGGAGTACTCGGGCAGGGTGTTGGCGAAGTCCTCCTCGATCCAGCGCGTGTGGACGGTGAACCCGTTCTCGGCCGTGAACGCCGGGTCGCGCACCACGGCGCGGTGGAACGGCACCACGGTCGCGAGACCCTCCACCGCCAGTTCGGCCAGCGCCCGCCGGCTGCGAGCCAGAGCCGTCGCGCGGTCGGGCCCGGAGACGATCAGCTTGGCCAGCATCGAGTCGAACTGTCCACCCACGACGCTCCCCGCCTCCACACCGGAGTCAAGGCGGATGCCGGGGCCCTCGGGTACGTCGAAGCGGCGCACGGTGCCGGGCATCGGGAGGAAGCCACGACCCGGGTCCTCGCCGTTGATGCGGAACTCGAACGCGTGCCCGCGTGTTTCGGGATCGGCGATGGTCAGCCGCTCGCCACGGGCGATGCGGAACTGCTCCAGCACGAGGTCGAGGCCCGTCGTCTCCTCGGTCACGGGGTGCTCGACCTGCAGCCGGGTGTTGACCTCGAGGAACGAGATGGTGCCGTCGGTGCCGACGAGGTATTCGACGGTGCCCGCGCCAAGGTATCCCGCCGCCGCGCAGATCTGCTTGGCGGAGGTGTGGATCAGCTCGCGCTGCTCGGCGCTCAGGAACGGCGCCGGGGCTTCCTCCACCAGCTTCTGGTGACGGCGCTGCAACGAGCAGTCGCGGGTGCCGGCCACGACGACCGTGCCGTGGGCGTCGGCGAGCACCTGTGCCTCGACGTGCCGGGGGTGGTCGAGGTAGCGCTCGACGAAACACTCGCCGCGGCCGAAGGCCGCGACGGCTTCGCGCGTGGCGGACTCGAACAGCTCGGGGATCTCTTCGAGCGTGCGCGCGACCTTGAGCCCGCGACCCCCGCCGCCGAACGCGGCCTTGATCGCCACCGGCAGCCCGTGCTCGCGCGCGAACGCCACGACCTCCTCGGCCGACGCCACCGGCTCTTCGGTGCCCGGCACCAGCGGCGCGCCGACGGACCGGGCGATCTTGCGCGCGGTCACCTTGTCGCCGAGGTCGCGGATCGCCTGCGGACCCGGGCCGATCCACACGAGACCGGCGTCGAGCACGGCCTGGGCGAAGGCGGCGTTCTCCGAGAGGAACCCGTAGCCGGGGTGCACGGCGTCGGCGCCGCTGACCTTGGCGACGTCGAGGATCTTGTCGATGTCCAAATAGGACTCGGCGGCCGTGCTGCCGTGCAGCGCGTAGGCCTCGTCGGCGAGGCGGGTGTGCGGCGCCCGGGCGTCCGGGTCGGCGTAGACGGCGACCGACCCCAGCCCGGCGTCACGCGCGGCGCGGATCACGCGTACGGCGATCTCGCCGCGGTTGGCCACCAGCACCTTGGTGAACACCTTCGAGACCACTTCGGTGGACTCAGACACGGGACACTCCCCTCTCCCGGATGCCGGGCAGAACCTCGGTGGCGAACAAGTCGATCGCGCGGTCGTGGTCGGCGCACGCCGGGGCGAAGATCACGCTCTCGGCCCCCGCCGCCGCGTACTCCGCCAGCCGCTCCCGCACGCGGGCCGGTGTGCCGAACAACAGGTAGCGGTCGGCGTAGCCCTCGAAGTCCTGCTGGTAGGTCTCGCTCACCGCCGACACGACCTCACGCCTGGCCCGGTCGCCGTCGGTGTCCACAGCGGACCACAGATAGACCCCGCCGCGGATGTCCTCGGGCGGGCGCCCGTATCCCGCGGCCAGCTTCCGCACCTGCGCCACGCTGTCGGCCAACCGCTCCGGTGAGACCAGGTAGGGCAACCAGCCGTCCGCGTGGCGTGCGGCCCGGCGCATCGCCGCGGGCCGCCGGCCACCGACCCACACCGGCGGCCGGACCGCGGGCACCGGCTGCAGTTCCTGGCCCTCGATCGTGGTGAACTCGCCGCGGAACGTCACCGGTCCCCCGGCGAGCAACCGGTGCAGCACTTCGAGCGCCTCGTCCGTGCGGCGCCCACGCTCGGCGAGCGGCACGCCGACGGCCTCGAACTCCGGCGGGTGTTCACCGCCCACGCCGACCCCGAGCTCGAACCGACCGCGCGACACCGTCGCGAGCGCGGCGACGAGCTTGGCCGCCAGCGCCGCCGGATACATCGGCAGGATCGTGAGCGCGCTCATCAGCCCGATCCGCTCGGTCGCGCCCGCCGCCGCGGCCAGCCCGACGAAGGCGTTGGTCATCGGGCCGTGGAAGAACACGTGCTCACCACAGCAGAAGAAGTCGAACCCGGCCGCTTCGGCGCGGCGCGCGACCGCCGGGATCTCACCGGGGTCCGCCCCGGGCGGGAACATCAGCCCGACGCGCATCAGCTCTCCTCCGGCACACGCGCCAGCACCGTGCGCGCCATCCGCACGTGGACGTCGTCCACCATTTCTCCGTCGACCACGGCCACGCCGGAGTCGGCCGCGGCCAGCACCGCGCGGGCGCGCGCGACCTCGGCCGGCGCAGGCGTGAAGACCTCGTGGGCCAGCTCGACCTGACGCGGGTGCACGCAGATCTTGCCGGTGTAGCCGATCGCACGGCCGGCTTCGGCGTCCACGCGGAACCGGTTGTCGTCGCGGATCGCAACCACGGCCTGGTCCACAGTGGACACTCCACCGAGGTGGGCGGCGAGCCGCACTTCGCTGCGGGCGAAGAGCACCTCGTCGCCGCGGGTGGTGCGGACGCCGCCGATGTCGGCGATGTAGTCCTCGGCTCCGAAGTAGACGGAGTCGATCGCGGCGCTCAAGAGCTCACGGCAGTACGCCACACCGCGCACCGTCTCGAGCCCGACCACGATCGGCACGTCCGCACCGACCTGGGCGCGGACCACGTCGATCTCTTCGCGCCGCTCGTACTTCGGCAGGACGACGCCGACACCGCGCAGCGACGCGACGGCTGCGAGATCGTCGGCGAAGCACGGCGAGGTGCTCGGGTTGACCCGCACCAGCACCGTCGTGCGCGGACCGACCTCGAACCCGGCCAGCGCGGCCACGGTCGTCTCGCGAGCTTCGGCCTTCTGCGCCGTGGGCACGGCGTCTTCGAGGTCGACCACGGCCGCGTCGGGCGCGATCGCGGGGATCTTCGCGATCATCGACGCCTTCGAGCCCGGCATGAACAGCAGGCTGCGGGGAACCAATCCGGTCGTCATCATCACACCGGGCTGATCAGGTGGTGGCGGCGGTGGCCCGAACGCTCCCAGCTCCCGGCCGCGCGCAGGCGGCCCAGCAGCTCGGCCCGCAGCGCCTCCGGCTTCACCACCGTGTCGACGTGCAGCTCACCGGCCATCCGCAGCAACGTGAAGTCCGCGGCCTGCTCGGCGACGCGTGCGGCCACGAACGCCTCGCGCTCCGCCGGGTCCTCGATCGCCGCGATCTTGTTGGCGTACACCGCGTTCGCCGATGCCTCGGGGGACATCGTGCCGATCGTCGCGGTCGGCAGCGCGATCGTGGCGCGCGGTTCGAAGCCCGGCGCGCACATCGCGTAAAAGCCGGCCGCGTACGCCTTGCGCAGCACCACGCTGAACTTCGGTACCTCGGCACTCGCCATCGCCGCGACCATCTTCGCACCGTGCCGGATGATCCCCTGCCGCTCCACCGCGACGCCGACCATGAAGCCCGGCACGTCCTGCAAGAACACCAACGGCACGTTGAACGCGTCGCACATCGACACGAACCGCGCCGCCTTGTCAGCCGAGTCCACGAAGATCGCGCCGCTGCGCACCGACGGCTGGTTCGCGACGAACCCGACGGTCTGCCCGCTCAGGCGCGCGAAGCCCGTCACCATCTCCTCGGCCCACTCGGACTTGATCTCGAAGAAGCTCCCGGCGTCGACCAGCCGCAGGATCACGTCGCGCACGTCGTAGGCCGCGTTGGGGTCCTCCGGGATCAGGCCGTCGGGCCACTCCGGGATCTCCGGCGCCACGGCCTCGGCGCGGGCGGGCGCCGAACGCCAGTCGTCGGGCAGGTACGACAGCAGCAGCCGCGCCGCCGCGATCACCTGCCAGTCCTCGTCGAACACCTCGTCGCCGCAGCCGGAAACGGTGGCGTGCATGGTCGCGCCACCCATTTCCTCCAGCGTGGTGCGCTCGCCGGTCACCTTCTCCGCAACGCGCGGCGAGGCCAGGTACATCGACGCGTTGCCCGCGACCATGCCCACCCAGTCGGTGAACGCCGGCATGTACGCGCCACCCGCGGCCGACGGCCCGTGCAGGCAGCAGATCTGCGGCACCCTCCCGGAAAGCTTCACCTGCAGCTGGAAGATCCGCGACGCGCCGCGCCGCCCGGAGAAGAACCCGAGCTGGTCGGTGAGCCGCCCGCCGGCGGAGTCGACGAGGTAGAAAACCGGCAGCAGGTCACGGTCGGCGCGCTCCAGGATGCGCACCTGCTTCTCGCACGTCAGCTCGCCCCACGACCCGGCCTTCACCGAGAAGTCGTGGGCGATCACGGCGACCGGCCGGCCCTCGACCGTGCCGACGCCGGTGAGCACGCCGTCGGCGGGCAGGCCGTCGCCCGACGCGTCGGCGAGCAGCCCGTCCTCCACCCAGCTGCCGGGGTCGAGCAGCAGCGCGATCCGTTCCCGCACCGGGAGCTTGTTCGGCCAGCGGCTCGCGTCGCCACCCGCCAGCGCGACCTCTTCGGCCTTCTCGAGCTCGGCTGTCACCTCGCTCATCGCGCCGCCCCTTCCGTGACCACCAGGGTCTTCAGCGACGCCGCGAGCACGGTTTCGCCCCGCTGGTTGAGGATCCGGAACGCGGAGGTGACCACACCCTTGCCGTCGCCGCGCGGGGTCAGCTCGGTGACCTCGGTCTCGACGTGGATCGTGTCGCCCACGCGCACCGGCGTGATGAAGCGCAGCTTGTCGATGCCGTAGAACGCCTTCATGGCCTCGGGCCAGAACGTGACCAGGCCCAGCGCGACCGACAGCGAAAGCGCGCCGTGCGCCACGCGTCCGCCGAACACCGGGTCGGCGCCGAAGTACTCGGCGTCGGTGTGCGCCGGGTGCCAGTCGCCGGTGAACATGGCGAACTGGACGATGTCGGTCTCGGTGATCGTGCGGGCCCGGCTGACGTGGGTGTCGCCCACCTTGATCCGGTCGAAGTACTCGGTGATCACGCGGCATCCCCCACCGGTCGGCGGTGCATCAGGCCGGTGCGCTTTGCCCGGCACACCAGTTCGTCGCGCTGGTTGTAGGCGCGGTGCTCGAACACGACGATCCCGGCGCCCGGCCGCGACTTCGAAGCCCGGGCCTCCACGACCTCGCTCTCCACGCGGATCGTGTCGCCCGCGAACACCGGCTTCGGGAACTCCACCTCGGACATCCCGAGCTGCGCCACGATCGTGCCCAGCGTGAGCTCGTACACCGAGAGCCCGACCACCAGCGCGATCGTGAACATGCTGTTCACCAGCGGCTTGCCGAACTCGCTGCGCGAGGCGTAGTCGGCGTCGAGGTGCATCGGCGCCGGGTTCATCGTCATGGTCGTGAACAGCACGTTGTCGGTCTCGGTCACGGTGCGCCGCGTCGCGTGCCGCACCACGGTGCCGACTTCCAGCTGTTCGAACCACCGGCCCGAGACCGGGCGATCGGTGTCTGTGCTCATGGTTTTACCTTTCCGTGCCGGGCCACCGGCGATCTTGAGTCAGAGACTGCCGAACCGCGGCGCTCTGCGCTCGGCGAACGCGGCCAGCCCTTCCCGCGCGCTTGCGCCGGCCAGGTGCGCGAGCAACGTCTCCCGCTCCGCGGTGATCGCGGCGGCGGGTTCGTCGGCGAGTGCCTTGCGGTGCAGGCGTTTCATGCCGCGCAACGCGTCGGGCGCGTGCCGGGCCAGGCGCGCCACGAGCGCGTCGACGGCGTCGTCGAGCTCGGCCGCGGGCACCGCGCTGCTCACGAGCCCGAAGCCCGCGGCGGTGGCGCCGTCGACTATTTCGCCGGTGTAGAGCAACCTGCGGGCGATCGCCGGGGCGACGGCGTGGGTGAGGCGCACCGAACCGCCGGCGCCCGGCAGCAGCCCGTACTCGAGGTGCCGGTCGCCGATCTGCGCGGTCTCGCTGACCACGGCGAGGTCGCAGGCGAGCATGATCTCGCAGCCACCCGCCACCGCGTAGCCGTCGATCACGCAGACGGACACGAACGGCGCGGATTCCAGCCGGTCGAGGGTCACCCCGATGGACGTGATGTACTCGCGCACCGCGGCCGGGTCGTCGAGCACCGAACGCAGGAACTTCAGCTCGGCGCCGGCCGACAACGTTCCGCCCCGCCCCCGCACCACGACCACCGAGCACTCCCCCGCGGCCGTGATCGCCTTGTCCAGACCGGCGATCACCTCGGGACTGAGCGCGTTGCGCGTGGCCTCCTGGTCGATCGTGATCCGGCCGACGGGACCGTCCGCACTGAACCTGACGGCTTCACTTCCTGATGACAATGCCCGCCGCCTCCCGGTCCCACAGCTCGCCGACGCGGTCCGCGGCGGCGGTCTTCAGCTTGTACTTCTCGATCTTCTCGCTCGGCGTCTTCGGCAGGCCGTCGATGAACTCCAGGTAGCGCGGCACCATGAAGTAGGGCATGCGCTCGTCGCAGAACGCGATGATCTCCTCGTAGGAGGCGCTCGCGCCTTCTTCGAGCACGACGTACACCATCAGGTCGTCCTCGCCCAGTTCCGAAGCCACGGGCACGGCGGCGGCCTCGAGGATCGCCGGGTGTTTGCAGACGATGGTCTCCACCTCGTAGGCGGAGATGTTCTCGCCGCGGCGGCGGATGGCCTCCTTTTTGCGGTCGGAGAAGAAGAGGTACCCGTCTTCGTCGAGCCAGCCGCGGTCGCCGGTGTGGAACCACAGGTCGCGGGTGGCGCCGACAGTGGCGTCGGGCATCTTGTAGTACTCCAGCATGGTCATGCCGGGTTCGTTGGGGCGCAGGCGGATCTCGCCGACCTCGCCCTGGGCGACGGGCCGGCCCTCCTCGTCCACGATCTGCACGCTCATGTCGGGCCGCACCCGGCCCGCCGAGGGCACCTTCTCCAGCGGGTCGTCGGGGCTGAACACGGTGACCGCGCAGTTCTCGGTCATCGCGTACACGGAGGTGACCTTCGCGCCGTAGCGTTCGAGGAACCCTTCGGCCAGCTCGCGGGAGTTCGGCACCATCATGCAGATCCGCACCGAGTGGTCGCGGTCGCGCTCCGAGCGCGGCTGCTGCCAGATGATGTTCGCCATCGCGCCCAGCGCGTTGAACACCGTGGCTTTCGACTCGCGGATCTGCGACCAGAACCGGCTGGCCGAGAAGTGCGGGTACAAGGCCACCGACGCTTCCGCCCACAACGCGGCGTACACCGTGTACCAGATGGCGTTGCCGTGGAAGACCGGCAGGCACGTGTAGAGCACGTCGTCCTGGCGGTAGGAGTTGAGCGATGCCATCTGGTGGCCCACGGCGTGGCCCTGCGCCTGCGGGCAGATCGCGCCCTTGGACGGGCCCGTGGTGCCGGAGGTGTAGAGGATCAGGTGCGGGTCGTTCCAGCGCACGGGCTCGGCGAGCCGCGGCGGCTCGGGTGAGGCCTGGCCGAGGTCGGCGAGGTCGTGCGTGGTGATCCCGTCCAGCGCGGCCAGCTGCGCCGGGTCGGAGCCGAGCCCCAGCACCGTGCGCACGGCCGGCACCTCGGGCAGCACGGCGGCGACGCGCGTGAGCAGATCGCCGGCCACGCACACGGCCGTGGAGTCGGACTGGTCGAGGAAGTAGCGCAGCAGCTCACCCTTGGCGGCCGTGTTGAGCGGCACTGCCACGGCGCCGAGCTTGCCCAGGCCCCAGAGCGTCCACAGGAACTCGGGCCCGTTGGGCATCATCATCGCCACGTGGTCGCCCCGGCTGATGCCGAGCGCGGCGAACCCGTTGGCGTAGCGGTTGGTCATCTCGTCGAGGTCGCGGTAGGTGAAGGTGCGCCCCGCCCAGTGCAGGAACGGGCGGTCGCCGACGCGGGCGGCTTTGTCGGCGAGGATGTGCGCGGTGGTCCTCTGGTCGATCTCGTAGTAGCGCATCGTCGGGCTGCCTCCAAGTCTCACCTCCGGACGCTAATCGCACGGGCGCGATCGGTCAACAAACAGTTGTTGCACGCGATTGGCCCATCGACTCGTCACTCGCCGTAGTGTCTAATGGGCGGGTGTCCGAACGAGCCACCGACTACGTCACGCCCATCGTCGAGATCGCCGCGAGCCTGTTCGCCCGCAAGGGCTACCACGGGACTTCGATGCGCGACATCGGCCGGGAGGTCGGCGTGCACGCCGGAAGCCTGTACGTGCACATCCAGAGCAAAGAGGACCTGCTCGAGGCGATCGTGCACAGCATCATGGAACGCTCCGAGCGCGACATGGAGGAGATCATCGCCGCGGGCGGTACCGCCACCGAGCAGCTGCGCCAGGTCGCCGCGCGCGACCTCAAGCTCATCGGCGAGAACAAGGAGTTCGCCACCGTGTTCTTCCACGAGTGGCGCCAGCTCAGCGAACCGCGCCAGCAGGCCGTGATCGCGAGCCGCGACCGCTGGGAAACGGGGCTGCGCGGCATCATCACGCAAGGCATCGAGGCCGGCGAGTTCCGTGAAGCCGACCCGCGCATCGCGGGCATCGCGCTCACGAGCATCCTGAATTGGGCGTATGTCTGGTATTCCCCGGACGGCTCGCTCACCACTGACGAGCTCGCGGACCGCTTCGCCGACCTGCTGATCGAAGGCCTGCGCGCACACTGAATCCCGGCTGTGGTCGCGGTCTCGCGCGGCGGGCACCTCGCGGACTTATGATCGCGGCATGCTCGAACTCTCCCCGGATCAGCTGCTGTCCACCACTCGCGCGGTGCGCAAGCGCCTCGACTTCACCCGCGACGTGCCCGACGACCTCATCCGCGAGTGCGTCGCCCTCGCCCTGCAAGCCCCGGCCGGCTCGAACGTCGTCACAGCCCGCTTCGTGGTCGTGCGCGACGAAGCCAAGCGCCGCGCCATCGGCGAGATCTACGGCTCGATCTTCGCGCAGTACAAGGCATCGCCCGGCTACCCGGGCAAGAACGACGGCGCCACCGAGCGCGACCGCGTGCAGTCGCGCGTGGCCAGCTCGGCCGATTACCTCGGCGACCACATGGGTGAAGCGCCAGTGCTCGTGCTGGCCTGCAACGAAGGCACCGACCGCGCGTCAGCCACGGCGGGCATGTCCAACGTGTTGCCGGCGACGTGGAGCTTCATGCTGGCGGCTCGCGCTCGCGGCCTCGGCACGGCGTGGACCTCGATGCACGTCGTACGCGAGCGGGAGGTGGCCGACCTCCTCGGGATTCCGTACGAGACGGTCGCGCAGGCCGTGCTGACCCCGTTGGCGTACACGAAGGGCACGGACTTCCGCCCGGCTTCGCGCCCCGCCCCGGACGAGGTCACCCACTGGGACAAGTGGTGACTTCGAGGAGCACGTAGAAACAACCGGGTCCGGCCCGGTGAATTCCCAGCCGGACCCGGTTCTCCGACAGCTCGGCCGAGCGTCAGCCGAGGCCGTGCTGCTTCGCGATCTTGCTGCCGTACTCCTTCCACCAGTTCTCGTTCACCGGGTTGGCGTGGTAGGTCGAGGTCCACTTACCCTTGACCGGGTCGTACTGGCTGGTCATGTCGTACTGAATGCCGTCATCCTTGGCGTTCTTGTCGTACTGGATCACCTTGTTGTTACGATCTTCGACCGCGGCCGCGTAGTCGTCTTCGGCGGCCTTTTTATCAGCGTTCGCATTCCTGAGCTCGCCGGCTTTGGCCTGAATTTCTGCTTTGATTTCTTCCAGCTTGGCGGTCTTCGCTTCCGGAGTCAGATCCCTGGAAGCCTTGACTTCAGCGTATTCCGCCTGCTTGTTCTTTCCTTCGATCTTGATTTCTTCGATGTTCGAGTCGTGCTCGTCGATCTTGGCCTTCTTGCCGGCGATGTCCTCGTCGATCTGCTTGGCCGGACCCTCGTTGGTGTGCTTGGCGACCTGCGGCCCGAGGTACTTCTCGTGGAAGTTCCCATCCACCTGCGCCGGGAACTTGGTCCCCGAACCGCCCTTGTACGGGTCCATCCCGAGGAAACTGTTGCCGCCGGTCTGGTGCTTGGCCTGGTGGGAGTCGACGTGCACCTCGACCCCGTCGTGCTCGCCGAGGCTCACCGAAGCCTTGCCACCGCCCGAACCCGAACCCGACGCTGTGTCGGTGTCGTTCGCCTTGTTCTTGCCCTTGCCCTTCTTGTCCGGGACGTTGCTCGCGTCGTTGCTCGCGCCCGGCCGGTCCGAGGCGCCACCGGAGCCGCCGCCGCAGGCGCCCTTCTTGCCCTTCGTCGGCGCGAGGCCCAGCGGGTCGCAGTCCGCGAACGGGTTGGGGACGTACGCGACCGGGTTCTCCGCGGGACCGAGCCCGAGCGGGTCCTGGCTGAGGTACCGGCCGGTGGCCGGGTCGTAGTAGCGGTAGACGTTGTAGTGCAGGCCCGACTCGCTGTCCGCGTACTGGCCGGGGAAGCGCAGCGGGGTGAGCGTCGCGCTTCCGGCGCGGTCCCAGAGCCCGCCGCTGTCGCGCCACACCGTGGCTCCGTCGGCGTCGAGCAGTTCGGTCGGGGTGCCGAGCAGGTCGGTGACGATGGAGAGGAACTGCTCGTCCACAGTGGACGGCTGACCCACCTGCAGGATCGGGCGGTCGTCGTCGGGGTGGTACTCCCACGTGGTGACGGTCCGCGTACCCGACTCGTCGACGTGGCACTGCTCCACGAGCTGTGCACCGCTCCACGAGAACTCGAAAGTCTCGGCCACCCGCCACGAACCCGCGGCGGCCACCAGCCGCTGTTTGCCGATGCGGCGGCCCACCGGGTCGTAGCGGTACGTCCACCGGTCACCTTCGGGTGTGAGCAGCCCGATCAGCCGATCGTGCGCGTCCCAGGTGTAGTGCCACGCCCGGTTGCCCTCGCGCCGCACGACCACGCGTCCCTGCAAGTCGTGTTCGTACGCCGTGGCGCCCGCACCCACCAGGGTGTTCCTCGCATAGCGGTGGGCCCCGGTGGCTGCTCCGGCCACCGGCCCGCCGGACTCGACGACGTTGCCCAGACCGTCGTAGCGGTACTGCCGGCTGCCCTGCGGCGTCTGCAGTTCCACCACGCGGCCGACGGAGTCGAGGGACATCCGCGTCGGCCCGGCCACGTCGTCGTCGATGCCGGCGAGGAAACCGTCGCGCCGGTAGGTGAACCGGCGGCTGCGCTCGGACTCGCCGATCCGCACCGACTGCGCGATCAGGTTCTCGTCGCTGTCGAAGGCGTGGGAGACGACCACCCGGTCGTCGACGGTCCGCGACACCTCCCGGCGGCCCTCGTCGTGGCGCAGGCGCACCGAGTGCCCGCCGACCGTCAGCGCGTCGGGGTTGCCCGCAGAGTCGAAGCTCCACACGCTCTCCACACCGGACGGGGTGCGCCGGACCAGCGCGCCACCGCCGTCGCGGCCGGTGGTCACGGTGCGGCCGTCGACGGTCTCGCTCAGCAGCTCGCCCTCCGGGTCGTACTCGACGCGCAGCTCGACGTCGCCGATCACGGCGTGGATCATCCGCCCGACCGGGTCGTGGGTGTAGCGCGTCGTCCCCGTCGGGGTGCGGCGTTCGAGGACGTTGCCGAGCTGGTCGTACACGTACTCGGTCACGTCGCCGGCTCCGTTGACCGACCGGACCAGTTGCCCGGCCGGGTCGTACTCGAAGCGCAGCACGCGTCCGTCGAAGTCGATCTCTTCCAGGACCCGGCCCGCCGGGTCGTGGCGGTAGTGCCACTGCAGCCCGAGCGGGTTGGTCACCGTCGTGAGGCGGAGCTCGGTGTCGTAGGCGTAGGTGGTCCTCGCACCGGAGGCGTCGACCGACGCCGTCCGCAACCCAAACGGCCCGTACTCGATCCGGGTCGCGAACCCCGCGCCGTTGACGTGCTCGACCTCGTTGCCCTCCGCGTCGTACCGCCGGGCCTCCCGGATCCCGGACGGGTGGACCCGCAGGTTCTCCTCACCCTCGACGGTCCAGCCGAGCCGGACCTGCCGCCGCGACCGGTTGAGCACGGTGGTCGCGCGGCCGAACACGTCGCGCGCGTCCGGCGCCGCGATGGCGCCGGTGCTCGTCGGCGCGACCGCCGGGCTCGCGTTCTGGCGGTCGATCACCTCGGTGTAGCTCAGCGCGGTCGACACCCCGAGCGGGTCGGCCAGCGGATCGGGCACGTTGTCGCCGCTGTACGTGCGGCTCCAGTAGCGGTTCTCGTCCCGCACCGTGATCGTCAGCTCGGTGTCGTCCCCGCCGACCTCGACGACGGAACCGTCGGGGCGGGTCACGGACATCAGCTCGCCGTCGGCATCGTAGGAGTACGCCGTCGTGCGGCCGAGCGGGTCGACGCGCTCGAGCAGCCGGTCGTAGCGGTCCCAGACGTAGCCCGTCACGTTCCCCAGCGGGTCGACGCGGCGCAGCATCTGGTTCGCCTCGTTGAGCTGGTACTCCGTGACGTTGCCCAGGGAGTCGGAGTAGCGCGTGATCAGCCGCTCGCGGTCGTAGGCGAAGGCGCCGCTGAAGTAACCCTGCGGGCCCACGGTGCGCACGCAGCGGCCCTCGGCGTCGTAGACGTAGCGGTACCAGGTACCGGTGCGGTCCTGCCAGCCGACCATGCGGCCGTGCACATCGTAGTCGTAGCCCGCCGCGAGGCCGGACGAGTTCGAGGCGTTCGTCAGCTGGCCCAGCCTGTTGTAGCCGAACCTGGCGACGGTCACCGACACGTCGCCGGCCGCATCGACGACGTCGACCCCGGTGATCCGGCCCTGCTCGCTGAGCAATCGGACCGCACGACCGTCGGATCGGGTGAGCCCGGCCGGCACGCCGGACGGACCGTACTCGAAGTCGATCCGGTCACCACCGGCGTGCTCGATCGCGACAAGGGGGAACACCCCGGGACGCGACCCCGCGACCGCGGCGAACTCCAGGTCCACCTGCCCCGCCGGGTCGGCCAGCCGATAACCCGACTCGGTGGCGACCAACGGCAGCCTCGGGCCCTCGATCGGGAGCACGGCCGCGTTCGCGCCCAGCAACGGGTACACGAGGATCATCCCGTCCGCCGAGAAGTAGCAGGCGTTCTCGTCGTCGAACTCCAGACGCTGGTCCAGAGTGGACGCCCACGTCGCGCCGAACAGCCGGCCGGCGCGGTAGGACGAGATGTGCGTGCGCTCCAGCGAAAGCTCCGGCAGCCCGGGCATCAGCAGATCGAGCGCCGTCATCACCACGTCGCCGGTCGCGATGTCGACCGGGTCCGACTCGCACACGCGATCGTCGCTGCCGACCGCGCGGTCGCGTGGTGGCTCCGGCTTGTCGGGCAGACCCCTCGAGTTCCCGGCACCGGACGTCTTGGTGCCCGACCCGGAGTCGGGCGTTTTGGTCGAGGGCAGGTCGCCACCGCCGGCACTGCTGCCCCCGCTCGAGGTGCTGTCGCCGGTTTTAGGCGGGGGCGTGCCCCCCTCGCCCTTGCCGCCGCCGGCACCCGACGCATGGGTGGCGTCGTCGCCCGACTTCGAGCCGGCCGGTGGCGAGTAGTCCTTCGAACCGCCGCCCTCGTAACCCGAGGCGTGGGTCCCGTCGTCGCCGGCCGACTTGCCCGGCGGCGGCGTGTAGTCCTTCGGCGCGCCCTCGTAACCCGAGGCGTGAGTCCCATCGTCGCCGGCCGACTTGCCCGGCGGCGGCGTGTAGTCCTTCGGCGCGCCTTGGTAACCAGACGCCTTGGTCCCGTCCCCGCCACCACCACCGCCCGACTTCGCGGGCGGCGCCTTCGGCGTTCCGCTCAGCTCCCCCGTCTTGCCCGGGCCCGCGACCTTCCCGCCCTTGATGTTCTTGAGACCCTTGCCCACGTCCTCGAACAGCTGCCCCGTTTTCTTCAGCATCGGGGCCAGCGCCTTGAGCGCCTTGACGAGGCTCGTCACCAGCTTCGAGATCTGCGTCGCCGTCTTCGCGACATTCTCGGCCACTTGGGGGATGACCCACGAGAGCCCGATGCCCAGCGTCGCCACCACCTGCAGCGCCCAGCTGATCATGTGCCCGATCAGCTGCGAGATGATGTCGCGCACGAGCGTCCGCACGGCCGCCACGATCTCGCCGCCCTTCTTCACCCCACTGGCCGCGCCCTCGCACCCCTTCGCCGCCGCCTGCAACGACGCACTCAGATCCTGCGCCCGCTGCCGGTAGGCATCCGCAGCGGCGCCCGACCACGACTGCAGATCCGCGTTCACCTCGTCGGTCAGATCCGTCGCGACCGCGCCCAATTCCTTCGCGACGTTCGCCAGCGTCTCCGACTGCGCCTGGATCTGGTCCGCGTTGCCCGTCAGGCCGTTGAGCGCCTCTTTCAACGGCCCCACGTGCTCCAGCAGCCAGCCCACGCCGGCCGCCAGGGCCGCACCGAACGGGTCCATGGCCGCCGACAACATGTCGAGCCCGGTCCCGACGGCACCCATCGCGGCCGACGCCCAGTCACCCGACTCGATTCCCTGGGCCAGACTGTTCGCGTCCTCCAGCAGGGAGATTCCCGAATACGCCTTGGTCGAATCCTTCGTGGGCACGATCAACGGATTGCTCACTTCGACACCCCTCCTATGCCGGCGAGCGAAACCTGCCGGGAGAATCAGAAATTGAGAAGAAAGACAGGCACAATTCCAGGCGACAACGCAGCCGGGAACTCACCCATTGTTT
Organism: Amycolatopsis sp. NPDC051372; assembly: GCF_040682095.1. Taxonomy (NCBI): domain Bacteria; kingdom Bacillati; phylum Actinomycetota; class Actinomycetes; order Pseudonocardiales; family Pseudonocardiaceae; genus Amycolatopsis; species Amycolatopsis sp. NPDC051372. The sequence continues at coordinate 310,655 of NZ_JBFBAF010000002.1, forward strand.
TCGGTCGGCACCAGCGACCGTCATGGCGATTCACTCGTGGTTGCGGCCGGCCGAAAAAACCGGCCGCAACCACGGAACCCGTCCAAGCACCAGCGAGTCCATCGTCCTCAGTGGACACCGGACATCACCAGGGGTTGTTGTCCTGCTCGTCCGGGTCGATGCCACCCCGGCGGCGCGGCGCAGCCGGACCGGCCGGGCCCGGCGGAGCGGCGGGCGGCGGCGGGGTCGCGGCACCACCGGCCGACGGTGCGGGCGGCACCGGCGGCGGGGTCGGGGCCGGGGGCTCCGGCTCGCCCGAGCCGCCTTCAGGCTCGTCGAGGTCCGGGAAGCGGCTGCGGAGGCTGCCGAGCAGCGCGGAGCGGGTGTCCTGGTCCTCGTCGCCGAGGTTCTCGGTCATGACCTCGGCCACGCGCTGGGTGATGCCCGACTGCGCGCGCCGCATGGTGTCCAGCACCATGCGGGCCAGCTCCTCCTGCGGCATGGTCCGCGTCTTGGACCCGAAGACCAGGTCGGACACGACCCCGTCAGCGCCGACGGTGACCTTGACGGTGCCGTCGGGGCTCGACGCCGTGAGGCGCAGCCGTTCGGTCTCCTGCTGGGCGGCCGCGTAGCGCTCGGCCTTGCGGGCGAAGCCCGCCGCCCACTCGTCCATCCGCCGGATCGCCTCGTCGGGGTCCCTGATCAGGTCACCCAACCCTCCCGCACTGGTCATGGTGTTCGTACTCCTCGATCTGCCTGCTGCTGAACTGTTCGGGTGGCGCCAGGCGAAGCGTCGCCCGGCGCCACGGTGGCACCGGCTACTCGGTGACCGTGCCGATCCGGAACGACGACGGGTTCGCCACGGGCTCGTCGGGCACCGTGGTGCCGACGCGGAACCTCGGCTGCTCGGGCGCGAGCGGCTCCTGCAACGGCTCGCTCGGGACCGTCGTGCCGATCCGCGGCGACAGCGGCTCCTGCAACGGCTCGCTCGGGACCGTCGTGCCGATCCGCGGCGACAGCGGCTGCTGCAGCGGCTCGCTCGGGACCGTCGTGCCGATCCGCGGCGACAGCGGCTGCTGCAGCGGCTCGCTCGGAATCGTCGTACCGATGCGCGGCGACAGCGGTTCGCTGCCCGATGAGTAACCGCCCGACGAGTACCCGTCCGAGCCCCCGCTGGTGAAGCCCGCCGCCTCGTCGCTGTTGGCCAGCTGGTTGAGGAACGGCTGCGCCTCCTGGGAGTCGCCGTCCAGGTACGCCTGCGCCGTGGTGCGCACGTTGTCCGCTGTGGTCTGCATGCCTTCGGCCGCGGCACTCACCGCGTCCTTGGCCTGCTCCCCCGTCGGGTTCACGATCGGCGGGAGAAACGCGCACAGCAGGCCGTAGGCGTCGTCGTTCAACGCGTAGTCCGCCGCCTGCACGGCGTTGTTCAGCCGGTCCACGAGCCCGTCGAGGTGGCTGGCGTGCGCCGTCAGCTCGTCGGGTTCGACGTCGAAGCCTCCGCTGGTCATCCCCGCCTCACTTCCAGTCCTTGTTCTTCCAGTCACCGATCACCGGCGGCGCGACGACCTCGTCCGGAGCGAAGAAGCTCGGGTCGTCCGACTCCACGTAGTCGGCGATCTTGTGCTCCTTGTCCTCCGGGCCCTTGCCGCCCTTCTGGCCGGCACCCATGCCGCCCATTCCGGGCTGGCCGGCTGCGCCCTTGGCACCCGCCTGCGCGCCGGCGCCGCCGCGCGCCGCCAGCTCTTCCTCGGTCAGCGCGGCGCCCGAAGCGGCACCGGCGCCCGCCGCGCCGCCCGCGCCACCGAGGCCCGCGCCCTTGATTCCGGCGCCACCACCGATGCCGCCGATCCCGCCGCCACCGGCACCGCCGCCACCTCCGAGGCGGCTGCTGATGCTTTCGCCGTTGATGCCGCCACCACGGCCGATGGTCGGGATCTTGCCCGAGCCCCCGCCGATGCCGCCACCGGATCCGCCGAGCGACCCGCCGCCGACGCCCGTGCCGGGGTTGAACGGCGGCGGGGTGAAGCCTGTGCCGGACCCCGAGCCGCCGCCCAGGCCACCGCCACCGACACCGCTGCCCGGGTTGAACGGCGGCGGGTTGAAGCCACCGCCGCCGATCCCGGTGCCGCCGGGACCGTCGGGCACGTTCAGCGGCGGGGGCGTGAAGCCCGAAGTCTTCGTGGTCTCGTCGTTCGACAGGCCGGAGCCGCCGCCGAGTCCGCCACCGCCCAGGCCACCGCCACCGACGCCACCCGGACCGTCGGGGACGTTGAGCGGAGGCGGGTTGAAGCCACCGCCACCACCCGCGCCGCCGCCGGCACCGCTCCCCGAGCCACCGCCGAGGCCGCCACCACCGACACCGCCCGGGCCGTCGGGCACGTTGAGCGGAGGCGGGTTGAACCCGCCGGCGCCGCCACCGGCACCGCCACCCGCGCCACCGCCGGCCCCACCTCCGGCACCGCCGATCGGCAGCCCGTCGGGACCGATGGGCTTGCCGTCCGGGCCGACCGGCAGGCCGTCGGGGCCGACCGGAAGACCCTGGCTCCCGGCACCGCCACCGCCGGCGCCACCCGCACCGCCGCCGTTCGCGGCGGTCGCGGCCGCGAGCTTCGGCGGAGCCGCGAATGCCGGCGTCACGACGGCCGAGCCGATCGTCTGGTCGTACTGGGTCATCAGCTGCGCGGCCTGCTGGCGCGCGGCCTGCTGCTCGGTGAAGGTCGCCATCGCCTTGGACGCCTGCGCGGCGTACTCGGTGGGGTCCTTGATCTGCTGCAGCTGCGCGTTGGCCTGCTGCACGTCGAACTGCACCGGCGGGTTGGCGGCCATCGCGATCTGCGTCTCGTTCAGCGCCTGCGAGTGGATCTCCTGCTGGCGGCCGGCCAGGGTCGCGCCCTGGGCGGTGGTACCGAGCCACTTGCCGACGTTCGCGAGGTGCTCGCGCGCCGCGTCGCCGCCCGCGCCCTGCCAGTTGCTCGTGCTGGCGGAGATCGCCTGCGCGAGGTTCTGCTGGTGCGTGGCCAGGTCGTTGCCGACACTCACCCATTCCTCCGACGACTCGGCCACGGTGGCCGGGTTCGCCTGCTGGGTGATGGCCTGCTGCATCTGCTCGTGCGTGGCCTGCGACCAGTCGGTGTAGGGCGCGCTGTCGGGCTGGCGAAGCTGGAGGCCGTCGTTCAGGCCGCTCTTCGCGTCCACGAGCTTCTGCTCGTAGAGCTCCTGGATCTTGTCGTTGCGCGTCTTCGGGTCGACGGTCGGGCCGAGCCAGCCGTTCGCGATCTCGTCGTCGATCTCCTTCGTCGCGTCGGCACGGATTTGGTCACCCGAAGCGACGTCGTCCGGCTTGACCGGGCCGATGAAGTACTTCGACGACGAGTCGGCCGTCACGTCGTAGTAAGGGCTGTGCGGGTCGTAGTCCGGCGACGACGGGTCGGAGACCGCCGAGGCGGACGAGTCGGTTGCAGTGGACACGAGATCCTCCTCAGGTCAGCTCGTCGACGGGAAGCCGGTTGATGGTGTCGCGCGTTCCGGCTTCGGTGTTGCTGTAGTTCTGCTTGGCCAGCTTGATCGCCTCGACGTATGTCGGGAACTCGTCGCGCGCCGCCTGCAGCTGCGTGAGCAAGCCCTGGGCGTCGCTGGCGGTGTTGAGCATGTGGTTCGACACCCAGCGACCGGTCGCGGTCGAAGACATGGCCGGGGCAGCGCCCAGCTTCTGCAAAGCGTCCCACCGGGCCTGAAGGGTGTCGATCACACCTTCGAGCGCTTCGATCATCTGGTTGCCGGTGGTGTCGTCCACCGCGAAACTGCCGGTCTGCGCCAATCGCTTCAGCTCGGTCCCGGACAACTGCGGCGTCAGCTCACGCGCCGTCATCTTCGCCGGGGTCGCGTCGTCGGCCACCGGATCTCCCTCCTCTTGGTGCGCGCGCGTCAGTAGACGGCGGCGATGGCGTTCTGCACGGCGCGGGCCACTTCGGACCGCCCTGCGGGGACGTACTTCGCGCTCAGGTCACCGGCCTCGCCGGTGGTGGTGTGGACCAGGTAGCGGCCGTCGTGGGTGTCGAGCCAGCTGAGCGGGTCGGCCGCGCGCAGCTCGCCGTGCCGGCCCCAGCCGGTGACGGTGACGTGGCCGCCGCCGAGGCGCGGCGCCGCCATGACGCGCTCGAGCACCTCGGTGCTGCCGGGCGTCGGCGTCACGCGGGGGTCGGTGCGGCTGGGCCGCACGGTCCCGCGGACCTCGATCATCCCGAACGCGTCCGTCTCCTCCTCGTCCTCGGCCGCCTCCGCGATGCGCCGCGCGGTCATCGCCGACACGGCGCGCGTCGCCTGCCGGCTCACCTCATGGGTGCCGGTCGTCGCGGCACGCGCCGGCGGCAGCACGCCGGTGACGACGTCGACGAGGTCCTCGTCGGCGAAGAGGGAGAACAGCAGTTCGTCGGTGCGCGGGTTCTGCGTGATCCCGAGCGCCTGCCTGCCGTCGCTGAGGGCGAGCACCGCGATGTCGGCACCGACGCCGTCGACCCCGGCCACCGCGACGGAGACGCGCGGCCGGCCGAGCAGCCCGAACGCCGTCTGAACGTGGGGACTGAGCTCACCGTGGGTGGAGAGCCGCTTGTCCTCCATCGCCCGGTAGACCTGAGTCGCCACGCGGACGAACCGGATGGGATCCGAAGGCACCGTGCCGATTCGCAACGGGTACTGGCGGATGTCACCGCCGGTTGCCTGGCTGACCACAAGAGCTTCGAAGACGTCGAGAACGAACTCGAACCTGTCCGCCATACCCGAGAGCTTCCTTCCCCACGGCGGGTCGTGCACGGCGCTGCGCCGCGGTCCGGACACCTGCGCAAAAGGGGCGCAGATGTCACTGATCGGAGCGTAGCAGTCCTGGTGTGACGGGAAATCACCGCTCGAACCGGTGCCCGAAAGACCATCCGTCCGTGTCAACCCGGGCACGGCCTTCGCGCCCTTCCGCACCCATCACGTAGGCCGGAGCCGATTCGGTTCACCGCGGTCGGCGAAAAAGTTCGCGGACTTCTCCCGGGGCGCCGAAACGGGGTTCGTTCGGGGGCTCAGCCCAGCCGTGACCGGTACACACGCAGGTTCAGCCGGACCAGTTCCAGCAGCGGTACGGACACCCCGAGCCCGTGCGCCCGGTCTACCAGATCGCCGAAGATCTGCTCGCCCTCCACGGGCAACCCGGCCGTGAGGTCGCGGTAGAGCGAGGGCGCGCGCGGGGAGCCGACCTCGGTCACGGAACCGCGGGCGTTCTCGAGAGCGGCGGCCTCCAGCGGGTGCCCGGCGGCCGCGGCGACGGCCGCGCATTCGGCGACCACGGCCTCGGCGAACGCGATCCCGCCCGGCTGCCCGGCGACGTCGCCGACGGTGCCGCGCATGAGCGAGGTCACGGCCCCGATCGAGGCGATGAAAACCCACTTCGCCCACATGGCCGCCGTGATGTCCGGCGACAGGGCCGTGTCGAAGCCCGCACCCGAGAGCAGTTCGTGCAACGCGGCGAGCCCGGCCGGCGCCGGCTCGGTGCGGGCGCCGTAGGTCAGCGACTGGAGGTCGAACAGGCGGCGGACGTCGCCCGCACCGTCCACAGTGGTCATCACGATCGCGACGCCGCCGAGCACCCGCTCCTCGCCGAAGCGGGCCACGAGCGCGTCGAGGTGGCGCAGCCCGTTGAGCACCGGCAACACAAGGGTGTCCGGCCCGACCGCCGGCGCCACGTCCTCGATCGCCTGCGCGAGCCCCGCGGCCTTGACCGTGAACAGCACGAGGTCGTACGGCTCGGTGAGCTCGCCGGCGCGCACGAGCTTCGGTGTGAGCACCGTCTCCTCGCCGAGCCCGGTGATCCGCAGGCCGCGTTCGCTCAACGCCGCCGAGCGCCCGGGGCGCACCAGGAAGGTCACGTCACGGCCGGCCTGCACCAGCCGGCCGCCGAAGAACCCGCCGGTTGCGCCGGCACCCACCACCAGGATTCGCTTCGCGCTCGTCACCCGTGCGACAATAGGCTCCTGACTTGTCTAGGCCAAGTCAGAGTCGGCGCTCTCACACCTCGGCCGTTCGGTTCAGACGCCGACGACGCCGTCGACACCCTCGCGCAGGAAGTCGGCGTGGCCGTTGTGCCGGGCGTACTCGTGGATCAGGTGCAGCATCACCAGCCGCAGGGAGACGTTCTCGCCCCACCGCGCGTTGTACGCGACGACGTCGAGCGACTCGGCGGCCGCCTCGATCCGCCGCGAGTGCTCCACCTCGGCCTGCCACGCGGCGAAGGCCTCGGCCCGCGTGCCGTCGGTGGCGTCGTAGGCGACCTGGTAGTCGCCGTCGGCCGACCAGACGAGCGGCACGTCCTCGCCGTCGATCACCCGGCGGAACCAGGCGCGCTCAACTTCGGCCAGGTGCCGCACGAGCCCCAGCAGCGACAGCCTCGAGGGCGGCATCGACTGCCGGCGCAGCTGCTCGTCGGAGAGGCCGTCGCACTTCATCGCGAGCGTCGCGCGGTGGAAGTCGAGGAACGCGCGCAGCATCTCCCGCTCCCCCGCGATCGCCGGCGGCCCGATCCGTTCCGTCGCCACGGCTCCCCCTTCATCCGGTGGCAAATCCGGGCTCAGGCTACCGGCGCGCCGAGGTGCGGCGAACGGCGCCGCCGCGGGCACCTCCGGCCGCACGGCTTCGTGCGCGACCCGGCGCGCGGACTTGGTTCCCCGTTGCCCGTGGACTGTCTACTGTGGATTGGCGCGGCGCGGTTCAGCTCACGGGTTCGGCGAGCGGCACGGGTTCGGGCGAGCGCCACGGCCGGTACCAGAGCATGTCCTCGCGGCGCATCGGTTCGCGGCACTCGTCGCACAGCGTGCCGGGGCGGGTCCGCGCCCCGCAGGCGCCGTGGACGATCAGCATGCGCTCGGCGGGCGGGTCGGAACGGGTGTGCTCGTCGCCCCACTCGGCGAGGGACAGCAGCACCGGCAGCGCGTCGGCACCGGCCTTCGTGAGGCGGTACTCGTGGCGGGTGCGGCCGCCGTCGCGGTACGGCACGCGCGCGAGCAGCCCTGCTTCCGTGAGCTTGGTGAGCCGGGTCGTGAGCACGTTGTCGGCGATACCGAGCTCGTCGCGGAACTCGTCGAAGCGCGTGGTGCCCATTGTGGCGTTGCGCAGGATCAGCAACGTCCACGGTTCACCGAGCACGTCGACCGCCCGGGCGATCGGGCACGCTTGCCCAGACCACTGGATGCGTCGGACCATCACCGCTCCCTTCCTTCCACCACACCGCGTTCGCTGCCTTTCGCGGTGCAAGCTGTCACTGACCGTAGCACGCGGCGGGCGGACGCTGGGCCGTTCGGCCGATCACAGCGACTTCACAGCAACACACAGGAAACAGACAGGTGGAATCGGCTGCAACAAACCGGTTCCGCGACGTTGTCCCGGTATGGCAAGACGGCTGAGATGGACACTCGCCGCCGCGGGGCTCACCGCGACGGTCCTCACGACGGCGGTCGTCGTCACGGTGAATACGCGCCACGTGACGACGATGCCCGCGGCGCAGACGCTACCGCCGCCCTCGTCCTCCCCCGCGCCGCCCTCGTCCTCCCCCGCGCCGCCGTCCACGAGCGAACCGCCGACCTCGACGACACCACCGACCACTTCCTCGCCTCCCCTGCCCGACCCCTCGGCCGTGGCCGACGACGTGGTCGACGCGGTGACCGCCGCGTCGAAGCGCACGAAGGTCGGGCTCGCGGTGTACGACACGAAGACGGGCAAGACCCTCGCGCTGACCAACTCCGAAACCCCGTACTACACGGCTTCCGTGGTGAAGCTGCTCATCGCGCTCGACTCGCTGTACGACGACGGCACCTGGCAGGTCCCCTCCGGCGACACCGCCGACGAGCTCACCGACATGATCTCCGGCAGCAACGACGCCGTCGCCGACAAGCTGTGGGAAGCCGACGGTGGGACCGCGATCGTCGGGCGGATGGCCCACCTCATCGGGCTTTCGCACACGCTCGAACCGACGGACCCGGGCCAGTGGGGCATGACGAAGATGAGTCCCGACGACGTGGTCACCACCTACCGCTACCTCACCGACACCGTCCCCGACGCCACGGCACAACCACTGCTCACCGCGATGGCCGACGCGCGCCAGCCCGCCGACGACGGCTACCCGCAGTACTTCGGCATCCCGGACGGCATGCCCGGCACGACGTGGCAGATCAAGCAGGGCTGGATGATCCTGCGCTCGGCGCTCGTGCTCAACACCACCGGGATCGTCGACTCCCGCTTCGTCGTGGTGCTCATGACGCAGCAGCCCGCCGCCACCTCGTCGGCGAAGGGCCGCGCCGCGGTGACTGCGGGGATCAAGGCTCTGGCGCCGGCACTGGCCGCGTGGACCGCGAGCTGACGGACACCGATCACTCCTCTGTGGACAGTGTGATCCCCCGCCGCCCCCAGGAGTTCGGGCGGAGCCACGGTTCGGTGAGAACCGCGGCCCCGCCCCGCTCGGGTGCGACGAGTGCGCGCCGGGTCAGCGACGCTTCGCGATGTCCGCCCACGACGGTTTCGGCGGTGCCGTCGAACTGCTCGGTGCCGGACCCAAGGAGCGGGAGCCGGTGCCTGGGCCGGCGCGGCCTGGAGCAACGGGCGCGCGGGCAGCGTGAGCTTTCGTGGAATCCTGGGTCTGCGCGATCAACGGATTGCTCACGGACGTGCCCTCCCCACCAGGCCTTGTCACCTCGAATTCACAAGTTATCGACTGGTCTGGACCCCGCCCGGCGGGCCCGCTCGATGTCCGGACCGCGGTAGAGCCGCTCGGGGATCGACGCCAGCGTCGACTCGCGTACCTGCGGGCCCAGGCCGTAGAGCTTCTGGAAGCTCATGATCAGCGGACGCCACGCGTCGGGGTCCACGCGATCGTCGGTGCCGGGCAGGCGGATGTCGTCGTGGACGAAGACGCGCTGAACACGGACTTCCAGGCCCAGGACGGAGCCGTGCTGGGTCTCATCGTCGGCAGCGAAGGGGTGGGTGGCCTCGAGGACGGCCTCCATGGCCACCGGGCACTCGGCGACGCGCGGCGGCGCGACCGTCTCGGACGGGACGGGGGTGAGGCCCGCGCGGCCGAACTTGTCGGCGACGTGGAAGTAGCCGCGCTGCTGCTTGCCCGGGGGCACCGGGTCCGTGCCCGTGGTGAGCGCGAGCCGGTCGACGGCCGCGGCGAGGGTGGACGATGGCAGGTTCAGCACGCATTCGCGCGTGCGCCGCAGGTTCTGGGTGGTCTTCGAGCGCGCGCCGAGGCCGAGCATGGCACGCCAGCCGAGCCAGAACGCCGAGGACATCGGGGCGAGGTTCGCCGAACCGTCCTCATTGGTCGTGGAGATCAGCACCACCGGGGTGCCGAAGTACAGGATTCCGGGCTCGATGGCCGTGTGCAAGGGAAACGTCGTGTTCACGTCCCCAGTCTGCGCACGCCGGGCGCGCGCGGCTGGCGGGAAACGGACGTCACGATCACGCCCGTTCCCCACCGGCCGGACGACTCAGGCGATGCCCGCCGCCAGCAGCGCCCGCCGCGTCAGCACGCGCGCCAGGTGCCGGCGGTACTCCGCCGACGCGTGGGGCTCGTCGGGCGGCGAGGTGTTCTCGGCGGCGAGCGCCGCGGCCTCGTCGGCCGAAGCGCCGTCCGCCAGTGCTTTCTCCGTCGCCGCGGCCCGCAGCGGGGTGCCACCGAGGTTGATCAGGCCCACGGACTTGCCGACCACCGCCACGCCCACGATCGCCCAGTCGATGTTACGGCGCGTGAACTTCTCGAAGCCCCAGCCCAGTCCGGCCTGGCTGGGCAGGCGGATCTCGGTCAGCAGCTCGTCCGGCTCCAGCGGCGTGGTGAACGGGCCCAGGAAGAACTCCGACGCCGGGATGCGCCGCTCCCCCGCCGGACCGCGCGCGACGAGCACGCCGTCGGACGCGAGGATCACCGCGGGCAGGTCGGCGGCCGAGTCGGCGTGCACGAGCGAACCGCCGAGCGTGCCGCGGTGGCGCACCTGCGGATCTCCGACGGCACCCGAAGCGTGCGCGATGAGCGGCGCGTGCTCGGCGAGCACCGGGTCGCCGTGGAGGTCGTGGTACCGCGACAGCGCGCCGATCACCACCTCGTCTCCGTCGAGCCGCACGAACTTCAGCTCGTCGAGCGGCGCGATGTCCACCACGACCTCAGGCGCCGCGAACCGCAGTTTCATCAGCGGCAGCAGCGAATGCCCGCCGGCGAGCAGTTTCGCGTCCTCGCCGTGCTCGGCCAGCAGCGCCAGCGCCTCGTCCACAGTGGACGCCCGGCGGTAGGAGAACTCGGCGGGGATCACCGGTCCACCTCCGCACCCGAAGCCTCGACCACGGCACTCACGATGTTGTGGTAACCCGTGCAGCGGCACAGGTTCCCTTCGAGCGCCTCCCGGACCTCGCGTCGCGACGGCTGCGGGTTCTCCTTCAGCAGCGACACCGAAGCCATCATCATCCCCGGCGTGCAGAAGCCGCACTGGAGCCCGTGCTGCTCGCGGAACGCGCGCTGCACGGGGTGCAGGTCGCCGTCGTCGCCGGCCAGACCCTCCACTGTGGTCACCTCGTGCCCGTCGGCCTGCGCGGCCAGCACCGTGCACGACTTCACCGACTCGCCGTCGAACAAGACCGTGCAGGCGCCGCACGAAGTGGTGTCGCAGCCGATGTTCGTGCCGGTGAGCCCGACGGTGTCGCGCAGGTAGTGCACCAGCAGCGTCCGGTCCGGCACCTCCCCGGCCGTGGTCCGGCCGTTCACCTCGATGGAGACCCGCACGTCAGTTCGCCTTCCTCACGTCGTTCAGGGCCGCCCAGACCCGCATCGGGGTGGTCGGCATGTCCAGGTGCCGCACGCCGTGGTGGGCGAGCGCGTCGACCACCGCGTTGTGCACCGCCGGCGTCGACCCGATCGTCGCGGCCTCGCCGATCCCCTTGACGCCCAGCAGGTTCCGCGTCGTCGGCGTCGCCATGTCCACGAGCTCAAAGTCGGGCAGCTCGGTCGCGGTCACGAACGAGTAGTCCGCGAGCGTGGCCGTGGTCGGGTTGCCGTCCTCGTCGTAGTACACGACCTCCAGCAGCGCCTGCGCGATGCCCTGGCCGAGCCCGCCGTGGCGCTGGCCGCGGAAGGTCAGCGGGTTCACCACCGGCCCGGCGTCGTCGACCGCGACCAGCCGCCGCACCTCGACCTTGCCCGTTTCCGTGTCGACCTCGACCACGGCCAGGTGCGCGCCGAACGGGAACGTCGGCTTGCCGTCGCCGAACCACACGTCGGCCGACAGCGCCGTGCCCTCGGCCGAGGACACGATCCGCGCCCAGTCGAGCGTGGTGCTCGACGGCGCGCCGCGCACCTGCCAGACCCCGCGTTCCGTGTCGAGCTCCAGATCCTCGGTCGCGGCCTCGAGCAGGTCGGCCGCGAGCTCGCGGGCCTGGGCGATCACCTCATCGGCCGCCTGCCGGACCGCCGAGCCGCCGAGCTGCAGCGACCGCGAGCCGAACGTGCCGACCGCGCGAGGGACCTCGTCGGTGTCGCCGTGCTTCACGGTGATCTTCGCCAGCGGCACGCCGAGCTGGTCGGACAGGAGCATCGCCAACGACGTCGCCAGCCCCTGGCCGTGCGGCGAGCTGCCCGTGTACGCGGTGACCGAGCCGTCTTCGTGGATGTCGACGCGGCCACTCTCGCCGCTCGCGTCGCCGCCGGTGATCTCGACGTAGGCCGCGATGCCGAGACCCAGTGCCACCGGGTCACCCGCGGCGCGGCGCAGCTCCTGCTCCGCGCGCAGCTCGGCGTAGCCGGCGGCCTCGAGCACCTTGTCGAGCGCCGCTGCGTACTCGCCCGTGTCGTAGTCCCCGCCGGTCGGCGTGGTGTACGGGAATTCCTCCGGGCGGATGAAGTTGACCCGCCGCACCTCGGCCGGGTCCATCCCGATCTCGGCGGCGAACAGGTCCATCGCGCGCTCGACCGCGGCCGTCGCCTCGGGCCGGCCCGCGCCGCGGTAGGCGGCGATCGGCGTGGTGTTCGTGACCACGCAACGGCTGCGCGTCTGCACCACCGGGAAGCGGTATACGCCGGGCGCCATCATCTCGGTCAGCGTGGGCAGGAACATGGCGCGCGGGTAGGCGCCGCTGTCCTGCACGACGTCGATCCGGTACGCGAGCACCGTCCCGTCGCGCTTCCCGCCGATGGTCACCGTGTTCTGCTGGGCCCGACCGTGGGTCATCGCCGTGAGGTTCTCGCTGCGCGACTCGGTCCACCGCACCGGCCGCCCGACGGCACGCGCGGCCCAGCCGAGCAGGCTCGCCTCGGGGTCGGCGCCGATCTTGGCGCCGAAGCCGCCGCCGACGTCCGGCGTGATCACGCGCACCCGTTCCTCGTCGAGCCCCAGAGCACCCGCCACGGTGGTCCGGGCGATCTGGGCGTTCTGCGTGGACAGCCACAACGTCAACCGCCCGTCCTCGCCCCACGCCACCGATCCGCCGCGCACCTCGAGCGGCGCCGGGGCCACGCGCGGGTTGAGAATCGTCTGTGTGACCACGGCGTCGCAGTCCGCGAACACCGCGTCGTCGAAATCCTCGGCGCCGTTCACCTGCATGACGTTGCCGGTGACACCACCACCGGGGAACAGCTCGATTTCGCCGGACAGCGCGGCGTCGATGCTCGCCACGGCGTCCAGCGGGTCGTAGTCCACGTCGACCAGCTCCGCCGCGTCGGCCAGCTGGTAGCGCTCTTCGGTGAGCACCAGCGCGACGGGTTCGCCGACGTAGCGCACGACGTCGATGGCGAGGAACGGCTCGGTCACGGGACCGACTTGCTGAGGCGCGAGGTCGAGGTCCGCCGCGGTGAAAACCGCGACGACTCCGGGTGCCTGCTTCGCCTCTTCGGTGTCGATGCCGGTGATGCGCGCGTGGGCGATCGGGCTGCGCACGAAGACCGCGTGGACGGCACCGGTGAGCGCCACCTCCCGCAAGTCGTCGACGTACGTTCCGCCCGAGGTGATCAGCTTCTCGTCCTCGACGCGCACCACGCGGGTGCCGACAATGCTCATCTGGCCTCCTGCTCGGGTACCCCGCCGATCATGCCCCCTGGGGTGCCCGCGCGTCAGCCTGGCACGGCAACGAATCCGCTGCGATCAGCCGGCGTAGGCCTCCCGGGCGAGCACCACCGCGAGCACGAGCCCGCCGATCGCGATCGCGATCCGCAGCGGTGTCGCGGGCAGGTATCGCACGAGGATCGAACCGAGCCAGGACCCCGCGACCGAACCCAGGCACACGGCGAGCGCCGCAGGCCAGAGCACGCGGCCGGTGAACGCGAAGACGGCCGCGGCGATCAGGTTCGCCGTGCCCGTGGCGATGTTCTTCGCGGCGTTCGTGCGGGCCAGCGGCTGCGTCCACACGGTGGTGAGCAGAGCCAGCATCAGCACGCCCGCCGCGGCACCGAAATAACCGCCGTACACGCCGACCAGGAACGCCGCCGCGCCGGCGCCCGGGCCGATGCCGTGGCGTTCCGCTCCTTCCGCCAACCGGCGCAACCGCGGACCCGCCAACAGCACCACCGACGCACCGCCGATCAGCCACGGCACCACCACGGTGAACGCGCCGGGAGGCGTCAGGAGCAGCACGAGCCCGCCGCAGCCCCCGCCGGCAGTGGTGATCAGGCACAGCGGCAGCAAGCGGCGCCACTGCCCTTTCAGCTCGGGCCGCGCACCGGCGGCCGCGCCGGCGGTGGTGCCCAGCATCGCGACGGTGTTGGTCATGTTCGCGACCACCGGCGGCATCCCGGCGGCGAGCAGCGCGGGGTACGACACGAGCGAGGCCAGCCCGGCGGTGGCGCCGACGAGGCCGGCGCCCACTCCGGCGAGCAGCAGGAGGACGAACTCGCCCGCGTCGATGATCACGCCCGCCATCAGAACACGCGCTCCCGCGCCGCCGTATAGGTTGTTATACATGTCACTTCCGGTTGAACGGACACCGCCGAACGGACGCCGGGCGACAGGCGGACAGGCGAGTACGTTGAGGACAAGGCAACCCGCCCGGTGCTCGGATTCGCATGGAGGACCGATGCGCGTCACGATCGCGGAGGTCGCCCGCCGTGCGCGGGTGAGCAAGACGACCGTGTCCCGAGTGCTCAACAACAAGTCCGACGTGGACGCCGCCACCGCCGTGCGCGTGCGTGAAGTCATCGCCGCGACGGGCTACATCCCGAGCGCCGGGGCCGTCGGCCTGGCGAAGGGCCGGACCCGGCTGGTCGGGGTGCTCGTGCCGGGACTCTCGTCTTCAGGCGTCGGCGAGGTGTTGCAGGGAGTGGCCGACGTCGTCGAGGCGAGTGACCACGGCCTGCTGCTGAGCACGGCCGCCCGGGGCGCGGACTCGCTCGAGCGCTTCACGCACCAGGTGCGGGCGCACGCGTTCGACGGACTGCTGCTGCTCGACCCGCCACCCGCTGTCACGGACAACGACGCGCTGCGCGACGCCGACCTCCCGGTCGTGGTCGTGGACGGGGCGCGCTCGGCGTTCCCGTCCGTGACCGGCGACGACGCCGCGGGCGCCGCCGCGGTGGCCCGGCACTTCCTCGCGCGCGGCCGGCGTCGCGTCGCCGTGGTGACGGGTCCCGGCGAACACGCCGCCTCCCGGTTCGCCGGATTCAGGTCCGTACTCGAGGAAGCCGGTTCACCGCTCACCGGGAACGCCGTGACCGAGGCGGGTTCCACCGCGGGCAGCGGCCGCTCGGCCGTGCGGCGGCTCGTCGCCTCGGGCCACGGGTTCGACGCCGTGTTCGCCTGTGACGACGTGGTGGCAGCCGGTGTCCTCACCGGACTGCGCGAAGCCGGCCGCACCGTGCCCGGAGACGTCGCCGTGGCCGGGTTCGGCGACCTGCCGCTCGCGGCGTTCACGCAGCCGCCGCTCACGACCGTGCGCAGGCCCTCGCGGGCACTGGGGGAAACGGCGGCGCGGCGCCTGCTCGGCAAGCTGACCGGCGACACGCCTCTCGACGGCATGACCGTGCTGCCGACCGAACTGGTGGTGCGGGAGTCGGCGCCCTGACGCGGACGATCCGATGTGGACGGTTCAGCTGGCGAGGCCGGCGTGGCCGAACCCGGCCGGCAGCACGAGGCTGTGGCCGGTGTGCTCGACCTTCGCCCGCAGGTACCGGACGTTGGTCTCCGTCGCGAACACGCCCGTGGGTACGCGGTCGCGCACGTCGAGACCGTGGGCGGTCAGCTGCGCCGCCTTGTCGGGGTTGTTCGACAGCAGGTCGAGACGGCGCACGCCGAGCGCGGTGAGCATCTGCGCGGCGGCGGTGTAGTCGCGGGCGTCCTCGGGCAGGCCGAGCGCGGCGTTGGCTTCGTAGGTGTCGAGCCCGCCGTCCTGCAGCGCGTACGCGTCGAGCTTGTTGTACAGGCCGATGCCGCGGCCTTCCTGGCGCAGGTAGAGCAGGTAGCCGCCGGTTTCGGAGATCCGGGCGACGGACTCGCGCAGCTGCGGGCCGCAGTCGCAGCGGGCTGAGCCGAAGACGTCGCCGGTCAGGCACTCGGAGTGCATCCGGACGAGCGGCACCGGGCCCGGCTCGCCGAGCACGAACGCGAGGTGCTCCAGCCCGTCGGCGAGCCCGTGGAACGTCACGGCCTCCGCGTCGACGGAGAGGTCGTCGCCCAGCCGCAGCGGGATCCGCACCCGCGCACGCACCTCCGCCACCATCGCCATCGGCTGCTCCGTTCTCCCAGGTGGTTCAAATTCGAACCACGACTTGATCGACCCTACAACATGGTTCAAGTTCGAACAACCTGCGTTACCATGGGTGCATGGCCGACCCCCGATGGCTCACGGATCGCCAGCTGAAGACCTGGCAGGCCTTCCTGGCGGTGAGCTCGCAGCTCAACCGTCGCGTCGAACAGCAGCTTCGCGACGACGCGGGGCTTTCGCACCCACAGTACGAAGTTCTGGCGCGCCTCGCCGCCGCCGGCGGCGCCCTGCGCATGACGGAGCTGGCGGGCGCGGCTCTCACGTCCAAGAGCGGGCTGAGCTACCAGGTCGGCCAGCTGGAGAAAACCGGGCTCGTCGGGCGCCGTTCGTGCGAGTCCGACGACCGCGGCGTGATCGCCTTCCTCACCGATCTCGGCTGGTCGCAGCTTCGCGAGGCGGCCTCCGGGCACGCCGCGCTCGTGGGTGAGCTGCTCGTCGACGCGCTCACCCCCGAGCAGTTCGGCGCGTTCAGCACCGTGCTCGACACCCTGGAGTCCCGGCTGCGCGGCGCCCAGCGGCCGCAGCGAACCGCCGTATGACGCTCGGCACCCCGCACTACGAGCCGACTGTCCTCTGTGTCCAGTCGGGCACGCGCGGTTGCGGCACGGGTTCGGCGGTCAGCAAGGCCAGGTCCGGCGGCACGAGCACCGCGGCGGCCAGCAACGCACCGAACAACAGGTCGTCGCCGCTCGCCGGGCGGAACCTGGCCCGCACACCGTCGAGGGCGGCCCGCACACCCAGCGCGGTCCAGTCGCCGCCGGGGTCCAGAACCGCGAGCTGAGCCGCCGCCCGCTCCGGCGGCACCGGCCGCGGTAATGCCTCCCAGCGCAGGAAGCTCTGGCCGACCACGGTGAGCGCCAGCCGTTCGCGCGTGTCGAGCCCCCCGCGCGCCGCGGGTGGCGCGGCGGGCCTGCCGTCGGCGACGTGCACCTCCAGCACGTGCTCCCGCCCCCGCGAACCGTGCACGAACAACGGCAGGTAGCCCGCCGGCAGCGCCAGCGGCGCCGCGCCGGTGAACAGGAGCCGGGATTCCGGCAGCCGCAACGGGACCTTGCCCGTCGCCCGCACCCACCAGCGATCGCGGTGGTGCTCCAGCACGCCGTGGCGGCGGCTCACCCGCCGGTCGTCCTCCCCGACCGGCACGGAGACCTCCGCGGTGTTGCGCCCGAACGTCACCGGACCCGGCGCGGACGGCGGCACCAGCACTCCCCCGGCGAGCCCGAGCACGACCAGCGTGCCCGGCGGTGACGCGAAGCCCCGCGCCAGGCTCGGATGCCCGGCGGGCAGTGCCCGCATCCCCTCACCCGTCACGACGTCCCCCGCCCGTTGCCGGCGCGGGGCCTGCCCCACCGCGCGCCGCGAGGCTAACCGGGCGGCGCCGGGACCCCTCCCGGAGCAGTTTCGTCGGGTGGTTCGAGCAGTGCGAGGTCCGGCGGCACCAGCGAAGTGGACAACAGGAGTTCCTTCACGAGGTTGTCGTTGAGGGAGTTGCCCACCGGCTCACCGACCTCTTCACGCGTGAGGCCCGCGACGCCGGCGCGCGCGAGCCGCGACCGCACGGCGACCACGAGGTGCTCCACCCGTTTGGGTGTCCAGCGGCTGCCGGGCGCCAGCTCGGAGAGCTGCTCGGCGACTTGTCGCCACGCCATCGGCTGCGGGTAGGGCTGTTGCAGCAGGTAACGCTGAGCCAGCGAGACCAGCACGAGCCGCTCGTCGGGGCTCAGCCGCCACATGCGCGGCGGCTCGGTCACGTCCTGCGGGCGCGACTCCGGCCGGCGTCCGTCCGCCCCCGACACGTACAGCTCCAGCAGGTGCTCGCGGTCGGCCGAACCGCGCACGAACACCGCCGTGTAGCCCTCCGTGAGCGGCACGGGCTCCTCTTCAGGGAACAACAGGCGCGAGCCCGGCAGGCGGATCGGCAGCCGCCCGGTGTTGTGCATCCACCACGCGTCGCGCCGGCGCACGAGGAAACCCTGTTTGCGGCTGACCTTCCGGTCGTCCTCCCCCACGCACACGTGGACGTCTTCACGGTTGCGTCCGAAGAGGACTTCACGGCCGTCGCGGGGCGGCATGCGCACGCCGCCGGTCACGGCCAGCGCGAAGATCGTGCCCGGCGCGGCGGGCGGCACCCCGTAGGCGAGGCTGCCGTGGTCGGCGCCGAGGGACTCGGCCGGCCCGCCGGATCGCAGCGCGGTCATGCCTGCGGCAGCTTCGCGACGACGTCGCCGGCCAGTGACGTGGCCGGTGCGCAGAGGCCCTGCGACGGCGGGTCGCCGTGGACCACCACCTTGATCTGCTCCACCGCGGCCTCTCCGTGTGCGTCGGTGTAGCGCCGGTACACCAGCAGCGCCTGGCACGTGTCGTCGGCGAAGTCGTCGGTCGCGAGGTACGCGTCGTGCCCGGAGACCTTGACGAGCTGGCCCGAGTCGCCGTCCGGCGGCTGGTCGCGGTCGAAGATCACCGTGACCGCGCGGTCCGACGCCGAGCTGTCCCAGTCACAGGTCCAGTCCCCGTAGCCCGGCACCACCTGCACCGGCGCCGTGACGCCCGCAGTGCTGCCGAGCGAGGCGGAGCTCAGCAGCGAACACGCGTCCACATCGGACAGCGAGCCGTCCGGGGCCGGCGCCGACCGCGCGGGCACGCCCGCCACGGCGAGCACCTTCGCCGCCGACGCGACCGCGACGTCGGCGGGCTTGCACGTGTCGAGGTTGTCGCCGTCGTCGTCGGAGACGGTCACGCGCACGAGGTAATGGTCCTGCAGCTGGAGCAGGCGGACGCAGGCGCCGTCCTGCGCGGGGTCGCCGAACACGTCGAACGGGCCGGAGCGTGAGCGCTGTCCCTCCGGCGCGGCGCCGCCGGACGGCGGGTCCTCCAGCTCGACCTTCACGTCGGCCTGCAGATCGTTGCCACGCTTGAGGATCACGTCGCAGCGGTCGAAGTTGCCGTAGTCGGGTTCCACCTCGGGGTCGCCATACGGGCGCAGCGGCACCGCGTCCACGAGCCGGCACGGATCCGCCGAACGCGGGTCCTTGCCGATGCCGAGCTTCGCCGGAGCGGCAGGCACCTTCGAAGCCGCGGCCGGGGTCTGCGGCTTTCCCTTGTCCGGCAACAGGATCAGGGCCACGCCCGCGAGCACCACGACGGCGGCCACCGCCCCCGCGAGCACGAGCCGCCGCCGGCGCAGGGCGGGCCGGCGACGCAGCGGCGGCGCGGGAGGCAGCCCGCCCACGCCCGCGACCAGCAGGTCGTGCGCGGCGGCCGCGGTGGGCCGGTCTTCGGGTGCCGTCCGCATCAGCGCGGCGAGCACGGGCGCGAGATCACCGGCCTTGCGCGCCGGCGGGACCGCGCCCTCTGCCGCGCGCCGGATGGTCGCGTACTCGTTGCCGCCACCGAAGGGCGCAGCGCCTTCGACCGCGGAGAACAGCGTGGCGCCCAAGGAGAAGACGTCGGACGCGGAAGTCGGCGGGTGTCCCTGCGCGACCTCCGGCGCGAGGTAGCCGGGGGTGCCGCCGATGTGCGGGGAGTCGGTGACCGTCTCGTCGGTGCGGACCGAGCGCGAGATGCCGAAGTCGGTGAGCTTGGCACGGCCGTCGTCGGTGATGAGGACGTTGCCGGGCTTCACGTCGCGGTGCACCACCCCGCCCTCGTGCACCGCCGCGAGCGCGCCCGCGACCTGCACGCCGATCTCGGCGACCGTGCGCGCGGGCAGGCTGCCCTCGGCGGTGAGGACCTCGGCGAGGCTGCGCGAGGGCACGTACTCCATCACGAGCCACAGCTCGTCGCCCTGGGCGACGACATCGAAGAAGGTCACCACGTTCGGGTGCTGCACGCCGGCGGCGAGCCGGGCTTCGCGACGCAGGGTGCGGCCGCTGACCGCATCGGAGAGCCGCGCCTGCTTGAGCGCCACCTCGCGGTCGAGCTGCTCGTCGTGCGCGCGCCAGACCACGCCCATACCCCCGGTGCCGATCCGCTCGAGCAGTCGATAGCGCTGCGCGATCAGCTGGTCACCCTGCACCGACGCTCCCCTCGGCGTGGTCGGACCTCTGTGAGGTAACTCGCAGTGACGATACTGCATCACGTCCGGTGGCAGGAAGCGGCCCGGATCGGGACCACCCCCCGATGCGGGCCTACGGCCCGAAAACGGACGGCCACTCAGCCGAACCGGAGACACCCCCCGTGGGGTTCAGGACGGGTGCGGACACGCCCGCCGGGACGAGGACATCCCTTGCGAGGCCGGGATCGACAAATCGTCCCGCGAGGGCTACGTCGGCCCCGAGTCGGACTGCGCGCCGTGACCCGGCGCCGGTTCCCTTTGCTGCCAAGGGAACCGGCGCTGCACTGCGTGAACAGCAGAGTCACCCGTCCGGCTGATCAAGCGTCCACAGTGGACGAAAAACCGGCACGGCGGTCCAGGATTCGACGTATAGCCCGTTACACGAATGGGTGCGGCCGGGTGAACCCGCAGCGGAGCGCCCGGATCGGCGATTGGATCACGGCGGCCGGGGGTATCTGGCGGACGTGACGGCAGGCGCGCCGCCGAAGGAGACCTTCATGCTCAGTCACCACGAACGCAGCGAGCTGGACAAAATCGAACGCTGGTTCGAGTTCAGCGATCCGGAACTGGCGGCGGCGCTCTCCCGAGGCAAGCCGACGCCGAACCGCCGCCTGCTCACCCTCTTCGCGGTGCTGCTCGACGTCTCGGCCGTCGCGTTCCTCGTGACCGGTCTCGTCACCACGAGCCCCGCCTTCACGCTGTGCGCGCTGCTCGCCGCCGGCGGCGGGGTGGCGCTGCACGTCGTGCACGGGCATGGCCGCTTCTGACGCAGCGGGAGCCGCGGCGCGTCTGACGTGCGCTCACCCGGGTCCGCGCAGCACACTGGTGCGGTGTCCGCCTGGGTTCTGCACGTCGATCTCGACCAGTTCATCGCCGCGGTCGAGATCGCGCGCCGGCCCGAGCTGCGCGGCCGGCCGGTGGTCGTGGGCGGCAACGGCGACCCCGCCGAGCGCGCCGTGGTGGCCACCGCGTCCTACGAGGCGCGCGAGTTCGGCGTGCAGTCCGGCATGCCGCTGCGGCTGGCCGCCAAACGCTGTCCCGACGCGGTGTTCCTGGCCACGGACGCGCCCGCGTACCAGGAGGTCTCCGACCGCGTCATGGCGCGGCTGCGTGAGCTGCCGGTCGTGGTCGAGGTGCTCGGGTGGGACGAGGCCTTCCTCGGCCTCGACACCGAGACCGCCGGCACCGATGGCCCCGAGGCGTTCGCGGCCGAGGTCCGCCGGGCGGTCGAGGAGGAGACCGGGCTTTCGTGCTCGGTCGGCATCGGCGACAACAAACTGCGCGCCAAGCTCGCCACCGGCTTCGCGAAACCGGCCGGGATCTTCCGCCTCACGAGCGAGAACTGGTGGGCGGTGATGGCCGAGCGGCCCACCGACGCGCTGTGGGGCATCGGGCGCAAGACGGCCAAGAAGCTCGCCGAAGCCGGGTTCACCACGGTGCTGCAACTGGCCGGCGCCGACGCGGACGACCTCGCCGCACGCTTCGGCCCGCGCCTCGGCCCGTGGTACCGGGTGCTGGCGGGCGGGATCGGCGACGCCGAGGTCACCGCCACCCCGTACGTCGCGCGCTCCCGCAGCCGCGAGACGACCTTCCAGCAAGACCTCACCGATCCCGCGCGCATCGCGGAAGAGATCGACACCCTCGCCGTGCGCGTCGCGCGCGACGTCGTGGACGAGGGCCGCCCGGCGGCACGCGTCGCGGTGAAGGTGCGCTTCGCGCCGTTCCACACGCACACCCACAGCATCACGCTGCCGGAGCCGACCTCGGACGCCGCGGCGATCGGGCGCGCCGCGCGCGAGGTGCTCGGGATGTTCACGCTGGACCAGCCGGTCCGGTTGCTCGGGGTGCGCGCGGAGTTCCCCCACGCGCCCGCGTGATCGGACGCCGTGACCGGCGGGGTGCGCGTTTGGCCGAGCCTGCCGGCGGGGTAATCGGGACTCCGGGCACACGAGTGAGGTGAGGCATGTCCGAAAACGGAGTCCCCGCGACCGGTTCCGATGACCGATTCGGCGGGCTGGGTGGCGAGTTCCGGGACCTCACGCGGTCGCTGCTGGAGGTCACGACTGTCGGCGGCGTGCTGCAGCAGCTCGTGACGGCGGCGGTCCGGGTGATCCCCGCGGCGAGCGTCGTCAGCATCACGCTGCGCTCGCCCGACGGGCTGTTCTACACCCCGATCGAGACCGATGCAGTCGCCGTCGAGCTCGACCAGGTGCAGTACCGCACCGGGGAGGGCCCCTGCCTCGACGCGGCCCGCCCGGACGGCCCGGCCCACGCGGAGAGCCAGGACCTCGCCCACGAGACCGAGTGGCCGAAGTTCGGACCGGCCGCGGCCGAGCTCGGCATGGGCTCGATGCTCGCCATCGCGTTGCTGCCCGACGCCCGTGAGCCGCAGTTGTCCGGTGCCCTCAACGTCTACGCGCGCGAGACCGGCGCACTCACGCCCGCCGACCGCGACCTCGCGCTGCTGCTGGCCACCCACGGTTCGCTGGCGCTGGCCACCACCAACGCCGTGACGGCCGCGGACCTCCAGCGGGCGCACCTGCGCAAGGCCATCGACTCGCGCGATGTGATCGGCCAGGCGAAGGGCATCCTGATGCAGCGGCGCGGCATCTCGGCCGTCGAGGCGTTCGACATCCTGCGCCGTACGTCACAGGACCTCAACGTGAAGCTCGCCGTGCTCGCCGAGACCCTGGCCACGCGCCACACCGAGCTCGACCTGCCCGGTCCGCGCGCTTGACAGCCTCCGGCCCGCCTTGCCATGGTTGGAACCGGTAGAACGAACCGTGCGCCGCGAGGGCGCACTCCGGGCCGAGAGGCGCTGCGACGGAAGCCGAGAGGTTTCCGCCACGCTCGGCCCGCGAGTTCCGGAGAAGGGCGCCTCCTGCGAAGGAGGTGCCTTTTTTGTTGACCCAGCTGTCGTCGACCCGGACGTCGTCGGCACAGGTGTTGCCGTCCCAGGAAAAGCCGGCGGACGGCCCCCGCACCTCCTGAACCCCTCCCGGGTGAGTCCGGTGCTGCCGAACGCGGTCGTGCCGCGATTCCCCGTGCCCTGAAACAGAAACCAGAACAGTATCGAACGGGAGCGGAACCTCTATGAGCCCGAAACTGCAGAAGGTCGGCGGACTCGAGTTCGCGGTGGCCGACCTGGCGCTCGCCGAGGCCGGGCGGACACAACTGCGCCTGGCCGAGCACGAGATGCCCGGTCTGATGGCGATCCGGCGCGAGTTCGCCGAGGCGCAGCCGCTGAAGGGCGCCCGCATCGCCGGCTCGCTGCACATGACCGTGCAGACCGCCGTGCTGATCGAAACCCTCGTGGCGCTGGGCGCCGACGTGCGCTGGGTGTCCTGCAACATCTTCTCCACCCAGGACGAGGCCGCGGCCGCCGTCGTCGTCGGTCCGAACGGGACCGCCGAGCGGCCCGAGGGCACGCCGGTGTTCGCGTGGAAGGGCGAGACGCTCGACGAGTACTGGTGGTGCACCGACCGGCTCTTCCGGTTCGCCGACGGCCAGGGCCCCAACATGATCCTCGACGACGGCGGCGACGCGACGCTGCTCGTCCACAAGGGAGTCGAGTTCGAGGCCGCGGGCGCCGTGCCGCCCGCCACGGACGCCGACGCCGACGAGTACGCGATCATCCTGCGCACGCTCGCCGAGAGCCTCGCCGCCGACCCGAAGCGCTTCACGCGCATCGCCGGCGAGGTTCGCGGCGTGACCGAGGAGACCACCAACGGCGTCAAGCGGCTCTACAAGCTGGCGACCGAGGGCACGCTGCTGTTCCCGGCGATGAACGTGAACGACTCGGTGACGAAGTCCAAGTTCGACAACAAGTACGGCATCCGCCACTCGATGGTCGACGGCCTCAACCGCGCCACCGACGTCATGATCGGCGGCAAGCTCGCCGTCGTCTGCGGGTACGGCGACGTCGGCAAGGGCGCCGTGGAGGCGCTGCGCGGCCAGGGCGCGCGCGTGGTGGTCACGGAG
The DNA here is from genome assembly GCF_040682095.1 of Amycolatopsis sp. NPDC051372. Lineage (NCBI taxonomy): Bacteria > Bacillati > Actinomycetota > Actinomycetes > Pseudonocardiales > Pseudonocardiaceae > Amycolatopsis > Amycolatopsis sp. NPDC051372. The sequence goes on from NZ_JBFBAF010000002.1 coordinate 334,431, forward strand.
ATCGACCCGATCTGCGCGCTGCAGGCGGCGATGGAGGGCCTCGACGTGGTCGAGCTGGACGACGTCGTGGAGCGCGGCGACATCTTCCTCACCACCACCGGCAACTTCGGCATCATCTCCGCCGCGCAGATGGGGCGGATGAAGCACAACGCGATCGTCGCCAACGTCGGCCACTTCGACAACGAGATCGACATGGCCGGGCTCGCGAAGGTGCCTGGCATCCGCAAGCTGGAGATCAAGCCGCAGGTGCACGAGTGGGCCTTCCCCTCGGCCGAGGGGCGCCCGGCGCACTCGATCATCGTGCTGTCCGAGGGCCGGCTCATGAACCTCGGCAACGCCACCGGGCATCCGTCGTTCGTCATGTCGAACTCGTTCGCGAACCAGGCGATCGCGCAGATCGAGCTGTTCACCAAGCCCGGCGAGTACCCGGTGGGCGTGCACCGCCTGCCCAAGCTGCTCGACGAGAAGGTGGCGCGGCTGCACCTCGACGCGCTCGGTGTGAGGCTGACGAAGCTCACGAAGGAGCAGGCGGAGTACATCGGCGTGGACGCGGCCGGCCCGTTCAAGCTGGAGCACTACCGCTACTGAGCCCCGGGCCACCCCGGCGGAGGCCGGAAATAAGGGGTCCTCCGGCTCCGAGGGGGAGGGAGAGCCGAAGGACCTCGTTAGTGTTAGCACATCGCCAAGCCGGTGTACACAGCTGCATACACGATCGGGTAAGGATCGGGACCGGAGGGGAAACCTTCGGCGGAAAACCGTGAAGGCCTCGTTCCCCGGCGGTCCGGGGAACGAGGCCTTCACGGTCACTGGGCCGCGGGAGGGCTCAGGAAGCTTGCCGAAGCTCCGCCTCGACCTCGACGGCGAGCGTGCAGGAGCACTCCGCGTCGACGGTGTGGCAGTCGATGATCAGGGCGTGGCGGACGCGATCGAGGTCCGCGCAGCTCTCGTGCGTGCACTCGGCGAACCCGCCGTCCGGGTGAACCACCAGGGTGCCGTGACAGTGGTCGATCCCGCTGGTGCAGAACGCGCACTCCATGCTCAGGCCGCCTTCCGCTCTCGTGCTCTCGAACCGGCTCAGGTCACAACCGGCTCTTATCAGACCGGACAGCTTCTTGGTACCACCGGTGAGCGCCAGAGTCTGGCATACGGGCGGCGTGTCGCCGCACCCGGTCCGGTGATCTCGGACGGGCTCGAAAATCCCGCAGCTCAGCGGGAAAAGATCACTAGGCGCTCTTCGACCGACGGGTCCGCGGGGCGGCCTTCTTGGCGGGCTTCTCCTCGTCGGACGCGGCCTTGCGAGAGCGCGACGACGTGCTCTTGGCCGGCGTGCCCGAGCGCGACTTGCGGGCCTCGGAAACGCTCGCCTCCAGGGCCGCCATGAGGTCGACGACGTCGGCTTTCGCCCCCACCGCGCCGGGTTTCGTCGTCTCGTTGCCCGAGACCTTGGCCTCGATCACGGATTCGAGCGCCTCACGGTAGCCGTCGGTGTACTTTTCGGACTCGAACACCGGTTCCGACAGCGAATCGATCAGCGAGCCGGCCATCGTCAGCTCCTGCGGGCGCACCTGCGGCGGATCCTCGCGCAGGAACGGGAAATCGGGCGTGCGGACCTCGTCGGGCCAGAGCATCGTGGTCATCACGAGCACGTCGGACACCACGCGCAGCAGCGCCAGGCTCTCGCGCTGGCGCACGGCGACCTTGGCGATCGCCACGTGGCCGGCCTTGTGCAGCGCATCGCGCAGCACCACGTACGGCTTGACGGCGTTCTTCTGCGGCTCGAGGTAGTAGGTCTTGTCGAACTGGATCGGGTCGATCGACTCGAGCGGCACGAACTCCAGCACGTCGATCGTGCGTTGCGTGGCCAGCGGCAGGTCGGCGAGGTCGGCGTCGGTGATCACGACCATCTCGCCGTCGGGCAGCTCGTAGCCCTTGGCGATCTCGGCGTAGGGCACCTCCTGCCCGTCGACCGTGCAGAAGCGCTTGTACTGGATCCGGCCGCCGTCGGACTCGTGCACCTGGCGCAGCGAGACGTTCTTGTTCTCCGTGGCCGCGTACAGCTGGATCGGGATGCTGACCAGCCCGAACGAGACCGAGCCCTTCCACATCGACCGCATGCGCGCTCCTCCGCCGTCCGCCGGTGCTCCACTCACGCTCGGTAACAACCGTAGCCCGGATCATCCGATCCCGACAGTCCCGCCGGTCGGCGCGGCTCCCGATCGGCCCAGCCTGACCTGCGACGACCGGTCGGGACCCGTCACCCGGGGTAGCGGCTTCCCCGGAGGTACCCCGTCACGCAAAAGTGCGGGTCACGCAGATTATTGCGTGCCCCGCACTTTTGCTACGCTGGTTCGCGTGACCTCCGAATCCGTGGCACCCGTGCTCGGGCTGCGCGAACGCAAGAAGCTGGCGGCCCGGCAGGCGCTGGGTGCCGCGGCGCTGCGGCTCGCGCTCGAGCGTGGCCTGGACCGGCTGCGGGTCGAAGACATCGCGAGCGAGGTCGGCGTGTCGCCACGCACGTTCAACAACTACTTCTCCAGCAAGGAGGAGGCGGTCTGCTCGTTCATCGTCGCGCAGCAGGAGCGGATCCGGGAGGCGCTGCGGGCCCGCCCCGCCGACGAGCCGCTGTGGGACGCCGTGATCAACGCCGCGGTCATCCAGGCTTCGCGCGACGGCTCGCCGCGACGCGAAGACGTGCGCCGCATGCGCGACATGCTGCGCAACGCCGGGCTGTTCGCGGAGATGCTGCGCGCTCACGCCACCGTGGAGCGGGTACTGGCCGAGGCCGTGGCCGAGCGGGCAGGCAGCACCGCAAATCCGTTGCACGCGAGGATGCTCGCGGGGATCGTACAGAGCGCTTCCCGCATCGCGTTCCACACGTGGCTGACCTCCGGACCCGACGCGGAGTTCCTGCCCACGTTCGTCAACCTGCTGCGGGAAGCGGCCGCGGGCATGCCCGCCCTCACCGCGGCCGCGGCCGGCGCCACGGCGGAACGCACCGCGGCGTCGTGAACCGCCCGAACCACACCACAATTCCAGAACCGAACCGTCCGAACCGGACACATCACCACAGAACACCACCCTGGGGGAGAACCGACCCGTGCTGATCCGGCTGTTGCGCAGTCATCTGCGCCCCTACAAGACGACCATCTGGCTGGTCGTCGTCCTGCAGTTGATCCAGACGCTCGCCGCGCTGTACCTGCCGACGCTCAACGCCGACATCGTCGACAACGGGCTCGTGAAGGGCGACACCGGCTACATCATGCGGATCGGCGGCATGATGCTGCTGGTCACGCTGGTGCAGATCGCCGGCTCGATCGGCGCCGTCTACTTCGGCGCGCGCACCGCCATGTCCCTGGGCCGCGACGTGCGCGGCTCCGTGTTCCACCGGGTCCAGGACTTCTCCGCCCGCGAGGTCGGCCAGTTCGGCACGCCCTCGCTCATCACCCGCACCACCAACGACGTGCAGCAGATCCAGATGCTCGTGCTGATGACGCTGACGCTGATGGTGTCGGCGCCGATCATGTGCGTCGGCGGCATCGTCCTGGCACTGAACCAGGACGTGCCGCTCTCCTCGCTGCTGCTGGTGATCGTGCCCGTGCTGGGCGTCGCGGTCGGCCTGATCATCGCCCGCATGCGCCCGGCCTTCCGGCTCATGCAGGTACGCATCGACAAGATCAACCAGGTGATGCGCGAACAGATCATGGGCATCCGCGTGATCCGCGCGTTCGTGCGCGACAAGCGCGAGCGCGAACGCTTCGGCCAGGCCAACGACGAGCTGCTCACCGTGTCGCTGCGCGTCGGCCGGCTGATGGCGCTGATGTTCCCCACGGTGATGCTGGTGGTCAACGTCTCCAGCGTCGCCGTGCTGTGGTTCGGCGGGCATCGCATCGAGAGCGGCTCGATGCAGATCGGCGCGCTGACGGCGTTCCTGGCCTACCTGCTGCAGATCCTGATGTCGGTCATGATGGCCACGTTCATGTTCATGATGGTGCCGCGCGCCGAGGTGAGCGCCGAGCGCATCTCCGAGGTCCTCGACACCGAGTCGAGCGTCCGCCCGCCGCTCAAGCCGGTCTCCCCCGGCCGCGTGCACGGCGCGCTGGAGATGACGGGCGTCGAGTTCTGCTACCCCGGCGCGGAGAAGGCGGTGCTGAGCGACATCTCGCTGATCGCGCGCCCCGGTGAGACCACCGCCGTGATCGGCAGCACCGGCAGCGGCAAGACCACGCTGCTCAACCTGATCCCCCGGCTCATGGACGCCACCGCCGGCACTGTCCGCGTGGACGGCGTCGACGTGCGCGAGCTCGACCCGGCCGTGCTCGCCTCGGCCGTCGGGATGGTGCCGCAGAAGCCGTACCTGTTCGCGGGCACGGTGGCCAGCAACCTGCGTTACGGCAACCCGGACGCGACCGACGAGGAGCTCTGGCACGCGCTGGAAGTGGCGCAGGGCAAGGACTTCGTGCAGAAGATGCCCGAAGGGCTCGCCTCGCCGATCGCCCAGGGCGGCACGAACGTCTCGGGCGGGCAGCGCCAGCGGCTCGCCATCGCGCGGATGCTCGTGCACAAACCGGAGATCTACTTGTTCGACGACTCGTTCAGCGCACTGGACTACGCCACCGACGCGGCGCTTCGCCGCGCACTGACCGACGAGACGCGCGAGGCGACGGTGGTCATCGTCGCGCAGCGCGTGAGCACCATCCGGGGCGCCGACCGCATCATCGTCCTCGACGACGGGCGCGTCGTCGGCACCGGAACCCACCACGAACTGATGGACGGCAACGAAACGTATCGCGAGATCGTGCTTTCGCAGCTGACCGAGCAGGAGGCGGCATGAGGACTGCTTGCAGGTCCGAATCATCGAACACCACGCTCGCCGACGTTGTGATGCTGCCGCGCCTTGGCGCGTCCGAAGAGGAGGCGGCGTGAGCGAGGAAGCGGAAGTCGAGAGCAGCGGCAACGTCGCGACGGAGGTCGGCGAAAGGCCGACCGCGGCGCGCAACAAGAACGTCGCGCCGGCCGCCGGGCCGGGGCGGTTCATGGCCGGCGGCATGCCGCCGGAAAAGGCGATGGACTTCAAGGGCTCGCTGGCCCGGCTGCTGCGCCTGCTGCGGCCACAGCGCGCGGCGCTGATCGGCGTGCTGATCCTTGGCACGGTGAGCGTCGCGCTGACCGTGATCGGGCCGAAGATCCTCGCGCGCGCCACCGACCTGATCTTCGCGGGCGTGATCGGCAAGAACCTGCCCTCCGGCGTCACGAAGGACGCGGTGGTCGCGGGCCTGCGGGCGCAGGGCAACACCACGCTCGCGGACATCTTCGCCCGCGCCGACATCGTGCCGGGCCAGGGCATCGACTTCACCGCCGTGGGCCAGGTGCTGCTGATCGTGCTGGCGCTGTACGTGGTCGCGTCGTTCTTCGGCCTGATCCAGGCACGCCTCACCACGAGCCTCGTGCAGGGCGCGGTCTACTCGCTGCGCCGCGAAGTCGAGGAGAAGCTGGCGCGGCTGCCGCTGCGCTACTTCGACCGCCAGCCGCGCGGTGAGGTGCTCAGCCGCGTCACCAACGACATCGACAACCTCGCGCAGTCGCTGCAGCAGACGCTCTCGCAGATCGTCACGTCGGTGCTGACGGTGATCGGCGTGCTGGTGATGATGTTCCTGATCTCGCCGCTGCTCGCGGTCATCGCGCTGCTGACTGTGCCCGCGTCGGTGTTCGTCGCGGCCAAGATCGGCAAGCGCGCGCAGCCGCAGTTCATCAAGCAGTGGGCCACGACCGGGAAGCTCAACGCGCACATCGAGGAGATGTACACCGGCCACTCGCTGGTGAAGGTCTTCGGCCGGCGCGAAGAGGCCGAAGAGGTGTTCCGCGAGCAGAACGACACGCTGTACAACGCGAGCTTCCGGGCGCAGTTCATCTCCGGCACGATCCAGCCGGCGATGATGTTCATCGGCAACCTGAACTACGTGCTGGTGGCCGTGATCGGCGCGCTGCGTGTGGCGTCGGGCAGCCTGACGCTGGGCGACGTGCAGGCGTTCATCCAGTACTCGCGCCAGTTCAGCCAGCCGGTGACGCAGATCGCGAGCATGGCGAACCTGCTGCAGTCGGGTGTCGCCTCGGCCGAGCGGGTGTTCGCGCTGCTCGACGCGAAGGAGCAGGAGCCGGAGCCGGCGGACCCGCAGCGCCCGTCCGTGGTGCACGGCAAGGTCGAGTTCCACGACGTGTCCTTCCGCTACCTCGAGGACACGCCGCTGATCGAAAACCTCTCGCTCACGGTGGAACCGGGCCAGACGGTCGCGATCGTCGGTCCCACCGGCGCCGGCAAGACCACGCTGGTGAACCTGCTGATGCGGTTCTACGAGATCGACAGCGGCCGCATCACGCTCGACGGCGTGGACATCGCGAAGATGGACCGCGAGGAGCTGCGCGACAAGACCGGCATGGTCCTGCAGGACGCGTGGCTGTTCGGCGGCACGATCGAGGAGAACATCGCCTACGGCGCCGACGAGGTGACCCACGAGCAGGTCGTGGAAGCGGCCACCGCGACGTACGTCGACCGCTTCGTGCGCACGCTGCCCGACGGCTACGCCACGGTGATCGACGACGAGGGCGGCACGGTCAGCGCCGGTGAGAAGCAGCTGATCACGGTGGCACGGGCGTTCCTCGCGAAGCCGGCCATCCTCATCCTCGACGAGGCGACCAGCTCCGTGGACACGCGCACGGAGGTGCTCATCCAGCACGCGATGAACTCGCTGCGCGAGGGCCGCACGAGCTTCGTGATCGCCCACCGCCTGTCCACGATCCGCGACGCCGACGTGATCCTCGTGATGGAGTCGGGCCGCATCGTGGAGCAGGGCGACCACGAAACCCTGCTGCACGCGGGCGGCGCGTACTCCCGCCTGTACGCGGCGCAGTTCGCCGAGGCGATGGCCGAGACGGACTGATTCGCCGGGGTGTTCGATCCGGGGGCGGTGCCTTCACGGCGCCGCCCCGGATGCGTTCCCGGGCTCTGGTACTCCAGGCGTTCTACGGGCGAGGCACGTTGCGCAGGTTGGACTTCGCCAGCTGCAGCATCTTGCCCACGCCGCCGCCGAGGACGGTGCGGCTCGCGGCGAGCGCGAAGCCGCGCACCTGAGCGGCGGTGATGTTCGGCGGGATCGACAGCGCGTTGGGATCGGTCACCACGTCGAGGACCGCGGGGCCGTCTTGGTCGAGGATCTCGCGGATGCCCTCGCGCACGTCGGCCGGCTTCTCGACCCGCCGGGAGTGCAGGCCGGACGCGCGGGCGATGGCGGCGAAGTCGACGGAGTCGTGGTCGGTGCCGAACTCGGGCAGGCCGTCCACGAGCATCTCGAGCTTCACCATGCCGAGCGAGGAGTTGTTGAACACCACGGCTTTCACGGGCAGCGCGTGGGTCTTCAGCGTGAGCAGCTCCCCCATCAGCATCGCCAGCCCGCCGTCGCCGCACATCGCCACGACCTGGCGGCCCGGCGCGGCCGACTGCACGCCGATGGCGTGGGGCAGGGCGTTGGCCATGCTGCCGTGGACGAACGAGCCGATCAGCCGGCGCCGGCCATTGGGCGTGACGTAGCGGGCCGCCCAGACGTTGCCCATGCCGGTGTCCACGGTGAACACCGCGTCGTCGGCGGCCTCCTCGTCGAGGATGTCGGCGACGTACTCCGGGTGCAGCGGCACGCGCTGCGCGACGTCGCTGGTGTACGCGTCGACCACGCGCTGCAGGCTGCGTTCGTGCTTGTGCAGCATGCCGTGCAGGAACGAGCGGTCCTCGCGGCGGCGCAGCCGCGGCAGGGCGGCGCGGATGGTGGCGCCGACGTCGCCCAGCACCCCGAACTCGAGCACCGAGCGGCGGCCGATGCGGGCGGGATCGATGTCCACCTGCACGGTGTTGCGCTGCGGCAGGAACGTGTCGTACGGGAAGTCGGTGCCGAGCAGCAGCACGAGGTCGGCCTCGTGCATCGCGTCGTAGCAGGAGCCGTAGCCGAGCAGGCCGCTCATGCCGACGTCGAACGGGTTCTCGTACTGCACGAACTCCTTGCCCCGCAAGGAATGTCCTACGGGCGCGCCGATCGTGTCGGCCAGCGCGAGGAGGTCTTCGTGGGCGTCACGGCAACCCGCGCCGGCCATGATCATCACCTTCTCGGCGCGGTTGATCCGCTCCACGAGCCGGTCGACGTCGGCCGCGGCGGGCACGATGGCCGGTGGAGTGCCGAGCGGCGCCGACACCCCCGTCGGGTTCACGGCGGACTCGTGCGAGACGTCGCCGGGCAGCACCAGCACGGCCGCGCCGCGCCGGCCCACCGCGTTCTGCACCGCGATCCGCGCGAGCCGCGGCATCTGCTCGGGGCCGCTCACCAGCTCGCAGTAGTGCGAGCACTCCGCGAACAGCTGCTGCGGGTGCGTCTCCTGGAAGAACCCGGTGCCGATCTGCGTCGACGGGATGTGCGAGGCGATCGCGAGCACCGGAGCGCCCGAGCGGTGCGCGTCGTAGACCCCTTGCAGCAGGTGCAGGTTGCCAGGACCGCAGCTGCCCGCGCACACGGCCAGCTCACCGGTGAGCTGCGCCTCGGCGGCCGCGGCGAACGCGCCGGCCTCCTCGTTGCGCACGTGCACCCAGTCGATCCCGCCGCGCGCCGAGCCACCGGTGCGGCGCACGGCGTCGACCACGGGGTTGAGGCTGTCGCCGACCACACCGTAGATGCGGCGCACGCCGGACTGCACGAGAACGTCGATCAGCTGGTCGGCCACGGTCGCCATGAGCGGTCCTTTCCCTCGGTTCCCCGGCAGTCTCGCACCTCCCGGTGAACGTCGCTCGCCCTTGACAACTATTCTTGTCAATGACACCGTGGAATTCCCGTCAGGTGAGGAGGAACCGGTCATGACCCACGAGTTCGACGTAACCAAGCAGGTCCGTCTGCCCGCGCCCCCGGAGGCCGTGTGGGACGCCGTGGCCACGGGACCGGGCATCGACTCGTGGTTCATGGGCAAGCACGAGGTCGACGCCCAGGCGCGGCGCGTCCGCTTCGCCATGGGCGAGTTCACCAGCGAAGCCGAGATCACCACGTGGGAGCCGCCGCGGCGCTTCGCCTACCACGCCACGCCGGCGCCCGACGGCAGTTTCGACGCCTTCGAGTTCCTCGTGGAGGCGGCCGAGGGCGGCACGTCGGTGCTGCGCTTCATCCACCACGGCTTCACCGCGCAGGACTGGGGCGAGGAGTACCACGAGGGCTTCAGCCGCGGCTGGGACATGTACCTGCACACGCTCGGCCAGCTCCTGCAGCACTTCCCCGGCCGCCGCGCGCGGTTCGTGATCGCCGGCGGCCCGGAGTCGTCGGCGTCGCCGGAAGCCTGGCCGAAGCTGGTGCGAGCACTGGGGCTGCCGGACGCGGCCGAGGTCGGACAGCCGGTGCGGTTCGCGGTCGACGGCGCAGGGCCTGTCGACGGGATCCTCGACTACACGACCCCGCACTACGCGGGCATCCGGACTCCGGACGCGCTCTACCGTTTCCACGAGCGCTCCGGGATGGGGATGCCGATCGCGATCGGGCACCACCTGTTCGCCGGCGACGCCGACGTCGAGCAGGAAGGCAAGGCCTGGCAGGCGTGGCTGGAGCGCGTGCTGGGCTGAGCGGGCGCTAAGGTGGGCGCACCCGAAGGGACGGGGGTGCCACGCCTGCGATGGCGGACGAACTCGCCGAACGCCGGCGCCGACGCGCACTCGGCCAGGCTCCCGAACCGGCACCCGAGCATCCCGTCGAGAACCACCCTGTCGACCAGCACGCCTTTGACCAGCACCTCATCGAAAACGGTGGTGCGTTCGTCGTCCAGGAGCACCGCGCTTCGCAGCTGCACTGGGATTTCCGCCTCGAACGCGGTGGGGTGCTCACGTCGTGGACTGTCCCGCGCGGCCTGCCCCGCTCCCCCGGCCGCGGCCGGCTCGCCATCCGCATCGACGACCAGCCCGTGGCCTACGCGGACTTCGAAGGCGAGATCCCGGCCGGCGAGTACGGCGCCGGGACGGTCGAGGTGTGGGACCGGGGCCGCTACGAAACCGTGCACTGGCACGAGCACCGCATCGAGTTCGTACTCCACGGCGAACGCCTGCGGGGCCGCTACGAGCTGGACCGCGGCAGTACCGGGGCGGATGGGGCAGACGGCTGGCGGCTGCGCCGCCTCGACCCGCCGAGCCCGGCCACGAGGACACCCCGCGGTTCCTCGCGCCGATGCCCGCCCGGCCAGGACGCATGCCCTCCACCGCCGAGGACCGCGAATGGGCCTACGAGTTCGCGTGGCCGGGCCGTCGCACGCTCGTGCGCGCGGGCGGCGCGCGCGTGACGGCCGTCGACGAGACCGGCGCCGACGTGACCGCGCGCTACCCGGAGCTGCGTGGTCTCGCCGCGCAGCTCGGTTCTACGGAAGCGTTGCTGGACGGGCAGGTCGTGGTGTTCGCGGCGGGTAGGCCGGATCCGGAAGGGCTGCGCCGCCGCGCGGAAGCGGACCGCGAAACGGCGCGCCGGCTGGTAGACCGGCACCCCGCGTTCTTCTTCGTGTCCGACGTACTGCACCTCGACGGCCACTCGCGGCTCGACCTGCCGTATGTCGAACGCCGCGCGCTGCTCGACGAGCTGGGCCTCGCCGGCGACCACTGGCAGGTGCCGCCGACCCACCTCGGCGACGGCGGCGCCGTCGCGCGGGCGAGCCGCGACCACGGCCTGCCCGGCCTTCTCGCGAAGCGCCGGAGCAGCCCGTACCGGCCGGGCCGGGCGAACACGGACTGGCTGTTCGTGGAGGCCCCGGACGTGCGCCGGGTACTCATCGCCGGCTGGCGCCCCGGTGGCGGCCGGCGAGCCGGGACGTTCGGCTCGCTGCTGCTGGCCGTGCCCGATGGCGCGAGCCTGCGCTACGCGGGCAGCGTCGGAGTCGGATTCTCCCAGGAGGAACTCGGCTCGCTCGCCGCAACGCTCGCGGAGCTGGAACAACCGCGGCCGCCGTTGGCCGACGTGCCGGACCACCCCGATGCGCGCTGGGTGCGGCCCGTGCTCGCCGCGGAGGTCGTGCACGGGCCGAAGTCCGCGCCGCGCTGGCGCGGGCTGCTCAGCGAGCCCGGGTAGCCGGGCGGCGCAGGCACAGCGCGATACCGGCCAGCAGCACGACGGCACCGGCGACGATGTTGCCCGTCAACGCGCCCGCCGACGGCGCGGTTTCGTCGCCGTAGCGCAGGACCAGCGGCGACACCGCGGCCCAGACGCCGAGCACCGGCAGGACCCACGTGAGGGCCTGCGGGCGCGTGGTGCGCGCTCGCACGGCGGCGAGCACGATGATCGCCAGACCGGCCACCGTGTTGCTGATCGCGAGCTCGGCCGCGCCGCCGAACCGCGCCAGCCACGGGCCGATGATCAAGTACAGACCGGCCAGCACGGCCAGCCCCGCGGCGCCGCCGACCAGTGCGCCGACGGCACCGTTCGCGCCGGTGCGTTCGGTCGTGGTGGACATCCCGGATCACCTCGCCGTAGTCGGGTTCCCTTGATCGAGTTTACGGGTGGAGTACCCACGATCAGCGCGGCTCGCACGGGGCCCGGGTGATCTCCACCCGTTCGGCGGCCGGTCAGGCGCGGGCGGCCGCGCAGGCGTCCACGAGCCGCGGCCGCACGTCGAGGGCCTGGGCGGCGCCCGTGACGTCGAAGACCCGCAGCACGAGGCGTCCGGTCGCGACCACGGACAACGCGGGGCGCGTGCGGCTCGTCTCCTCCAGCACGCGCAGGCCGGCGCAGCTGAGAAACCCGACGCGCGAGAGGTCGACCACGAGCTTGTCCCCCACTACGCACGCCGCGGCCAGCACCGTCCGGAAGTCGCCGACCGAGGCGGCGTCGATCTCGCCCGCGGCGGTGACGAGCACGAGGTCGTCGTCGCGGACGGTGGTCAGGAGGGTGAGACCGGAATCCCCTCGGCGCTGGGGCATTGGGCTGACGGTACGCGCTCCTCCGGCCCGGTCAACCCCCGCGCGGCGCGCAGGTGGGGGACCTCACCCGTCGCCCAGAGTGACCGAAACCGCGCGGAACGGTCATCGGTGCAGCTGGGCCGGGCCGGAGACTGTGGTCGTCGGCGGCCAGGAGGTGGATGTCGGCGAGGGCTTCGAGGCGGTCGCGGGCTTCGGCGGGGCGGACGGCGAGCAGCACGGCGGCGCACCAGTCGGGCACGGGACGGCGGAACAACCCAGCAGGCGCAGGAAATCGCGGTCTTCCGCGGGGCCGTCGCGCAGTGCCGGGAGGATCGCCGCGCGGACGCTGACGTCGCCGGCGGCGAGCTCGTCGAGGGCGCGGCGGTCGTCGCCGAGGCGGGCGGCCAGGTCCGTGATCCGGAGGTGGGGCCGGGTGGCGAGCCGCAGCCCGGCGATGCGCAGGGCGAGGGGAAGCCCGGCGCAGCGGGCGACCACTTCGTCGGCGGCGGCGGGATCGGCCGCGATCCGGGCTTCGCCGGCAATGGCGGCGAGGAGCACCTTCGCGTCCACAGTGGACAGATTACCGACGGGAACCGGCCTGGCTGCCGCCAATCCTGGCAACGGCTGCCGCGCCGTCACGAGGACGCCGCAGCCGGAGCCGCTTGGCAGCAGGGGGCGGATCTGGGCTTCGGCGCGCGCGTTTTCGAGCAGGACCAGCAGCCGCCGGTCGACGGTGTGGCTGCGCCAAGCGGCGACCAGCGCCGTGAGCTCGTCGGTGAGCTCGGCCGTGGCGGCGCCGAGGGCGCGCAGGAAGGCGATGAGGACGTCGCGGGGTTCGGTGGTGGCGAGGTCGGCCACGAGCTGCCCGTCGGGGAAGCGGCGCCGCACCCGCCACGCGGCCTGCACCGCGAGCGCGCTCTTGCCCGCCCCGGCGGCGCCGTGGACCACGACCGGCGCGGGCGCGCGCAGGTGCCGCGCGACGGCGGCCAGTTCCGTTGCGCGGCCCGTGAAGTCGGGCACGGGCGCGGGCAGCTGCGCGGGCGGGCCTCCGGCCGTCCACTCGGCGCCGGCGATGCGGCGGTACAGCGCGTCGAGCTCCGGGCCGGGCGCCACGCCGGCCTCGTCCCACAGCGCGCGGCGCGTGCGGCGCAACACGTCGAGCGCGGCATCGCGACGGCCCAGCCCCTCCAGCGCCCCGGCGAGGCGGCCGGCGAGCCGTTCGTCGGCGGGCCTCGCGGCCACGACGGGGGCGAGCCGGTGCACCACGGCTTGGCCGTCGCCCTCGGCGAGCTGCAGCTCCACCAGCTGCAGCAGGACCGTCCGCCGACGGTCCTCCAGCCACACCTCGTGCGCCTCGACGAGCGGTCCCGTCGCGACGTCGCAGAACGCCCCGCCCCGCCAGCACGCAAGGGCGCGGGTCAGCAGCTCTTGCTTCGCCCGGGTGTCCTCCGCCGCCAACCCTGCCGACGCGAGCGCGACGAACTCCGCCGCGTCGAGCTCGCCTTCGGCCACGCTGAGGGCGTACCCCCGCGGCCCCGACTTGAGCCGCTGGTCCGGGTCGTCCGCGGCCAACCCGGGCGACACCGCCTTGCGCAGCTTCGACACCGTCACCTGCACGATCGCCGCCGCACTCGGCGGCGCCCCGTCGGGCCACAGCTCGTCGACGATCGTCGCCCGCCCGACGACCTCGTTGGGCCGCGCGAGCAACAACGCGAGCAACCGCCGCGGCTGCGCCGCCGACGGCAACGCGACGGTCGCCGCCAGCGGACCGAGGACCTGGAACCGCACCGCAAGCTCCCCACGGCCGCACGTCACCTGATCGAGCGACCCGAAAGTACCTGTGACACCCTCCGCTCCCGGCCGTTCGGGCGGCCCTCACCCGGATGGCTCACCCCGTTGGAAGGGTGCACGGTCCCTTCACCCCGGCCCCCGTCTGCACCCCGCCGGGCAGGCGGCCCGTGCGGCGCGCTCGGCCTGAACAACTGGACGCGAACAGTCCCGCCGCACTCGACCCTCGCTCGGCGAGCGGTCCCGTTCACCGAACGTCACGCAGCCGCCCACCCGCCATGCGCGGCTCGGCGCGAACAGTCCCGCCGCGTCCACTCCTCGCGCGCCCGGCACCGCCGGAGCGAGCCGACGCCGTCAGAGCGAGCACCCACCCGCCAACACAGTGCGACGCAGCGGTCCGTTCGCGCCGGCCTCCCGGCTCTAGCCTGAGCGAGCAGGTTCGCCCTCGAATCCGGCCGGTCGGCCAGGACGTCGCCGCCCAAGGCGTGCTCCAGCAAGAGCTGCAGGGCGCTCGACCATCGCTCAGCACCGCACCGGTCGCCGAGCGCAACGCAGCGCCCACCAGACCATGCGCCGCCCGGCGCGAACAATCCCGCCGTGCACCGGAACGCCACCCACACGAGCGGTGGACCCAGCGTGACCGGTCCGTTCGCACCAGTGTCCCGGCTCAGGCGCGTGCGAGCAGCTTCGCCTTCAAATCCGGACGGTCGGCCAGGACATGGTCGCCCAGGGCGTGTTCCAGCAACGGCTTCAGAGCACCATGCGGGGCGCTCGCCCAATCGAGCGGGCCCAGCGGCGGCTCCGGGTCGTATTCGATGCCGAACTGGACGGTGCGGGCGACGTCGGGGCCGGCGAGCCGGTCGACGAGGTGCAGGGCCAGGTCGATGCCCGCCGAAACGCCCGCGGCAGTGATCACGGGACCGGCGTCGACCCAGCGCCGGGCGACCGGGGTGGCGCCGAAGGCGCGCAGCAGGTCGCGGAACATCCAGTGGGTGGTGGCCTCGCGGCCGTCGAGGAGGCCGGCCTCGCCGAGGAGCAGGGCGCCGGTGCAGACGGACGTCATCAGCTCTGCCGTGCGCGCGGTCGTGGCCAGGTAGTCGATCAGCGGCCGGTTCGCGAGCGCCTCCAGGGTCGGCTCGGAGCCGCCCGGGACGAGGACGCCGTAGGGCTCGCGGACGTCGGCGAAGGTGTGGCTGGGCGCGATCCGCAGGGGCGTGTCGGTGCCGATCGGGTCGAGGGTCTCGCCCACGACCACCACGCGGAAGTCCTGATCCGCCATGGCGAACGCGCTCAGCACCTGGAGCGGGCCCACGAGGTCGAGCACCGTGAGGCCGGGGTAGAGGACAAAGGCGAACGTCTTCTCGGTCATGCGTCCCACCGTGCCCCCGCGGGCGCGCGGACGGGAGGGCGATGTCCGTAATCCTGCGAACCATGTCGATCGGCCTGCTGACCTGCTAACGTTCGATCATGCCGGGGCCAGAACGGCAGGTCGTGATCGTCGGGTATCCCGACGCCGAACTGCTGGACATCGCGTGCGTCTCCGACGCGCTCGACGCCGCCAACCGGCTCGGCGCGCGCCCGGGCTACGCCCTGCGTCTGGCCACTGTGGACGGATACCCGTTCCGCTGCCAGTCCGGCATCACGCTGACGCCCCACGTGCGGCTCGACCAGGTTTCGGGGCCGCTGCACACGATCGTCGTCTCCGGCGGCCTCGGCCACCGCACGGCGGCGGGCGATGAGCGCCTCCTCGAACACGTCCGCCGACTCTCCCACGACAGCACGCGCACGGCGTCGGTCTGCACGGGCTCCACCGTGCTCGCGGCGGCCGGCCTGCTGAGTGGCCGCCGCGCGACCACGCACTGGGCGTACGCGGCGCAGCTCGCCGCGAAGTACCCGTCGGTGACCGTGGATCCGGTGCCCCTGTTCATCCGTCACGGCGACGTCTACACCTCCGCCGGCGTCACCAGCGGGCTGGACCTCGCCTTGGCGTTCGTCGAGGAGGACCACGGCCCAACGCTCGCCCGCGAAGCCGCCCGCGCCCTCGTGACCTACCTGCAGCGGCCCGGCAACCAGGCGCAGGTGAGCATGTTCCTGTCCGGCTCGCCGCCCGAGCACCGCCAGGTGCGCGACCTCACCGCGTTCGTCGCCGAACACCTGGGCGAAGACCTCGGCACGCCGGTGCTGGCCCGGCAGGCGGGCATCAGCACCCGTCAGCTCACCCGCCTGTTCGACGCACACCTCGGCACCACACCCGGCAAGTACGTGCGCACCGTCCGCGCCGAGCACGCCGCCCGCCTGCTCGCGGGCACCGACCTGCCCCTGGCCGCCATCGCCCGCCGCTGCGGCTTCGGCTCCACCGAGACGTTGCGCCAGGCCTTCCTCGACCACTTCGACACCCCGCCGTCCGCCTACCGCCGCGTGCACCTGCGCCAGGCGCTGGGCTGAGCGAAACGCCGGATACGACCGGGTCGTCCCCACCCGGTACGGGTGACGGCCACGGCCGGAGTGCAGGATGTGCGCCGTGGCACCGCCCGACTACCCCGACGACGCCGACGACACCGGTCCCATCCGCCGCGTCGCCGGCGACTCCTCCGCGCCCCCGGCCCGGCCCCGCCGATCCCACGCGGGCGACGAGCCGGCCTGGCCCGGAGCCGAAGAGCCCGTGCGCCGAGCCGCGCCCCGTTCCGGTGACAACCCCGCCGGCCGCCGCGCAGGCGAAACCGCGCTGCCACCACGCCGCTCCGGCGACACTCCCCCGCCGGCCGGCCGCCGCAACGGAGACACACCACCCCCGGCGAGTGGCCGCACCGCCGAAACCCCGCGGGCCGGCCGAACCGGGCAGGCTCCGCTGCCGTCGCGCCACGCCGACGGAACCCCGGCACCCGCCGGCCGCCACACGGGCGAAACCCCGCTCCCCCCACGCCGCCGCGGCGAAACTCCGCCGCCGACCGGCCGCCGTGCCGGCCAAACAGCGCGGCGCACGGGCGAAACTCCGCTGCCGCCCTCACACCGGACCGAGGGACAAGGTCGCCAGACCGGCGAATCCCCGCTCCCGACCTCCCGCCGCGCCCAGGGGCCGGCACGCCGCGACGGCGAAACCTCGCGCACCACAAGCGAACCCTCGGCACCGGACGTAGACGGCGCCTGGCCGACCGCCGGCCGTCGCACCGGCGAAACGTCTCCCCCAGCGTCTTCCCGCTCCGGCGACACTCCTCCCCCCTCCGGCCGCCGCCCCCGCACCGCCGTGAGCCCGGACGAAGCGCCGGAACCCACCGACGCTCCCGAACCCACCCCCCGCAAGGGCCTCCGCGCCGCCCTCACCGCGCAAGCACACGGCCACGGTCATGGGCACGGCCACGGCCACGGCCACGGCCCCGCCGCCCCCGCCTCCACCCGCGTCCGCAAGCTCCTCATCTGGTTGCTCGTCCCGCTCGCCCTCGCGACGGTCGTCGGCATGGTCGTGCTGTACCCGTGGGGCAAAGCGTCGCCGACGAGTGTGGTGCCGCAGGGCACGCCGGTGCAGGCGTCGATCACGGCAACCGCCACGGGGCCGTGTCTCGCGAACGGCCAGGTGCAGGTCGGCGCCGATACCGACCCCGACCAGAAGCCGTGCCTGACCGTCGACCTGACGATGACCGACGGCCCGGGCAACGGGAAACCGCTGCGCCTCATCGTTCCGATCGAGCCGAGCACGCCGCGTTTCTCCACCGGCGACAAGGTGGTCCTCGCCTACAACGGCGGCAACGCAACCGACCCGGCGTCGTTCCAGCTCGTCGACTTCCAGCGGGGCACGCCGCTCGTGCTGCTGGCCGCGCTGTTCGCCCTCGCCGTGCTCGTGCTCGGCCGCTGGCAGGGGCTCGCGGCGCTCGTCGCGCTGGTGCTGAGCTTCGTGGTGATCGTGCTGTTCGTGCTCCCCTCGATCCTCGCCGGCGAGAACCCGCTGGTGGTCGCGATCGCGGGCGCCGGCGCGATCATGTTCGTGGCGCTGTATCTGACCCACGGGCTGTCGGCGAGAACGTCGGTCGCGGTGCTCGGCACGCTGGCCAGCCTCGCACTGATCGGTGTCCTCTCGGCGATCTTCTCCGTCGGCGCCTCGCTCACCGGCCTCGACGACAGCACGTCCACGCTCATCGGCTCTCTCGGCCACGGCATCGACGCGCGCGGCCTGCTGCTCGCCGGCATCGTGATCGGCGCGCTCGGTGTGCTCGACGACGTGACGGTGACGCAGACCAGCGCCGTCTGGGAGCTGCGGCGCGCGAACCCGTCGCTGGGCTGGCGGGAGCTCTACCGCTCGGGCCTGCGCATCGGACGGGACCACGTCGGCTCGGCCGTGAACACCCTCGTGATGGCCTACGCCGGCGCCGCGCTGCCGGTGCTGCTGTACTCGTCGATCTCCGGCGTCGGGCTCGGCGCGCTGCTCGGCAGCGAGGACATCGCGTCGGAGATCATCCGCACGCTCGCGGGGTCCGTGGGCATCGTCGCGGCGGTCCCGGTGACGACGATCCTGGCGGCGCTGATCGCGGCGCGCGAGCCCGTCGTCCACCTCGTGAGCACCACGAATACGCCGTAGTCACACCAGTAACACGAGCGAACCCCGGCCGGAAGCGGACCCGGTGGCTGCGGTACGAAGTCCGCGACCGAGGCGAGTACATCCGTACCCGAGGAGGGGTCGTGTTCTCAGCCGTACTGGCGGGACCGCGGGTCACCGTGCACCTGGTCCGGCGGTTGTTCGCGGCGCTGCTGGAGGCGGCCGAGGCCGTCCCGCGGATCGCGAGCGCGCTCGACGACGTGCGGGCGACACTGCGCCACCTCGAGCGCCTGCTCGCCTACGTCGCCGAGGAGCTGCCCGACCTGGCCGACCAGGTGGAGCAGATCCGCGCCCGCGTCGACGGCATGGAGGAAGCGTTGAAGGGCAGCGTCCCTCCAGCAGTCACTCCAGCGTCGCGACGAAGCGGCTGACGGCCTCCATCGGGAACCGCTGGATGTAGCGCCCGGCCGGGGCCGCCGACGCGAGCCGGTACAACGGCCGCTCGGCCACGGCGTCGCCGCGTGCCTCTGACCGCAGCTCGGCGACCAGCAGCTCGGAGAACACCAGCCCGTTGGCCTCGGTGTTGTTCAGCAGTGCGTCGGCGACGCGGCGCAACTGCAACGCACCCAGCTCACGCCCTCCGGTGCCGGCGAACACGGCGAGGTCGACCTTCACGGTCTTGCGCCGCTTGCCCGCGTTCACGAGCAGGCTCACGGTGCGGGTGCCGCGCACGTCGCCGATCACGATGTCGAGCCGCTCCGCCTCGACGAGCCCGATGCGCCGGATGCCCCAAGTGCGCACGACCAGCGTCGTGCCTTCGAGCCAGATCCGGCGGCGCAGCGTGTAGAGCACGATGTACAGCAAGGGAAGCGCCACGACCACCGCGACGATCAGCCCTGCCGGCTGCCCGCCGATCAGCCCGGCGATGCCACCGAACGCCGCGGCCACGATCACCGCGCCGACGAAGCCGGACCACGCGCGCCGGCGGGTGAGCTTCGCGTCCTCGGCGAACAGCGGCAGCCGTTCCGGTGCGCCCTTGACGCCGTCCTGCTCGGTCATGCCCGTCACGCCTCCGCCGCCGTGAGCGCGGGATTGGTCGCGCGCTCGCGCCCGATGGTCGTGGCGGGCCCGTGGCCCGGCAGCACCACGGTGTCGTCGGGCAGGGTCAGCAGCTTCGTGCGCAACGATCTCTCCAGTTCGGCGCCGGAGCCGTCGGAGCGCCCGATCGACCCGGCGAACAGCGTGTCCCCCGTGAGCACCAGCCTGCCACCTTCGCTCGCCCTCACGGCGAAAGCCACCGACCCCGGCGTGTGGCCGGGCACGGCCACGACCTCGAGCGCCAGACCCGCCACTTTGTGCGGGCCTTCGGCCAGCGGCACCGACGGTCGGTCGAACCACTCGCGGTCGGCGGGGTGCAGGTGCAGCGGGAGGTCGTGGCCGGCGGCGCCGGCGACGTGGTCGGGGTGACCGTGGGTGGCGAGCAGCGCGACCGGCGTGAGCCCGTGCTCGGCCAGCGCGGCCGCGAGCGGTTCCGCGGCGTCCTGCCCGGGGTCCACCACCACGCACTCGCCGCCGGGCGCAGGGGCGAGCAGGTAGCAGTTCGCGCGCAGCGGCCCCGCGGCGAACCCGACGACGAGCACCAAACCCCTCCTGTCCCGGCGTTGGCGAAGCGGCGCCGATCACGATCGGATCGAGACTAGCGGCCCCTGTACAGAGTCCTCACAGGCTGTGCCCATACACTGCCGCTACCTCAGACGTGTGACATCGAGCCTGAACTGGAGGGCGGGTGGCGACCAACCAGCAGCGCCGTGAAGCCGCTAAGCGGAAACTCGAGCGGCAGATCGAGCGCCGGCGGGACCGGGCCAAGCGACGCAAGATCGTGGGCGCTGGAGTGGTCGGCGGTGTCGTCCTCATCGTGGCCGGCGTAGTCGTGTGGGTGGTGAACAGCGGCGGTGGCGACGACGCCACCGCGGCCGCCACCCCGCCGCCGTCGAGCTCCGCCCCGCCGGTGCCGACCGTCGGCCAGATCCCGACGCAGCGCACCGCGCTGCCGACGCGGCCGAAGGCCCTGCCGAACCCGACCACGTGCGCGTACCCGGCCGACACGAAGAGCGCGCCGCCGCCGAAGAAGACCACGGCGCCGGACGGCAAGAACGTGTCCTCGCAGGGCAAGGTCGACATCACGATGAAGACCACCGTCGGCGATATCCCGATCACGCTCGACCGCGCGCTGGCGCCGTGCACCGTCGAAGCCTTCGTGAGCCTGGCGAAGCAAGGCTTCTACACCGACACGATCTGCCACCGCCTCGGCGTCACCGACCTGCAGATGCTGCAGTGCGGTGACCCGAACGCGAAGGGCGACGTGGACGCCGACGGCACCGGCGGCCCCGGCTTCACCATCCCGGACGAGTTCATCGACGGCGAGAAGTACGGCCGCGGCATCCTCGCCATGGCCAACACGGGCCAGCCCAACTCGGGCGGCAGCCAGTTCTTCATGGTCTACGGCACCGCCGAGCTGCCGCCGAACTACACCATCTTCGGCAGCATCTCCGACGACGGCCTCAAGGTCCTCGACGCGATCGCCAAGACGGGCATCGGCACCGTCGGCCAGGACGGCGCGACCGGTGAACCGAAGCAGCAGGTCAAGTTCACGGCCGTCAACGTCGCGGCCTGAGTGTCTTTCCCGTTCGAGCTGAACGGCGCTGAACCCGGCGCCGTTCAGCTCGCTCGCGTTCTGGGCGGCTACGGCCACTTCACCGCGATGCAGGTTCGCGACGGCCGGGTCCGCGGCCTCGAGCTGCACCTCACGCGGCTGGTCACGAGCACCCGGCTGCTGTTCGGCAGCGAACTCGACGTCTCCCTGGTCCGCGGCTACGTCCGCAAGCTCGTTGCCGGGCAAGGCGCGCTGTCCGTGCGCGTGCTCATCTCTTCTCAATCCAGCACCGACGACGCCGTGATGACGCCCGAAATCCTCGTCCGCACCGGTCCCCCGCACGAGCACGTCGCCGACCCGATCCGGCTGAAGTCGGTACGGTACCAGCGCGATCTGCCCGAGGTGAAGCACACCGGCACGTTCGGCCTGATCCACCACTCGCGCCAGGCCGTGCTCGCGGGCTACGACGACGCGGTGTTCGTCGACCACAGTGGACATCTCAGCGAAGCGTCCATTTGGAACCTCGGGTTCCTCGAGGGCGACACCGTGGTGTGGCCGGAAGCCGCGGTGCTGCCGGGCATCACCTCCTTGCTGCTGAAGGAACGGCTGCAGCAGCAGGGAGCGGTCGCGCAGGTGACCCGCCCGGTCCACCCCCGCGAGCTGCCCGGCTTCGACGCCGTGTTCCTCACCAACTCCGAGACCGTCGGCCGGCCCGTCGCGTCCGTCGACGGGGTGGCGCTGCGCAACGATCCCGCGGCCGCGCAGCTGCTCGCCGAGGCGTACGAAAGCGTGCCCTGGGACGAGATCTGAGCGCGCTTCAGCGGTGCGTGAACTTCGGCGGCCTGCGGTTCAGGAACGCGTCGACGCCCTCCGCGTAGTCCTCGCCGTGCAGTGCGGCGAGGCGGATGGCGTCCACCTCGTCATCGGGCGTCTGCCGGCCCGCGACGATCTTCTCGATAATGCGGTTCATGCCACGGATCGAGGCCTGCGAGCGGGAGCAGAGGGTGTCCACGAAGGCCGCGGTGGCCGCGGCGAGGCCTTCGGCGGCGTGGAGATCGTTGACGAGGCCGATCTCGCGGGCGCGCACGGCGTCGATGAGCTCGCCGGACAGCAGGAGGTACCTGGCGTTCGCGGGGCCGACGAGGGAAACCAGCAGGCGCGTCGAGTCGAAGTGGAAGACGATGCCCAACTTGGCGGGTGTGATGCCGAAGCGCGCGTCTTCCGAGGCGAAGCGGAAGTCGCACGCCACGGACAGCTGGCAGCCGCCGCCGATGCAGTTGCCCTGGATCATGGCGACGGACGGTTTGCGCATCGAAGTCAGGGCGGCCACGGCGCCGTCGACGGCCTTGTCGTAGGTGGCTGCGCCGTCGGCGGTGGAACGCAGGTCGCGGAACTCGCTGATGTCGGCACCGGCCGAGAAGTGCTTGCCCGCGCCCGTGAGCACGAGGACCTTGAGCGCCGGGTCGGCCTCGACCTCAGCCACGACGTCCGGGATCGCCGACCACATGCCGTAGGTGATGGCGTTCATCTTCTCCGGCCGGGCGAACGTCAGCCGCGCGACTTCGCCGTCGCGCGTGAACTCGAATCCGTCGGTCATGCCAGCACCCTAGCGGGATCGCCCTGCGCGAAACCCGCGCCTGTGACCAGCTCCCCGCGCTAGCGTGGCGCCCATGGGGATGATCGAGGTCGACGGCGTGCGGTTCGGCTACGACGAGGCCGGAGAGGGCCCGCCCGTAGTGCTCCTGCACGCCGGGCTCGCCGACCGGCGCATGTGGGACCACCAGTTCGCGGCCTTGGCCGACCACCACCGCGTGATCCGCTACGACCGCCGCGGCCACGGCGACTCGCAGGCGGCCGAAGGCACCGTCTCCCACCACCGCGACCTGCTCGCGCTCATGTCCGCGCTCGGCATCGACCAGGCCGCGCTCGCCGGCTCGTCGATGGGCGGCGCGTACGCGCTCGACGCCGCGCTGGCTGCGCCCGAACGCGTCACTCGTGTCGCGCTCATCGGCGCCGGGTTGTCCGGGCACGAGTGGCCCGAGCCGATGGCGTCGGACAGCCGCGAAGCCATGCTCGCCGCGGTGCCGCTGGAGAAGCTCAAGCGCTACCTGGACCACACCGCCGAACGCATCGACGAGGCGGACGTCCGTGCCATCGCCGAGGCCAACGTCCGCTACCTCGTCGTCGGTCCACATCGGACACGATCAGACGTCGACCAAGGCTTCTACGCCCGGACCCTCGAAATGTGCGAGGGCGTCTACCGCCGCGAGTGGACCGATCCGAAGTGGACGGAGGACGTTCCCGACACCCGGCACCGCCTCGGCGAGATCACCGCACCCACGCTGGTGGTCATCGGCCGGGAAGACGGCTCAGGCCTGCTGGAGCTGGCCGACAAGTTCGAGCGGGAAATCCCCGGCGCAACCCGGCTCGACCTGGCCGACACCGGCCACCTGCCCCCGATGGAGCGCCCCGCCGAAATGACCGAGGCGCTCCGCTCGTGGTTCGAGGATCAGGAAGCCGATGTGACCCGGTAGACGTCGTACACGCCCTCGACACCCCGGACCACCTTCAGCACATGGCCGAGGTGCTTCGGGTCGCCCATCTCGAACGAGAACCGGCTCACGGCCACGCGGTCGCGCGAGGTCGTGACCGACGCCGAGAGGATGTTGACCTTCTCGTCGGCCAGCACCTTGGTCACGTCCGACAGCAGCCGGTGCCGGTCGAGCGCCTCGACCTGGATGGCGACCAGGAACACCGACGAGGACGACGGCGCCCACTCCACCTCGACCAGCCGCTCGGGCTGGGTACGCAGGTCGTCGGCGTTGGTGCAGTCGGTGCGGTGCACGCTCACGCCACCGCCGCGCGTGACGAACCCGAGGATCTCGTCGCCCGGCACCGGGGTGCAGCAACGGGCGAGCTTGGCCCACACGTCGCTGGCGCCCTTCACGATCACGCCGACGTCGTTGGACCCGCGCCGCCGCGTGACGGTGGACGGCGTGGCCCGCTCGGCGAGCTCCTCCTCCGCCTCGTCGACGCCGCCGATGAGCGCCACCAGCCGCTGCACCACGTGCTTCGCGCTGGTGTGGCCCTCCCCCACCGCCGCGTACAGCGAGGAGATGTCGCCATGGCGCAGCTCCTTGGCGACCGAGCCCATGGACTCCGCCGAGACGAGCCGCTGGATGGGCAGCCCGACCTTGCGGATCTCCTTGGTGATCGCCTCCTTGCCCGCGTCGATCGCCTCGTCGCGGCGCTCCTTCGCGAACCACTGGCGGATCTTCGCGCGCGCCTTCGGCGACCCGGCGAACTGCAGCCAGTCGCGGCTCGGGCCGGCGTTCTCCGCCTTCGAGGTGAAGATCTCGACGTTCTCGCCGTTCTCCAGCTTGCGCTCGAGAGCCACGAGACGGCCGTTCACGCGGGCGCCGATGCAGCGGTGGCCCACCTCGGTGTGCACGGCGTAGGCGAAGTCGACCGGCGTCGAGTCCGCCGGCAGCGTGATCACGTCGCCCTTCGGCGTGAACACGAAGATCTCGCGCGCGGCCAGCTCGTACCGCAGCGACTCGAGGAAGTCACCCGGGTCTGCGGCCTCGCGCTGCCAGTCGAGCAGCTGGCGCATCCACGCGATCTCGTCGACGTCCATCGAGTTGCCGCTGTGGGTGCCCTTGGTTTCCTTGTACCGCCAGTGCGCCGCGATGCCGTACTCGGCGGTCCGGTGCATCTCGTAGGTGCGGATCTGCACCTCGAGCGGCTTGCCGTCCGGCCCGATCACGGTGGTGTGCAGCGACTGGTACACGCCGAAGCGCGGCTGGGCGATGTAGTCCTTGAACCGCCCGGGCACCGGCTGCCACAGCGCGTGGACGACACCCATGGCGGCGTAGCAGTCGCGCACGTCCTCCACGAGGATCCGCACGCCCACCAGGTCGTGGATGTCGTCGAGGTCGCGCCCGCGCACGATCATCTTCTGGTGGATCGAGTAGTAGTGCTTCGGCCGGCCCTCGACCTTGGCGGTGATCCGCGACGACACGAGGTTGCTCGTGAGGTCGGCGATCACCTTGCGCAGGTACGTGTCGCGCGAGGGCGCGCGGTCGGCGACCAGGCGCACGATCTCGTCGTACTTCTTCGGCTGCAGGATCGCGAACGCGAGGTCTTCGAGCTCCCACTTGACCGTCGCCATGCCGAGGCGGTGGGCCAGCGGGGCGAGCACCTCCAGCGTCTCGCGGGCCTTGCGGGCCTGCTTCTCCGGCGGGAGGAAGCGCATGGTGCGCATGTTGTGCAGCCGGTCGGCCAGCTTGATGACCAGCACCCGCGGGTCCTTCGCCATGGCGATGACCATCTTGCGGATCGTCTCGGCCTCGGCCGACATGCCGAGCTTGACCTTGTCCAGCTTGGTGACGCCGTCGACGAGCTCGCCGACCTTGTCGCCGAAGTCGGCCTTCAGCTGGTCGAGCGAGAAGCCCGTGTCCTCCACGGTGTCGTGCAGCAGCGCCGCGACGAGCGTGGTGGTGTCCATGCCGAGCTCGGCGAGGATCGTGGCCACCGCGAGCGGGTGCGTGATGTACGGGTCGCCGGACTTGCGCCGCTGTTCGCGGTGCAGCTCCTCGGCGACGTCGTAGGCGCGCTGCAGCAGCGCGAGGTCCGCGTTGGGGTGCAGCTCACGGTGGATGACGGCGAGCGGTTCGAGCACCTGCTTCACGGGCGCGGCCCGCTGGGCCGTGATCCGGCGGGCCAGACGGGCCCGCACCCGGCGGGTCGCCGACGGGTTGGGCGCGGCCCCGTTCGCCTTCGGCGCCGGCACCGACTGCGCGCTACGCGCACCGGAGCCATCCTTCGCGGGCACCGGCTTGGCGGGCACCGCGGCGTCGAGCTCTTGGCTCACCCGCACCTCCTGCTGCTCGTGCGGCCTTCGAACCCTCAGGGTAGCCGTTCGACCGCGTGGCCACGCCGCCTACGTCCGATCGGCAGGCGGCGCGCCGCCGGGTACCGGCGGAGCCACAGCCTTTTCAACGCCGCGCGAGGACTCCGGCTTCCCGGCCGTTCGCGCTGGTGACGCGGGGTCAGACGACCTGCAGCGCCTCGACCCGGCGACCCGCCAGCACGCCACGCCCACCCAGCGCCGCGAGCTCCAGCACCACCGACACGCCGTCGACCACGGCGCCGGCGTTCTCGAGCAGCTTGGCCGTCGCGGCGACCGTGCCACCGGTGGCGAGGACGTCGTCGATCACGCCGACGCGCCGGCCGGGGTGCACAACGTCGGCCGGCAGTTCCACGCCGGCGGTGCCGTATTCGAGCGCGTAGTCGACCCGGCCGGCCACCGACGGCAGCTTGCCGGGCTTGCGGATGAGCACCACGCCGAGGCCGCGGGCGTACCCGACGGCCGCCGCGAGGAGGAACCCGCGGGCCTCGACGCCGGCCAGCAGCTCAACCCCGGGGCTGAGCGTGCCGGCCAGGGCGTCGACGACCGTGGCGAACCCGGGGCCGTCCGCGAAGAGCGGGCTCAGGTCGCGGAACAGCACGCCGGGCTCGGGAAAGTCCGGCACCTCGGCGATCAGGCCGAGGGCCTTCTCCAGCTCCATCCGGCTCAGCGCTTCCGCTTCGCCGACGACACGCCGCCACCGGTGCGGCGCGGCTTGTTCTGCGGGCGCGCCTTCGGGGTGCGGGCCGGAACGCCGGCCGCCGCGGCCATCGCCTTCTCCTTGCGGAGCTCGGCGGCCAGGGCGTCGTCGTCCGCCGCGTCGAAGTCCTCGCCCGCGGCTTCGCGAGCGGCAGCCTTGGCCCGGCGGGCCGCGACGCGCTGTGCCTGCTGCTGGTACTTCGGCTCACGCATCTTGAGGTCGACCAGCAGCGGCGTCGCGAGCGCGACCGACGACAGCACGCCGACCAGGGTGCCTGTGAGCTGCACGAGCGCCAGGTCCTGCAGCGTGCCCGAGCCGAGCAGGATGTACCCGACGATGAGCAGGCCGAGGATCGGCAGCAGCGCGATGAACGCCGTGTTGAACGACCGCATCAGCGTCTGGTTCAGCGCCAGGTTGGCTGCCTCGGCGTACGTGCGGCGGGTGAGGCCGAGCAGGCCGCGCGTGTTCTCGCGGACCTTGTCGAACACCACCACCGTGTCGTACAGCGAGAACCCGAGGATCGTGAGCAGGCCGATCACCGTCGCCGGCGTGACCTCGAAGCCGACGAGCGAGTACACGCCCGCCGTGACCACGATGTCGTGGATCAGCGAGATCAGCGCGGCCGCGGCCATCCGGGTGTCGAAGTAGATCGCCAGGAAGATCACCACGGCCACGAGGAAGACCGCGAGCGCGATCAGCGCCTGCCGCGAGATCTCGCCGCCCCACGACGCGCTCACCGCGCTGTCGCTGATGGCCTGCACACTCGGCTGGCCGTTGGTGCCCTCCGGCGCCAGGTCGGTGAACAGCTGCTGCTTCACCTTTGCGACCTGGTCGACCGGCAGCGCCTCCGAGCGGATCTGGATCGTCTTCGCGTTGCCGGTGCCGACGCTCTGCGTCTCCGCCGGCTGCTGGCCCAGCGCCTTGGTGAACGACTCGGTCACCTGCGACGTGGTGATCTCGCCGTGCGCACCGCGGGCCGGCAGCTGGATCTGCGTGCCGCCCTCGAACTCGATGCCGAAGTTGAAGCTGCGGATGAACATCGAGAGGATGCAGACGAGCACCAGCGCCGCGAAGAAGATGTACCAGCGCTTGCGCGCGCCGACGATGTCGAACGCGCCCGTGCCGACGTAGAGCCGGTGGAAGACGCTTTCCTTCTTGCCGGACGGGGTGGCCTTGCGGGCGCCCGACTCGGCGTCCGTGCCCAGGTCTTCGACGCCCACGTCAGGCCTCCTTCACGTTCGTGCGACCGACGGCGGTGCGGCCGGCCCGGCGTTCCGAGGCCAGCTGCTGGACGGCACCGAGGCCGAGGTTCCGGGGGTTGGACAGGAACGGGGACTTCGACGTGGACACCATCGCCACCACAGGGTGCGTGACGAGGTAGACCACCACGAGGTCCAGCACCGTCGACATGCCGAGGGTGAACGCGAAGCCCTGCACGTCGCCGACCGCGATCACGTACAGGATCGCCGCGGCGAGGAAGCTCACCGCGTCGGACGCCAGGATCGTGCGCCGGGCCCGGGCCCAGCCGCGCGGCACCGCCGAACGGAACGTGCGTCCTTCCCGGATCTCGTCCTTGAGCCGTTCGAAGTAGATGACGAACGAGTCCGCCGTGATGCCGATGGCGATGATCAACCCGGCGATGCCGGCGAGGTCGAGCGTGTACCCGATCCACCGGCCGAGCAGCACCAGCACCGCGTAGACCAGCAGGCCGGACAGCGCCAGCGACAGGATCGTGAGGATGCCGAGCAGGCGGTAGTAGATCAGGCAGTAGATGAAGACCACGATCAGGCCGATCGCGCCGGCCAGCAGGCCCGCCTGGAGCGAGGCCGAGCCGAGCGTCGCCGACACCGTGGTGGCGTCGGAGGAGTCGAACGACAGCGGCAGCGAGCCGTACTTCAGGACGTCGGCGAGGTTCTTCGCGGTCGCCTGCGTGAACTGCCCGGTGATCTGCGTGTTGCCGCCGAGGATGGCGCCCTGGATGGTCGGCGCCGACACGACCTGGGTGTCGAGCACGAACGCGGCCTGCTGGCCGACGTTGGCCGCGGTGAAGTCACCCCAGGTCTTGCTGCCGGTGCCGTTGAACGTCAGGTCGACGATCCACTGGCCGCGCTGCTGGTCGTAGCCCGAGTTCGCGCCGGAGATCTCGGTGCCGGGCAGGAACTGCGGGCCGAGCACGTACTTCGTCGCGTCCTGGTCACCACAGGCGACCAGCGGCTTGTCCGAGAGGTCGTTGCCCTCGAGCGGGTCGGCGACGTTCGGCGCGCAGGTGAGCGAAGCCAGCGCGGCTTGCTGTGCGGCCTGCGCCTTCGCCTGGTCGGTCGAGGCCAGGTCCGGGTTCTGCCGGATCGCCTGCGCCTGCTGGATCGGCGTCTTCGCCTGGTCGCCCGCGGCCGGCGGGGTGTTCGAGGCCGGCGGGGCCGACGGCGTGGTGCTCGGCGGCTGCTGGGCCGGGGCACCGGCCGCGCCACCGCCGCCGTTCGGCGTGCTCGAGGGCGCGCCCGTGGCGGAAGGCGGGGCCGAGGGGGCGCCGGAGGACGGCGGCGCCGACGGGGTGCCCGAAGCCGGCGGAGCCGCCGGGTTGCCCGAAGCGGGCGGCGCGGCCGGGGTGTTCGGCTGCGAGGTGATCACCTTGCGGAAGCCGAGCTTCGCGGTCTGGCCGAGGGACTTCGCCTGGTCACCCTGCGCGCCCGGGACCGTGATGACGACGTTGTTGCCGTCGAGCACGACCTCCGTGCCGGCGACACCGATGCCGTTCACACGGGTTTCGATGATCTGGCGCGCCTGGTTCAGCGAGTCTCGCGTGGGCTGGCCGCCGTCCGGCGTCCGCGCGGTGAGCGTGACCCGGGTGCCGCCCTGCAGGTCGATGCCGAGCTTCGGTGTGGGCTTGCCGCTGCCGGTGAAGAACACCAGGGCGTAGAGCACGACCACGATCAGGGCGAAGAAGGCGAGATAGCGTCCCGGGCGGAGATGCCCGGCCGATGGTGCCACGGTGCTTCGGTCTCCTCGGACTGGGTGGACCCCAACTGGTTCGGTGAGCGAGCCGGGACGGTGCTCCCGGCACGCTGCTGGGCATGACTATGGCGGCGGACACGCACGCAGCACCGAGACACTACTCGGTGCTGCGTGAGCCCTGCGTTCGCCCGTACCGACTTTCGTCGGCTACGCGCGTGTCACTGCCCGGGGAAGAAGCAGGTTACTTCTTGCCGTGCTCCAGCGGGGGCGCGATCTGCGCACCGGACTTCTGGCCGTCGTCCTCGATGGACTCCTGGGCGGGCGCCTCGGTGGTGGTGGAAGCGACGCCACCGGAGGTCTCCTCGACCTCGGCCGAGTCGGCTTCGACGTCGGTCTCGTCGGTCTCCACGGCCGGGTTGACCTTCTCGCGGACCGCGATGCGCAGCCACGTGGTGACGACGCCCGGGGCGATCTCGATGTCGATCGTGTCGTCGCCGGAAGCGTCGGCGACGGTGCCGTAGAGGCCCGAGGTGGTCATCACGCGGTCGCCGGGGGCGATGCTCTTCTGCAGGTCCTGCTGGGCTGCCTGCTGCTTCTTCTGCTTGCGGGTACCGAGGACGAGCGGCACGGCCACCACGACCAGCAGCAGCAACGGCAGCAGTAAGTTGTTCATGACTCTCCATTCGACGGACGTCACGTCGTCGGTGCTTACGTCCGGTTTTGACGGATGTGCTGTCTTCGAGTGTGCCAGGTGCTCGCGAATTCGCCAGCACCCACCGTCCGTTGCGCTCCCGCCGGCCGGTGTCCGACGTCCCCGTCAGCCCTGGTCGAACAACGAGGGACCGCCCTGGTCCGGCCGCCCTGCCTCAGGCGGCGGCACCAGGCCGAGGTGCTCCCACGCGGCCGCGGTCGCGACCCGGCCACGCGGAGTGCGGGCGAGCATACCCGCGCGGACCAGGTAGGGCTCGCACACCTCTTCCACCGTGGTCGCCTCCTCACCGACGGCGACGGCGAGCGTCGAGACGCCGACCGGTCCCCCGCCGAACGAGCGGGTCAGCGCACTGAGCACGGCCCGGTCCAGCCGGTCGAGGCCCAGTTCGTCCACGTCGTAGACCTTCAGCGCCGCACGGGCGACGTCCCTGGTCACGTTGCCGTCGGCGCGGACTTCGGCGTAGTCGCGGACTCGGCGCAGCAGGCGGTTCGCGATCCGGGGCGTACCGCGCGAGCGGCGGGCGATCTCCGAACAGCCGTCACGGTCGATGGGGATGTCGAGGATCGTCGCGGCGCGGCGCACGACGAGTTCCAATTCGGCGTCGGTGTAGAACTCCATCTGGCCGGTGAAGCCGAAGCGGTCACGCAGCGGCCCGGTGAGCGAGCCGGAGCGCGTGGTGGCCCCGACCAGCGTGAACGGCGCGATTTCGAGCGGGATGCTCGTGGCGCCGGGCCCCTTGCCGACCACGACGTCGACGCGGAAGTCCTCCATCGCGAGGTACAGCATCTCCTCGGCGGGCCGGGCGATGCGGTGGATCTCGTCGATGAACAGCACGTCGCCGGGCGCGAGGTTGGACAGCATCGCGGCCAGGTCGCCCGCGCGTTCCAGCGCCGGACCGGACGTGATGCGGATGGCCGCGCCGAGCTCGGCGGCCACGATCATCGCCATGCTCGTCTTGCCGAGGCCGGGCGGGCCGGACAGCAGCACGTGGTCGGGCGGCACCCCACGGCGGCGGGCGCTCTCGAGCACCAGCTCCAGCTGCTCGCGCACGCGGGGCTGGCCCACGAACTCGTCGAGCTTGCGCGGCCGCAAGGTCGTCTCGACCTCGCGCTCGCCGTTCTGTGAGAGAGCGGAGAGTGTCTCGTCGTCCGCTTCGAACTCCGTCACTTCGTGGTCCATCGGCTACCGCTTGCGCCCGAGGGTGGCCAGCGCCGAACGCAGCACCGTCGCGGTGGTGTGCCCGTCGCCTTCGGCCAGCACGCGGTCCACGGCCTGCTCGGCCTGCTTGGCCGGGAAACCCAGCCCTGCCAACGCTTCCACGACCTCGGCGCGCAGCGCGCCGGGCGCGGACACCGCCGGCACCTCGCCGGTGCCGGCGAGTGCGGTGACCTTGTCGCGCAGTTCGAGGCTGAGCCGTTCGGCGCCCTTGCGGCCGATGCCGGGCACCTGCGTGAGGACGGTGATGTTGCCTTCCACGAGCGCGGCGCGCAGCTTGTCGGGCTCCAGCACGGCGAGCGTGGCGAGCGCGAGCCGCGGGCCGATGCCCGACACGGTCTGCAGCAGGCCGAACAGCTCGCGCGCGTCTTCGTCGGCGAACCCGAACAGGGTCAGCGAGTCCTCGCGCACGACCAGCGCGGTGTGCAGCCGCACCTGCTCGCCGCGGCGCAGCGTCGCGAGCGTCGCCGGGGTGGCCTGCACGGCGAAGCCCACGCCGCCGACCTCGACCACGACGTGGTCCAGGCCGACGGACAGCACTTCACCGCGTACGGAGGAGATCATCGGGGTGCTCCAGTGTCGTCCAGCTTGCTCGGGATCCGGCGGGCCGTGCGCCGCACCGGGGTGCGGGTGGCGGCGCCCGCCTGTTTCGCGGCTGCCGCCAGCTTGGCCTTGTGCGCACGGGCCAGCTCGGCCGCGCGCGCCTCGGCCTCGGCGAGGCGAACGCGCATCGGCTCGCGCCAGAGGTGGCAGATGGCCAGCGCCAGCGCGTCGGCCGCGTCGGCGGGGTGCGGCTTCACCTCGAGGTTGAGCAAGCGCATCACCATACCGGTGACCTGCGCCTTGTCCGCGCGGCCCGACCCGGTGACCGCGGCCTTGACCTCGCTCGGGGTGTGGAACACGACCGGCAGCCCGCGCCGGGCCGCAGCCAGCGCGACGACGCCGCCCGCCTGCGCGGTGCCCATGGCCGTGCGGACGTTGTGCTGCGCGAACACGCGCTCGACGGCGATCGCCTCGGGCTTGTAGCGGTCCAGCCAGACCTCGACCTCGTCGGCGATGCCGAGGAGCCGGTGGGCGAGATCGTCCTCCGGTGGGGTGCGCACGACGCCGACGGCCACCGCGCGGACGACCCGGCCCTTGCCACCGTCGACCACGCCGAGACCGCACCTGGTCAGACCGGGGTCGACCCCGAGCACCCGCACACCTTCTCCTTCGCCCGCGCGAACATCCGTTCGAGATGCAGGCTACTGGGCGGGGGCCCGGCAGGATGGTCGCCATGCCGCAGCCACCGGAATTCATCCGCCACCTGGGTCTTTCGCCGCTGCCCGTCGAAGGCGGCCTCTTCGCGGAGAGCTGGCGTTCCGAAGAGGGGTCCGCGATCTACTACCTGCTGGTGGCGCCGCGGTTCTCGGCGCCGCACCGGCTGGATCGCGTCGAAATCTTCGTGCACCACGCCGGGGCGCCCGCGCGAATGCTGCTCCTGCATTCGGACGGCACGGTGACGCGGCCGGTGCTGGGCACCGACG
This sequence comes from Amycolatopsis sp. NPDC051372, assembly GCF_040682095.1. NCBI lineage: Bacteria > Bacillati > Actinomycetota > Actinomycetes > Pseudonocardiales > Pseudonocardiaceae > Amycolatopsis > Amycolatopsis sp. NPDC051372. The sequence continues at coordinate 367,361 of NZ_JBFBAF010000002.1, forward strand.
TCGCCGCGGGTGAACGGCCGCAGGTCGTGGTGCCCGCCGGGACGTGGCAGGCGACGGTACCGCTGGGCGAGTGGTCGCTGCTCGGCACCGTGGTGGTGCCGCCCTACACCGACGACTGCGTGGAGTTCGCCGACGTCGAGACGCTCGCCGCCCGGTTTCCCGCCGCAGGGGCGGATCTCAGGGCCTTGCCGCGGTGATCAGCGCCCGTCGAGGCAGCTCCCGTCGAGGATCAGCAGCCGGTGATCAGGGGCCGGTGATCAGGGGCCGTCGACGCCCGGAGTCCAGCTCTCGGGCACACCGCTTTCGGTGAGCACCGGCTGCCACTCGGCGAAGCCTTCGGGAGCCGTGTCCTGCCAGGGGAAGTGCCCGTCGGCCGTGGCGACGACGACCTGCAGCGCCGGGAAGTCGCCGTCGGGGTAGACGAGGAACGCCGAGCCGAAGTACTCCGGGTAGTGGCCCTTGGCGACGCGTTCGAAAACGACGGCGCTGCCCTGGAAGAAGTCGTCGTAGCGTTTGCCGACCTCGAAGATCTCGCCGTTGGCCGCGCGGTCGACGTACGCGTCGAGCAGGATCGGGCCCAGGTCGCCCGGCAGGCCGACGACCACGACCTCCGGCACGTTGTGCAGCGCCCACGCGCAGGCGGTGAAGCAGAAGCCGGCGCCCTGATCGTCCTGCGGGACCGCGATGACCGCGTTGCCCCGTTCTTTCGCCTGGGACTCGATCCAGTCGATCAGGCGCTGCTCTTCGGCGGTGAGGGCTGAGGTCGTCACGGCGGCCATTGTGCCGGAAGCACGCGGCTGAGCCCAGTACCGGCACGGGGCAATTTCCGACCGTTTTCCCGGACGCCGCAAGGGATCCGGCTACTCGCGAGTTCGCCGGTGATCAGTCGGCCCCGGCCGGGCGCGGGTGGTCCGTGCCCGACCGGGGCCGGTCGAGAAGTGATCAAGCCGCTCTCCGCGACGCCGGAAACGGCGTCACAGCGGCGAAATCGACCGTCAGTCGACCGACGCCATGACCTCGTCGGACACATCGAAGTTGGCGTAGACGTTCTGCACGTCGTCGCAGTCCTCGAGCGCGTCGATCAGCTTGAAGACCTTCTTCGCGCCGTCGACGTCCAGCGGCACCGAGACCGTCGGGAGGAACGTGAGCTCCGCCGACTCGTACTCGAACCCGGCCTCCTGCAGCGCCTTGCGCACCGGCACCAGGTCGCCGCCCTCGGAGACGATCTCGAAGCTCTCGTCGAGGTCGTTGACCTCTTCGGCGCCCGCGTCGAGCACGGCCATGAGCACGTCGTCCTCGTTCACCTCGCCCTTGGGCATGATCACGACGCCCTTGCGGTTGAACATGTAGGCGACGGAGCCCGGGTCGGCCAGCGAGCCGTTGTTGCGCGTGAGCGCGGTCCGGACCTCCATGGCGGCGCGGTTCTTGTTGTCGGTGAGGCACTCGATCAGCACCGCCACGCCGTTGGGCCCGTAGCCCTCGTACGTGATGTTCTGCCAGTCGGCGCCACCGGCCTCTTCACCGGCGCCGCGCTTGCGCGCGCGCTCGATGTTGTCCTGCGGGACCGAGTTCTTCTTCGCCTTCTGGATGGCGTCGTAGAGGGTGGGGTTGCCGTCGGGGTCCCCACCGCCGGTGCCGGTCCGGGCGGCCACCTCGATGTTCTTGATCAGCCGGGCGAAGAGCTTGCCACGCTTCGCGTCGAGGTTGGCCTTCTTGTGCTTCGTCGTGGCCCACTTGGAGTGGCCGCTCATCTTTCCTCCATTTGTTCCGCGTACCCCCGACTCGCGTCGCGCGCCGCAATCCCTGCTCAGGCTTCTCGCACGAGCTCGACGAACAACCGGTGCACCCGCTCGTCCCCGGTGATCTCCGGGTGGAACGCCGTGGCCAGCACCGACCCCTGCCGGACGGCGACGATCCTAGCCCCGGGCTCACCGACCACGGGGTCTTCGGGCACCGAGTCTCCCGGCACGAGCGCTGCCGGCACGGTGGCCAGCACCTCGACGCCGGCCCCCGCCTTCTCGACCCACGGGGCCCGGATGAAGACCGCGTGCACAGGCCCGCCTTCGACACGCGCGAAGTCGAGGTCCACCTCGAACGAGTTGACCTGCCTGCCGAACGCGTTGCGCCGGACGACCACGTCGAGCCCGCCGAGCTGCTGCTGGTCCGGGCGCCCGTCGAGCGCCTGGCGCGCCAGCAGGATCAACCCGGCGCACGAGCCGAAGGCGGGCATCCCGTCCGCGATCCGCGCCCGCAGCGGCTCGAGCAGCTCGAAGCTCTCCAGCAGCCGCGACATGGTGGTGGACTCCCCGCCGGGGAGCACCAGGCCGTCCACTTCGGACAGTTCGGCCTCGCGGCGCACGGGCACGGCGTGCGCGCCCGCGCGCTCCAGCATCGCGACGTGCTCGCGCACGGCGCCTTGCAGGGCGAGCACGCCGACCGTCGGCCGTGCTCCCGAAGCTGTCGCCACCCGACCTCCCGAAAGACGTTCTGCTCAGCTTAGGGGGACGCCTCGCGGGCCTTCCGGCCAGGTCAGCGGGCGGTCGACCGGCTGTCACCCACCCGAGGGACCGGGCCGGCCGCCGGACTCCGGCGCCGGCGAGTGGCCTTCCCGAAACGTCGCCGAGTGGCCACCTCGAGGGGGATCTTGCCGGAGCTCACGACGCCCACTGGCCGGACAGCACCGGGAATCCGCGAAGCGACCCCCATCCGTACCGCCAGGATACCCCGTCGACACCGGCGCAGGTCAGCGTCGATCCGGCCGCACGTGACGCGGCCGACACCACCCCGTGGCGACCGGATCCGCAGGTGGTGGCCCCTCGAAAAGTGGACTGCCGAGATAGCCGCGCACTGGCCTGGTTCACCGGTCCACCACGCCCCTACGCTCGAAGGCGCAGGAGTCCGTCCCGAGAAAGGCCCCGAGGTGTCCGAGCAGCAGACCACCCCCGAACCCCAGTCCGTCACCGGCACCGCCAAGGTCAAGCGCGGCATGGCGGAGATGCTCAAGGGCGGCGTGATCATGGATGTGGTCACCGCCGAGCAGGCGAAGATCGCCGAGGACGCCGGCGCGGTCGCGGTCATGGCGCTCGAGCGCGTGCCCGCCGACATCCGCGCCCAGGGCGGCGTCGCGCGCATGAGCGACCCGGACCTGATCGACGGCATCATCGAGACAGTCTCGATCCCGGTCATGGCGAAGGCCCGCATCGGCCACTTCGTCGAGGCGCAGGTGCTGCAGTCGCTCGGCGTCGACTACGTCGACGAGTCCGAGGTGCTCACGCCCGCCGACTACGCCAACCACATCGACAAGTGGGCCTTCACCGTCCCCTTCGTCTGTGGCGCGACCAACCTGGGCGAGGCGCTGCGCCGGATCACCGAGGGCGCGGCAATGATCCGGTCCAAGGGCGAGGCCGGCACCGGTGACGTCTCCAACGCCACGACCCACATGCGCCAGATCCGCGCCGAGATCCGCAAGCTGTCGTCGCTGCCCGAGGACGAGCTGTTCGTGGCGGCGAAGGAGCTGCAGGCACCGTACGAGCTGGTCAAGGAGGTCGCGCAGAACGGCAAGCTGCCGGTGGTGCTCTTCACCGCGGGCGGCATCGCGACCCCGGCCGACGCGGCGATGATGATGCAGCTCGGCGCCGAGGGTGTGTTCGTGGGCTCGGGCATCTTCAAGTCCGGCAACCCCGCGCAGCGCGCCGAGGCCATCGTCAAGGCGACGACGTTCTACGACGACCCCGACGTGCTGGCCAAGGTCTCGCGCGGCCTCGGCGAGGCGATGGTGGGCATCAACGTCGAGGAGCTGCCGGAGCCGCACCGGCTCGCCGAGCGCGGCTGGTAAGCCCCGCGTTTTTCACCGCCGGTTTTTCACGAGTACTCCGAGATCTCCACCCCGAACGTGCCGGGCTCCAGCGCCTCGAAGATGTGCGGCACGTCCCCGGGGTAGCAGATGTAGTCGCCGGGCAGCAGCTCGACCGGGTCGTCGCGCACGCCGACGCGGGCCCGTCCGGCGCAGATCACGATGTGCTCGACCACGCCGTTCATGTGCGGGTCCGACCTGCGCGGAGTGCCCGGCTCCGCGCGGATCACATACAGGTCCCGGCGCGCCGAGGGCGGGCACGCGGACAGCAGCGTGCACGCGTAGTCGGCGTGCTCGGCGAACACCGTCGGCCCCTTGCCCGCGCGGATCACGCGGACCTGGGGCCGTTCGGGTTCCACGAGCCGGGAGAACGGCACGTCGAGGGCCACGCCGAGGGCCCACAGCGTCTCCACGCTCGGGTTGCCCGAGCCGGATTCCAGTTGCGACAACGTCGACTTCGCCAGGCCGGCGCGGCGCGCGACCTCGGTGAGCGACAGGCCCGCACGGGTGCGCTCGCGGCGCAGCGACGCGGCGATGATCTCCAGCGGCGCGCCGGTGGTCTCCTGCGACATCTGTGTTCGCTCCATCAGTCTTTCCGTTCGCCTTGACGAACACCCGGTCTTGTGTTCAGCATAAAGCACTATGCGTTCGATTTGGCGAACACTCGACCGGGAGCTGACCCGGGACATCGCGCTCGTCTGCGTGGCCGACGGCCTCGTGGGCGTCTCCTACGGCGCCATCGCGGTGAGCTCGGGCTTCCCGCTGTGGGCTCCGATGCTGCTGTCGCTGCTGGTCTTCGCGGGCGCGTCGCAGTTCATGCTGGTGGGCATCATCGCCGGTGGCGGCAACCCGCTGGCCGCCGTGGTCGCGGGCCTCCTGGTGAACGCGCGGCACCTGCCGTTCGGCTTCGCGATCGGCGACGTCTTCGGCTCGAAGTGGGCCGCCCGCATCGCCGGCAGCCACCTGATGATCGACGAGTCGGTGGCCTTCGCCCTGGCCCAGCACGATTCCGCGCGCCGCCGCGCCGCCTACTGGGCTTGCGGCGCGGGCCTGTTCGTCGCGTGGAACGCCGGCTGCGTCGCGGGCGCCTTCGCCGGTACCGGGATCAGCGACACCGCCGCGTTCGGCCTGGACGCCGCGTTCCCGGCCGTGCTGCTGGCCCTCGTGCTGCCGTCGTTGCGCGACCGCGCAACCCGGCTGCCCGTCGCCGTGGGCGTGGTGGTCGCCCTGGTGGCGACCCCGTTCCTGCCCGCGGGTCTCCCGGTGCTGCTGGCGCTGGCCGGCGTGCTCGTCGGCGTCGCGGCCAAGGAACCGAAGACGCTGGAAGGAGCCCACTGATGGACGGCGTCGAGCTCCTGATCGCCACCGTGGTCCTCGCGGCAGGCACGTTCACCTTCCGCTTCGCGGGGCCGGTGCTGCGCACGCGCGTGCGCCTCTCCCCTCGCGCCCAGCGGCTCATGGCTCTGTCGGCGGTCGTCCTGCTGGCCGCATTGGTCGCGACAAGCGCACTGACGGAGGGGCATGCGTTCGCCGGCATCGCCCGGCCGGCGGGGGTGCTGGTCGGCGGTGTGTTGGCGTGGCGCAAAGCCCCGTTCGTGGCCGTGGTCGTGGCCGCCGCGGCGACGGCGGCGCTGCTGCGGCTGGCCGGAGTCCCCTGACACTCAGTCGTCGGCCGCGGTCACCACGGCGTCGGCGGCGACCGTACGGGAGTGGACGCCGTCGGGGGCCGTGGCGACCAGGCCGGCGGTGCGCAGGAGCTGGAGGTGTTTCGCGACAACGCCCTGCTTCAGACCCGCGCGGCGCGCCAGCTCGCCGACGTCCGCCGGCGTGGTCAGAGAAGTGAGGAGCGAGCTGCGGCTGCGGCCGAGCACCCCGCGCAGGGCCGCCGACGACGAGGTACCGCCGGTTTCCCACAGGCCGGCGACGCCGCGGGCCGGGTAGCGCAGCACGGGCTGCCGGCCCGCGTGGGTCCGGGAGATCACGCGCGGCCAGACGAACACCGACGGCGCCAGCACGAGCCCGTGGCCGTGCGGCGCCCCCGTGCCGGGGACGTGGCGCTGCGCGACGATCAGCGCGCCCTCGGCCCAGTGGACGGCGGGCGCCAGGTCGCGGAACAGGTCCTCCGCCACACCGGCGGCGAGCAGGCGCGAACGGTGCAGCACGTCGCCTTCCAGCAGCGCCCGCATGCGCGGCCACGCCGGCGCCAGCGCCACCGCCCAGTACCGCTCCATCAGCCCCGCGAGCCGGTCGAGCCCCGCCTCCGGATCGCGGTGCAAGCGGGTCAGCGCGGCCGAGCGCGGCGGGTCCATCGCCTCCAGCTCGCGCCGCACCGCGCGCGGGGCGACGTCGCGCAGGTCCGCGAGCTCGTCGGCCAGCTGCGGCACGGGCGAAGCCGGCGTGGGCGTGAGGAACCGCGGCACCGAGCGGCCGGCGACGAGATCGGCGAGCGGCGTGACGTCGATCCCCGCGTCGGCCAGCGCGCCGGACGCCTTGCGCACCCACGGCAGGTGCAGCGCGTGCTCCCCCGGACCGGCCAGCACCCGGACGCTCGCCACGATTTCCCACAACGGGGAGAACGCGAGCCTCGTTCGCGCCAATTCGTCCGCCGACCACGCCAGCTCCAGCACTTTCCTCCTCCTCGAAAACGGGAATCGGAGAAGTGTAAAATAATCCGTTGTGGACAGTTAGGCCGGGGTTACCCCTTGCGGGAAGGCGAACACGCGGTCCGGGTCGTAGCGGCGCGCGAGGGCGCGCAGCCGGGGCAGGTTTCCGCCGTAATAGGCCTGACCCCAGTCGGGCATTTCCGGATCGAGGTAGTTGACGTAGCCGGTTGTGCCGAATTCCGGCCCGAGCCCGTCGCGAATTCGCCCGATCGCGCGCCTTGCCGCGGTTTCGGTCGCGTGCTCCAGCCCGTGGGTGAACTGGAAGCTCGCAAGCGCCCGGCGGTACGGGAAAGCCGAGTCGCCGCGCGCGATCGCGCCGCCGCCACCGTCCACGATCGTGTAAGAATCCGGGTCCTCGCTCAGCAGCTCGAGCACCGCAGCCGGATCCTTCGCCGGGCGCATCAGCATCCGCGAGGTCGCCACGTACGCCGCGGTCCCGATCTTGCCGGTACCGCCGCCCCAGCCGGGGCCGCACGCCGAACCCGCGAGGTCCGTGCAGCCGGCGAAGTACCGCATCGCGCCGAGGAAATCGGTCTCCGGCTTCTCACGCTTCAGCGGCGCCGCGCCCACCCGGCGGACGAAGTCGTCGAGGATCGGCTTCAGCCGGCTGCGCGGACCTGCGAAGCAGCCGCCGAAGTTCGCCGCCGTGGCGCCGAGCCCGAGGTCGGACCAGAGCTCGTCGGGCATCCGCGGCTGCCAGTCCTGCCACTCGGCGAACAGCGTCGCGGCCGCCTCGGGCGGGAACTGCAGGCCGAACGACGTGAGGTCCGGCGCCTCGACGGTCCGGAAGGTGAACGACGTGACGATGCCGAAGTTGCCGCCCCCGCCGCCGCGCAACGCCCAGAACAAGTCCGCGTGCTGGTGCGCCGACACCGTGCGCGCCACGCCGTCCGCCGTCACGACCCGCGCCGACTCGAGCTGGTCGCACGTGAGCCCGAGCTTGCGGCCCAGCACGCCGACTCCCCCGCCGAGCGTCAGCCCGGCGATGCCGACGGTCGGGCACGTGCCCGCCGCCAGCGCCCGCCCGGCGGAACCGAGCGCCTGGTACACCGGCCCCAGCCGCGCGCCCGCACCCACCACGGCCCGTCCGTGGTCGAGGACCCGGATCCCGTCGAGCCGCCCCACGTCCACCACCAGGCCACCGTCCACAGTGGAGTACCCGACGTAGCTGTGCCCGCCCGAGCGCGCGGCCACCGGGATGCCGTGCCGGGCGGCGAAGTCCACGCACGCCTGCACGTCGGCCTCGCTCACACAGCCGGCGATCGCCGCCGGGTGGTGGTCGTACATCGTGAAATAGCCGTGGCGAGCGGCCTCGTACCCCGCGTCGCCGAGCACCAACAACGCCCCCGAAAGCCGCCGCCGAAGGACCGCCCACCGGTCCGGCGCCGTGTCCGGAGTGGTGGCCCCCAGGCCCGCCGCCACCGGTACCGCCGCCCCGGACACCCACAGGAACGTGCGCCTGCTGATCGTCATCCCGCTCCCCCTAACCCGGCCCGAGGCGGGAACCCAGCGGGGAGCAAACGCGTGGTCCCCCCGGCCCTGCCTTGCCCTGCCCAGGGTAGCGGGTGTGTGATCGAGGACACATCGCGTACACCAGCCGTTCGCCGAGGAGTCGCCATGGCCGACAAACAGAGCAGGAGTACCGACACCGGGGCCGCCGTCGCTGTGGCCGACCCCGCCCGGGTGCGCAACGTGGTGCTGGTGGGGCCCTCGGGCTCCGGGAAGACCACGCTCACCGAGGCGTTGCTCGCGGCGTCGGGCACCGTCTCGCGCGCCGGTTCGGTCGTCGAGGGCACGACGGTGTGCGACCACGACCCGGCCGCCGTGCGCCAGCAGCGTTCCGTCGGGCTGTCGGTGGCGCCGGTGCTGCACCAGGGCCACAAGATCAACCTGATCGACACGCCGGGGTACGCCGATTTCGTCGGCGAGCTGCGGGCCGGGCTGCGCGCCGCCGACGCCGCACTGTTCGTGGTGTGCGCGGCCGAAGGCGTAGACGCCGCGACGGTCGCCGTATGGGAGGAGTGCGCATCGGTCGGGATGCCCCGGGCCGTGATCGTCTCCCGTCTGGACCACCACCGGGCCGACGCGCTCGCGGAGATCGCCGCCTGCCAGGCCGCGTTCGGCGCGGGCGTGCTGCCGCTCTACCTGCCGGCCCGCGACGGGCTGGTCGGCCTCATCACCCAGCGCTACTTCGACTACTCGGCCGGCTACCCGCCGCGGATCGGCGAGCCCGACCCGGCCGACCTCGCCGGGCTTGAAGACGCCCGCAACGCGCTCATCGAGGGCATCATCGCCGAGAGCGAGGACGAGACCCTCATGGAGCGCTACCTCGGCGGCGAGGAGATCTCCGAGGACACGCTCATCGCCGATCTCGAGACGGCGGTGGCGCGCGGGTCGTTCCACCCCGTCATCCCCGTGTGCGCCACCAGCGGCATCGGGCTCGCTGAGGTGCTCGACGGGATCGTGCGCGCGTTCCCGTCACCGCTGGAGCACGTCGTGCCGGGCGTCACGACCCCCGACGGCGGCCCGCACGGCGACCTGACGGCCGACCCCGCCGGACCGCTCGCCGCGGAGGTCGTGCGCACGGCCGTGGACTCTTACGTCGGACGCGTGTCGCTCGTCCGGGTGTTCTCGGGGACGCTGCGGCCGGAGAACGCGGTGCACGTGTCCGGCCACGGCCTCGCCGAGCGCGGGCACGAGGACCACGACGCCGACGAACGCGTGGCACACCTGTACTCGCCGCTCGGCTCCGCGCTGCGCGAAGTCCCCTACTGCGTGGCGGGCGATCTGTGCGCGCTGACCAAGGTGGGCTCGGCGGAAACGGGCGACACCGTCTCGTCGCCGAACGACCCGCTGGTGATGAAACCCTGGCGCATGCCCGAGCCACTCCTGCCGGTCGCCATCATCGCGAAGACCCGCAGCGACGAGGACACGCTCTCGCGCAACCTGTCGCGCCTCGTGGCCGGCGACCCGACGCTGCGGCTCGACCGCAACGCCGAGACCGGTCAGCTCGTGCTCTGGTGCATGGGCGAGGCGCACGCCGACGTCGTCCTGTCCCGGCTGCGCGCCGGCGGAGCCGACGTGGACACCGAGCCGGTGCGCATCAGCCTGCGCGCCACGTTCGGCAAACCCGCCCGCGGCCACGGCCGCCACGTGAAGCAGTCCGGCGGCCACGGCCAGTTCGCCGTGTGTGACCTCGAAGTGGAACCGTTGCCGCGCGGCAGCGGGTTCGAGTTCGTGGACAAGGTCGTCGGCGGCTCGGTGCCGCACCAGTTCATCCCGAGCGTGGAGAAGGGCGTCCGCGCGCAGCTCAAGCGCGGGCTCGTGGACCGGCACCCGGTCGTCGACGTGCGCGTGACGCTCGTCGACGGCAAAGCCCACAGCGTCGACTCCTCGGACGCGGCGTTCCAGACCGCCGGCGCGCTCGCCCTGCGGGAAGCCGCGGCCGCCAGCCGGATCACGTTGCTGGAACCCCTGGACAGCGTCGCCGTCACGCTCCCGGACGAACACCTGGGCACCGTCCTCGGCGACCTGTCGTCCCGCCGCGGGCGGGTCCTCGGCACCGAGTCGGGCGAGGGCGGCCGGACGGTCATCAACGCCGAGGTGCCCGCCGCGGAACTCCTGCGGTACGCGATCGACCTGCGCTCGCTGACGTCGGGCACGGCCACGTTCACCCGCGTCCACGCCCGGTTCGAGCCGCTGCCGGAGGGGGCGATGCCTCTGTGAGCCCGGTGCTCGCGCAGGTCAGAACTCGAAGCCGCCCGGCTTGTCGTTGCGGTCGGCGATGAGGCCGGCGAGCACGGCGATGGCGATCTCGGCCGGCTTGCGCGAGCCGATGTTCAGCCCCACCGGGCGGTGCACCCGCGCGATGTCCGGCGCCGGCACGCCCAGAGCCGTGAGCGCGGACACGTGCGGCCCTTCGTGACGCGGGTTGCCCAGCACGCCGACCCAGCGGGCGTCCTCCGCGAGCGCGTCGCGCAACACCGGGCCCAGCTCGGTGCGGTGGTGGTCGGTCACCACGACGTCAGCGGTCTTGTCGAGCGCCGGCATCGCGGTGCGGATGTCGCACGCGGACCGCACATCGGTGGCGCGCGCGGCGTCCGGCTCGAACAGCACGGTGTGGTAGCCCAGGTCGGCGGCGTAGCTCAGCAGGTACCGGGCCACCGGCGACGCGAACACGGCGACCAGGGTCCGCGCGTCGGGGTTCGCTTCGGGAGCGCCGTGGGCGACGGCGCAGGCATCCGGTTCGGCGGTCATGCGCCTCAGTGTGCCACCGTCGCCCGCAATTCCGGTCACACGTCGGGTTCGGCGAACTCGAAGTACTCCGGCAGCGGCGCCGTCCCGGCGAGCTTGAAGTACCGCACTTTCCGCCGGCGCCGCAGGGCGAGCGTGTCGCGCACGGCGTCGTTGTGCACGCGGCGCGCGATGACCACGCGGTGCTCGGCGTCGGTGAGCTCCTCGGCCAGCACCGGCGGCAGCGCCGTCCGGTCGATGGCTCCGAGGCGCAGGGTCAGCTCGTTTTCGTCGGCCTCGCGTTCGGCGCGGGACGCGCGTTCGGCCCGCTCGGCCGCGGCGTGCAGACCGGGGCCGGTGCCGTCCAGCAGGGCCGCGACGGCCCGGGCGACCACCGCGCGCCGCGCCAGCGCCGCGTCGAGCGCGGCCCAGCCGGCGTCCGTGCGCACATGGAGGCGGTCGAGGCGATTGGCCGTCGCGACGAGGAAAAGCCCGCCCAGCACCACGATCGCGGCCAGCACGGGGATCAGCCACGCGAGCCAGGTCACCGCGCGAACTCCCGCTCCCCCGCGACGACCAGCCTCGGGTCGGCGGCGATCGCGGTCTCGTACACGCGCAGCACCTGGGTGACGACGACCGACCAGTCGTACGCCGTCACGCGCTCCCCCGCCGCGGCGGCCAGGGACGCGCGCCGGGCCGGGTCGCCGAGCAGCTCGCGCAGGCCGTCGGCGAGCGCGCCGGCGTCGCCGGTCGTCGCGAGCTGCCCGGCCTTGCCGTCGTCGAGCACGCGGCGGAACGAGTCGAGCCCGCTGGCCAGCACGGGCGTGCCCGAGGCCATGGCCTCGGTGAGGATCATGCCGAAGCTCTCGCCGCCGGTGTTCGGCGCGCAGTACACGTCGACGCTGCGCAGCGCCCGCGCCTTCGTGGCGTCGTCGACCTGGCCGAGCAGCTCGACGTGCGGCCACAGCTCGGGGCCGGCCATGCGCCGGAGCTGGTCCGGGTCGCCGCGGCCGACCACGAGCAGCCGCAGGTCCTCGAACTCCGGCAGCAGCCGGCGCGACGCCTCCAGCAGCACGTCCATGCCCTTGCGCGGCTCGGTGAACCGGCCGACGAACCCGACCGTGCCGCCCGCGCGCGGGTAGCCGTCGAGCGGCGTGGCGCGGCCGAAGAACTCGGCGTCGACGCCATTGGGGATCTCGACCGCGTCGCCTCCGGCGTGCTCGACCTGCACCCGGCGGGCGAGCGCCGACACCGCGATACGTGCGGTGATCTTCTCCAGCAACGGCCGGAGCACGGGCTGGAACGCCGCCAGCGTGCGCGAGCGCGTGGTCGCCGTGTGGAAGGTGGCGACGATCGGCCCGTCGGCCACCTTCAGGGCGAGCAGCGACAGGCTGGGCGCAGCCGGTTCGTGCAGGTGCAGCACGTCGAACCCGTTGTCGCGAATCCAGCGCCGCACCCGCGAGTAGGAGACCGGCCCGAACTGCAGCCGCGCGACCGAGCCGTTGTACGGGATGCCGAGCGCCTTGCCCGCGGGGTGCACGAAGTCCGGCAGCACGGCGTCCTCGTCGGCGGGCGCCAGCACGGACACCTGGTGCCCCCGCGCGATGAGCGCCCGCGCGAGGTCGATCACGTGCCCCTGCACCCCGCCCGGTACGTCGAACGAGTAGGGGCACACGATCCCGATCTTCAGCCCGCCCGCCATCGCGTCAGCCCACTTCTTCGAGGCTGGCGCGCTCGGCGGCCTGGAGGTCGGCGAGCCAGATCTTCTGCAGCATGTGCCAGTCGGCCGGGTGCGCCGCGATGTCGCCGGCGAACGCGTCGGCCAGCGCCTGCGTGGCCGCGGGCACCTCGGCGCGGGCGGTCACGCGGATGCGCGGGTGCACGCGTACCTGCCAGCCGTCTTCGCTGAACCACGAGCCGGCGGGCAACAGCGCGGCCCCGGTGGTGGCCGCGAGCCGCGCCGGGCCCGCGGGCATGTGCGTGCGCTCCCCGAAGAACCGCACCGGGACACCGCTCGTGGTGAGGTCGCGGTCGCCGACCAGGCACACGACCTTGTTCTCCCGCAGGCGTTTCAGCAACAAGCGCATCGCCGCGCTGTCGCCGGTGAGCGGCACGATCTCGAACCCGAGCGACTCGCGGTAGGCCACGAACCGGTTGAACAGCGACTCGGGCTTGAGCCGTTCGACGACCGTGGTGAACCCGCCGAGCCGATCGGCCAGCCACACCCCGATCGCGTCCCAGTTTCCGCTGTGCGGCAGCGCGATCACCGCGCCGTTGCCCTCGGCGAGGGCGGCGTCGATGTTCTCGACACCCGTGATCGCGGCGCCGACCTTGGAGATCACCTCGGCGCGGTCCATCGACGGCAGCCGGAACGTCTCGTACCAGTACCGCGCGTACGACCGCATGGCCCGGCGGACGAGCTCGTCGAGCTCCGTCTCGTCGGCCTGCGGCACGACCCGCGCGAGGTTGGCGCGCAGCTGGCGCACGCCCCCGCCGCCGCGGCGGGTGGCGAGGTCGGCGCCGAGGGCGAACACCGTCGTCCCCATCGGCTCGGGCATCCGGCGGGCGAGCTGCCAGCCCGCCGTGTAGCCGAACTCGCCGAGCCGCTGGGACAGCGCGCTCACGGCTGCGCCCCACCTTTCTGCACTTCTCCGGTCGTGGCCTGCTCGGCAGCGGTAGCGGCTTGCTCGGCCGACCTGGCTTGCTCGGCTTTCGCGGTTTGCTGGGCTCCCGCGGCTTGCCGGGCTTGCTCGGCTCTCGTGGCTTCCGCGGCCTGCTGGGCTTGCGCGGCCACGGCTCGCGCGGCCTTCGCGACGGCGGCACCGCGCTGCAGCAGCGTGATCACCGACAGCACGGCGAGCAGCCAGAGCGTGATCTCCACGGTGTAGGGCACACCGAGGCCGTGCAGGCCGGTGCCGACGAGCGCGATGATCAGCCGCTCGGCTCGCTCGACGAGGCCGCCGTCGGCTTCGAGGCCCGACGCGTCGGCGCGGGCCTTCACGTAGGAGATGACCTGGGCGAGCACCAGGCAGATCAGGGCGGCCGCGGCCGCGCGGTTGTTGTGGTCGACCACGAAGCACCACCACGCGATGGCGGCGAACAGCGCGCCGTCCACCAAGCGGTCGCACGTCGCGTCGAGGACGGCTCCGAACGGGGTGCCGTAACCGCGGGCCCTGGCCATCGCGCCGTCGAGGAGGTCCAGCATGGCGAACCCCCACACGGTGAAGGTTCCCCACAGCAGGAGCCCCTGCGGGAAGAAGACCAGCGCGCACGCCACGGCACCCGCGGTGCCGATCACGGTCATCGCGTTCGGAGTCAATCCGGCACGGACCAGCGTCCGACCGATCGGATCGGTGACGCGGGAGACTGAGGCACGGGCGAAAATGTTGAGCATCTCGTCGTCTGGTGCACCTGGCTCGAGGGTGGGTGGGCCACGAAAGCCTATCGACCCGCCGGCACGGGGCCGACGTCCCGCCCCGCGACCCGCCGGGCGATCAGCCTGATTTCGGCAGTTCGACGACCGGGGCCACGAATCCGCCCGCCTCCTCGGCCGCGATCGCGGCCGCGCACCGGGGCCGCAGACCGCCGAGGATCGCCGAGCTGATCTCGCCCAGCTGCTGCGCCTGCTCCGGCGTCAGCCGGTCGAAGAGGCTCTCGCGCACGGCCTCGACGTGGCCGGGGGCCGCCGTCTCGAGCGCCGCGAACCCGGCGTCGGTGAGCACCGCCCACGCGCCGCGCTTGTCGGTGGGGCACGACTCGCGCCGCACCCAGCCCTTGCCCTCCAGCCGCGCCACGGCGTGGGACAGACGGCTGCGCGAGGAGCCGCGGGCTTCGGCGAGCTCGCTCATCCGCAGCCGACGCCCGTCGGCTTCCGACAGCGCCACCAGGACCTCGTAGTAGGTGTGCGGCATGCCCGAGTCGTGTTGCAGCTGGCCTTCGAGGTGCGCTTGCAACAGCGCGGCGGCCTGGGAAAAGTCGCGCCAGACGCGTTGCTCGTCTTCGGAAAGCCAGCGAGGTTCGGACATACGTCCACGGTACCCCTGATTGAGGGCTCAATTACTAATCCGGCCAAAAGTAGGCCGACCCCCGAGCGGCACGTAACCGTTGCTACGAAGACATTCGGCCGTGACTGTGGTCGGATTAGTAATGATCGGCACAGACCGCGTCGGTACACTCCCGCGCCCCGTGGTCTTCACCACGCGTCCGCCAGGAGTTTCCTCGTCTCTCCGAGCAGCTGCGGCAGCACCTTGGTGTGCCCGATCACCGGCATGAAGTTGGCGTCCCCGCCCCAGCGCGGCACCAGGTGCTGGTGCAGGTGCGCCGCGATGCCCGCGCCGGCGATCACGCCCTGGTTCATCCCGATGTTGAACCCGTGGGCCGCCGACACCGCCCGCACGACGCCCATGGCGTGCTGGGTGAACTCGGCCAGCTCGCGCGTCTCGGCCTCGGTCAGGTCGGTGTAGTCGGCCACGTGGCGGTACGGCACCACCATGAGGTGACCGGGGTTGTACGGGTACAGGTTCAGCACCGCGTATACCGTCTCGCCGCGCGCCAGGATCAGCGCCGTCTCGTCGTCGAGGCCCGGGATGCGGCAGAACGGGCAGCCGTCGGACTCGTCGTCGTCCGGCTTCTCCTGCCCCTTGATGTAGGCCATCCGGTGCGGGGTCCACAGCCGCTGCAGCGCGTCCGGGACCCCCACTCCGTCCTGCTCGACGATCTCGGGACCGTCCGCGTCGCTCACCGCAGGATCTTCTCCACGGCCTCCGCGCTCGGCGAAGCGTTCTCGCGGCCGGCCACCCACTCGGCGATGGCGTCGACGGCGGTGGCCACGGACACGCCGTTGATCTGGCCGCCGTCGCGGAAGCGGAACGACACCGCGCCCGCCTCGGCGTCCTTCGCGCCCGCCAGGAGCAGGAAGGGCACCTTCTGCGTGGTGTGGGTACGGATCTTCTTCTGCATGCGGTCGTCACTCGCGTCGACCTCGGCCCGGATTCCCTTGGCGCGCAACGCCTTTTGCACGCCGTCGAGGAACTCGACCTGGTCGGCGGTGATCGGGATGCCGACGACCTGCACCGGCGAGAGCCATGCGGGGAACGCACCGGCGTAGTGCTCGGTCAGCACGCCGAAGAACCGCTCGATCGAGCCGAACAGTGCGCGGTGGATCATCACCGGGCGCTGGCGCGAACCGTCGGACGCGGTGTACTCGAGGTTGAAGCGCTTGTTCTGGTTGAAGTCCAGCTGGATCGTGGACATCTGCCAGGTGCGGCCGATGGCGTCCCTGGCCTGCACGGAGATCTTCGGGCCGTAGAACGCGGCGCCGCCCGGGTCGGGCACGAGCTCGAGGCCGGAGTCGATCGCGGCCTGCCGCAGCGTCTCCGTGGCCTCCTCCCACTCCCAGTCCTCGCCGATGAACTTCTCGGAGTCACCGCGGGTGGACAGCTCGAGGTAGAAGTCCGACAGCCCGTAGTCGGCCAGCAGGTCGAGCACGAACTTCAGCAGCGAGCGCAGCTCGCCCGGCATCTGCTCCTTGGTGCAGTAGATGTGCGAGTCGTCCATCGTCAGGCCGCGCACACGGGTGAGGCCGTGGACCACACCGGACTTCTCGTAGCGGTACACCGTGCCGAACTCGAACAGCCGCAGCGGCAGCTCCCGGTACGATCGCCCGCGCGAGCGGTAGACCAGGTTGTGCATCGGGCAGTTCATGGCCTTGAGGTAGTAGTCCTCGTCGTCGAACTTGACCGGCGGGAACATCGTGTCGGCGTAGTAGGGCAGGTGGCCGGAGGTGTGGAACAGCTCGCCCTTGGAGATGTGCGGCGTGTTCACGAACTCGTAGCCGGCCTCCTCGTGGCGGCGGCGCGAGTAGTTCTCCAGCTCGCGGCGGATGATGCCGCCCTTCGGGTGGAACACCGGCAGGCCGGAGCCGATCTCCTCCGGAAAGGAGAACAGGTCGAGCTCGGCGCCGAGGCGGCGGTGGTCGCGGCGCTCGGCCTCGGCGATGCGCTCGAGGTAGGCGTCCTGCGCCTCGCCCGACTCCCACGCCGTGCCGTAGATCCGCTGCAGCTGCGGGTTCTTCTCACTGCCGCGCCAGTACGCGGCGGCCACGCGGGTGAGCTTGAACGCGGGGATGAACTTCGTGGTGGGCACGTGCGGGCCGCGGCAGAGATCGCTCCACACGCGCTCCTTGGTGCGCGGGTCGAGGTTGTCGTAGATCGTCAGCTCGCCGCCACCGACCTCCATCACCTCGTCGGTGTCCACTTCGGACTTGAGGTCGACCAGCTCGAGCTTGAACGGCTCGTTCGCCAGCTCCTTCTTCGCCTCGTCCACGGAGTCGAACACGCGGCGGGAGAACTGCTGGGCACCCTTCACGATCTGCTTCATGCGCTTCTCGAGCGCCTGCAGGTCTTCCGGGGTGAAGGGCTTGTCGACGGCGAAGTCGTAGTAGAAGCCGTCCTTGACCGGCGGCCCGATGCCGAGCTTCGCGTCGGGGAACTCCTGCTGCACGGCCTGTGCGAGCACGTGGGCGGCCGAGTGGCGAATCACGCTGCGGCCGTCCTCGGTGTTCGCCGCGACGGGCTCCACCTCGGCGTCGGCTTCGGGCGCCCAGGCGAGGTCGCGCAGCTTTCCCTCGGCGTCGCGCACGACGACGATCGTGTCCGGGCCCTTGGTCGGCAGCCCGGCCTCGCGGACCGCGGCTCCCGCCGTAGTGCCCGCCGGAACCACCACGCGCTCGGCGGGGACGGCGGCGGCTGACGGCGGATGCGACACGATCGGCTCCTTCTGGGGCAAGTGACGAGGATGACTCCGGTTGATGCTAGTCGGCGGCCCGCGGGCGTCTCACGCGTGTCGGCGCTAACCGGGGCGGCTCCCCCGGGCTCGTCTTCCCGCACCACGCAAGCGGCCGCCGACCGGGTGGTCGGCGGCCGCTTCGACGGACCTCGTCCGGCGCTCAGTAGGCGCCGTCCCCGCCGACGACGGCCCGGAAGGTTTTCCACAGGATCACCAGGTCCAGCGCGAGCGACCAGTCCTCGACGTAGCGCAGATCGAGCCGGATGCTGTCGGCCCAGGAGAGGTCGCTGCGGCCGCTGACCTGCCACAGGCCGGTGAGGCCCGGCTTCACGAGCAGCCGGCGGCGGGCGTCGGGCGCGTACTGGCGCGTCTCCTCCGGCAGCGGCGGGCGCGGGCCGACGAGCGACATGCGTCCCGCGAGCACGTTGAACAGCTGGGGCAGCTCGTCGAGCGAGTAGCGGCGCAGCAGCCCGCCGACACGGGTCACGCGCGGGTCGCGCTTCATCTTGAACAGCGGCCCGGCGCCTTCGTTGTCGCCTTCGAGGTTCTGGCGGATCTTGTCGGCGTTGGGGACCATCGTGCGGAACTTCAGCATCGTGAAGTTCTCGCCGTCCTTGCCGACGCGGCGCTGCCGGTAGATCACCGGGCCGCGGTCGCCGAGCTTCACGGCGAGCGCGATCGCCAGCAGCAGCGGGGAGAACAGCGTCAGGAGGAACGCCGCGCCACAGCGGTCGACGACCTCCTTGACGAGCCGCCGGCCACCGGTGAACCGCGGCGCGGTGACCCGCAGCAGCGGCATCCCGAGCACCCCCGAGACGTTGAGCCGGGGTCCCCCGACCTCCATCAGCACCGGCGCCACGACCAGCTCCGCGGCGGTGCCTTCGAGGTCCCATGCGAGGCGCTGCAACCGCTTCGGCGTCCAGTACTGGTCCGCGGTGATGGCGACGACGCGGTAGCCGCCGCGGCGCACGTGCCGGGAGAGCTCCTCGAGCCGGCCCACCACGGGCACGCCGTCGATCTCGCCGCTGCCGCGGTCCGTGCCGCCGTCGACCGTGCAGACCGCTTCCACGCGCCAGCCGACGTGCGCCTCGGTCTTCGTGCGGGCGATGAGGTCGGCCACCGTCGCGGGGCTGCCGGCCGCCATCACGGGCAGCAGGCACAGGCCGCGGCGGCGCTTGCGGTGCAGGACCTGGCGCAGCAGGTAGCGCTGGGGAAAGGCGAACAGCGCGATCACGGGCACCACGATGAACACCCACGGCTGCACGTCGAGCGCGCGGAAGAGCAGGCCGCCGAGCGCCACCAGCACGGCGGCGGCGATGAGGCCGCGGCCGAGCGTCCGGTACTCCTCGGGTCCTTCGCCGAGCACGCGCGGGCTCCACGCGCGGCTGACCGGCAGCGCGCACAGCACCGCCAGGGCCGTGCCGAACGCGTGCATGTCCTGCGGTGCCACGCGGTCGATCACGAAGGCGCTGACGCCGATCACCACGAAGGCGGCGACGATGTCACTGGCGATGACCCAGGCGCGGTAACGCTTCTCCCACGAAGCGGGATGCGATTTGGCCGTGGTCGACTCGACGGGCGCGGGCCGGGTCGCGTTCGAGGCCTGCGCGGCCGTCGCGGTCTTCACGCTCCCCGCGCCGGCGGGTGCGGGGATCTCCGGCATCGCCTGGAGGTCGATGTGCCGCGGCGGTTCGCTGACCGTGAATGTGGGCCGCACCGACTCTTCCATCAGACCTCCCAGGAGCATGGTTCGAAGGTCTCCGCCGGCACGCTGCGTGAACAAGTTTGATCTCGGAGCGTGATCATGACCCGTACCCGATTCAGCCACCAAAGGAGCGACACACGCCAAGGTATCGGCGGCTATCCGGGACTCGTTACAAGGATTTCCGGCCACATCCTGCGGCTCCATCACGCAAATGAATGGCTTGAAGATAACGGGATGATGACGATGAGTAATAAGTGGCAACCCACCGATAACTACGGAATGTAGTCAATCTTCCACCACCGTCCGCGGCGGGCCCGGGGCGTCCCGGCCACCGAAATGTTCCACTGTGGACACTCCGGTCCGGACGCGTCCACACTGGATTTCCCCGGAGGTCCAGTGAATCGGGCCGCGCCGGGGGTGACATTCTGCCTCGCGGTGTCACGGCGTCGGGTTTTCGTCACACGCGAAGTCCCCGCCGGGCCCCATACTCCCCGGGGTGCGCGCGCCGGCGCGTCGATCACGCCGTGCTCCCACCGCGGGATCGCCTCGTTCACCCGTCATGCCGAACCGGGCCCGCTGATGCGCGAGGCCGTTGGGGCGCCTCGGAAGCGCGCCAGATTCACCGGAATGGCCGCGCCTCGGACGGAAACCTTCGAACGTCGGCGGACCGCGCCGCCGGCCCGGGCCGGAGCGCGGGCGAAATGCATGCGGCCGTTCGGGTGGTCCGAACCCCAACGTGATCGAGAAAGTGCTCAGGATCACATTCTCGGCACCAGTTCGAGTCCGCATGCCAAAAAACCACGCGAGTCGTACGGCGAAGGTCATTTGTCCGCGTGCGACCTGCAAATTGCAGGTCAGGAACCCGTGCCGAGACCGTTGCGGAGCTGTGATCGACCGGATCGGGCCGGGTCCCGCGACCGCCGGGCCGGGTTGCGCCACCGCAAGGTGCTGACCTGCGAAGATTCTTGCGCGGAAAACAGTCGAGGCCCCGGATCGTGGGATCCAGGGCCTCGATGTGGTGGGCGATACTGGGATCGAACCAGTGACCTCTTCGGTGTGAACGAAGCGCTCTCCCCCTGAGCTAATCGCCCGCTCATGGAGTGAAGACAACTCTACAACACGACTTTCGAGGGCCTGCAAACGGGTGGTTGGCGGCGAACACCCTGCGTCTACCAGCGAATACGGAGCGAACAACCCCGAGCTAGCCGGGGTTGTGCCGCGATGGGGCCGCTCGCGCCCGGCTTCGACATCCGTGCGACGGTGCTATCGCGCGACGGTCGAACCGCGCAGTATGTACGTGTGGTTGCCCAGCGGGCGCCCGCGGAGGGCTGCGCGGCGCGGGCGACGAAGGATGGAACGGTACTGCCGACCACGGACGGGTGATCTCCGGCGAACCCGCGACGGAATCGGCTTTCCGGAGCGTCTCATCGTCGTCCTCGGTCGTCCGGGCCGGGAAGGGAGACGAAGGGTAGGACGATGCGCAACGATCACGTGACGCTCCGCTCGACGGCGGTCTTCGACCTGCTGGCGCCGCGGACCCCGGCGGTTCCGGTCAAGGTTGAACTGCGCTACGACACTCGCGACCCCTACGCGGTCGTCGCCGCCTTCCGCACCGGCCGCGCGGGCTGGGTCGAGTGGGTCTACGCCCGCGACCTCCTCGCCGACGGCCTCCTCGCCGACGCCGGCGACGGCGACGTGCGGATCCGCCCCTCCGTCGAAGACCCCGAGTCCGTGCTCATCGAGCTCAACTCACCCTCCGGGCACGCCATGTTCGAGGCCTCCGCCCAGGAGCTCGCCGACTTCCTCGACCGCACGTACGACGTGGTGCTCCCCGGCAACGAACACCTGTGGGTCGACGTCGACGACGCCCTGACCCACCTCATCCCCAACGATCTCGCCTGATCACAGACCCGCAACCGGGAGATGGCGCCCCGGTGACGGGGCGGTTTTCGGGGTCCGATATGGTTCTCCCACACCACGGCGACGGGGTGCCGGGCCACAAACCGGGCATTCGGGACCCGAGGAGAGTGCGGACGTAGCGCAGCTGGTAGCGCATCACCTTGCCAAGGTGAGGGTCGCGGGTTCGAATCCCGTCGTCCGCTCGAAAGGCTCTTCGAGGCCTTGCACGGTGGAGTGGCCGAGAGGCGAGGCAACGGCCTGCAAAGCCGTGTACACGGGTTCGAATCCCGTCTCCACCTCGCGCGATTAGCTCAGCGGGAGAGCGCTTCCCTGACACGGAAGAGGTCACTGGTTCAATCCCAGTATCGCGCACCAGCTGAAACCGCAGGTCAGAAGCCCTGCTCCTCTTCGGAGGGGCGGGGCTTCAGCCGTCAGATGGCGTGAAATGGCGATGGGCCCCGAACCGGTGTCGAGCGCCCGGCGGGACCGCAGGTGCGGGAACCACGACACCAGCTTCGCCCGCTCGCCCGGATACAACGACGCCAGCGACCGCAGCCACCGCTCCTCCAGCGCGTCCAGATTCTGGTTGACCATCGCCGGGGTCACGTGGTCGTTGACCCGTGCGATCCCCTTCATCTTCTGACCCAGCCGTGCGCGTCGTCGGCGTCGTACTCGTGCTGCTGCTGTCCGGCGAGTTCACCCCAACGGGCGCCGGTGTAGAAGTCCGTCAGGCACAACACGAACCCCGACTTCTCCAGACCCGTCTCGTAGAGCCGCATGGCAGCCCGCAGGGCCTGAGCCGGACTGGCGACCAGCCGCTCAGTCTCGAACTCGCCACTGGTCACGCGGACCCCGCTGCAGGGGTTGGCCGGGATCATCCGAGTACGCACAGCGCCGTTGAGGATGGTCGAGAACAACGCGAAGTACGACGACGCCGACAACTCTGCGTAGTCTTCGTGCAGCTCCGAGAGCCACGCTCGATCTCGACGTAACCGTTGAAGATCGCGATCAAGGGCCACACCTTCCACTGCAGGAGGAGCTGATTGTCCGGGAACGATCGGTATTTCGCGGCCTTGTTCAGCTCCAGCCGCGGAGACACAGCCTCCAGCCACTCCTCGGCGAAGTCCTGAAACCGGGTTTCGCCATCACGCGGATCCAGCCACAAGTTCCGCCGGATCAACGCCTCCTGCTCCAGCCCCCGCAGATCACCGGCGCGGCAGCCTGGTCCTACAAGGTCCTTGGGGACAGCTGAATGGTCACCACTCAAAGCCTTTTGAGGGAAGTGTCGCCGCAGCACACAATTATCCATGTCGAAGAACCAACAAGCCGTCAATAGGACTTCGAAGAAAATCAAAAACCTCGCCATAGCACATACCGGCGACCGTAACGGAATTTCTGGACGCTACTATTCAACAAACCCGTCACGTGATCCGACAACTCAACCAAGTCGACACAGATAGCCAAGAAAATCACGATCGAGATTAGCGTGCGCCGCGACAGCAGGCAGCATCTTCGCCGGGTGCGCGGTCGACTCCGGCACGTATCGGCCCTTGCGCTGTGCGGCCGGTGACGTCTGGGCGGTCGCCCACACCGACACCGGTCCCGCCGCTCGTCCGCCAACCAGGTTGAGCTGCCCGTCGCAGAAAAGTTCGAGGCATGAACTTCGTGTTCCGGGGAAGCCTTCAGGCGACAAGAAGGAGGTTTCCATGGCGGAGAACGACGAGGACGTCCTCGAGCTGCTGCAGCGGGAGCACTGGGAATCCACGAGCGGTTCGCTGGGAGGTGAGCGGCAATGAAGCACGGAGAACCGCACGACGGCGACGGCGAGGCCGATCCGCAGGAGTTCGCGGAAGAAACCAGGACGGACCCGGTGCCCCGGGAGGTGCAGGAGTACCAGGAGCCGAATCAGTCGGCGGCTCCGGTCTCCGGCCGCCGCCGGCTGGCCGGCGTGCTGCGGATCCTGTTCGGGGTGGTGTGGGCGATCGACGCCTCGCTCAAGTGGCGCCCCGATTTCCTGCGCGGCCAGGTGTTCGCCCACCAGTTCGGCATCCACGACCAGATCACCACTCCCGTCATCCGCCAGTGGATCGACCTGTGGCAGCACATCGCGGCGCTGGCGCCCACCGGCATGGGCGTCGCGACGGCCATTGTCGAAACGCTCATCGCGGTCGGCCTGCTCACCGGCACGCTGTGCAATGTGGTGTATGTCGGGAGCGCCGTGTACTCGTTCGGGATCTGGTCCGCGGCGGAGGCGTTCGGCCTCCCGTGGTCCGCGGCCGGCGCCACCGACATCGGCCCGTCGATCGGGTACATCATCGCCGCCCTGGCCCTGCTGGCCGCTCCGGGCAACGCCATGTGGAGCGTCGACCGCGTACTCCGGCCACGACTCGGCAAATACGGCTGGATGTGCGGCGATTGAGTCCTGCCAGGCTTCGCGAATACCAGTGAGTGCACCGCCCGTCGCGCTGGGTGACTTCCTCGTGGGACGCGGGAGGAAACCGACCGTCGAGTGCGGCGGCAGGCACGCAGTAACGTTCGGACGATCGCCGTACACAGCCGAACCGACGCCGCTCAACTGGCCGACAGCCACGGCCGGATCTGCGGCATCAGCACCACCGACGCCCGCTTCGGCCTCGGACTGACCGCCGAAAGCACCGGGAGCCAGTGACGACCGCCCACGCCGCCCGTTGAGCAATCCGGCGCTGGCGCAACATTCGCGAACGTAGGCAACGTTGCTCGATGACGTCGCCTACGCGGTGCCCTGGGCAGCCGCGCTCGTGAGACTCGCTTGGCGACTCGGCTTCGCCGAGTGAGCTGCTCGCGAACTACCTGCCACGGGCGAGGCGCCCGCACTCCGCCGCAGAGAGAGCAGCACTGAACTCACCGCACAAGAGACTCGAATCGCTCACTTCGCCCAGCGGCCTCACCAACCCGGATCTTCGGCAAGCTCGGCATCAGCTCTCGCCAGCAATACCGCGCCGCCGCGCACGAACGCCCGCTCTGCGGAGCCCTGACGACAGGGTTCGCCTGATCGATGACTCCAGCAACGAGCGGACCGGTCCATCGCCGGGCGGTGGAACTCCAGCCGCGAGCGGGTGAGGCTCCGGATGTCGCAACGCCGGCACCGTGCACGCTGATCAACTGAAGCCCTTGATGTGGTCGTCTTTCAAGCCAGACAGCGATTCGAGCAACGTTGGTTACAGCGCTTCCTATTTCCCATGTGTCAAGGATGCGCGAGCCAAGCCGGGCCCATGAAGATGTCAAGATCGGCGGCAGTTTGGCTCCAATCCGACGTGGGCGCAGGAGTTGATCTATGGGTCGCGCGCAATGTGTGGCTTTCATCGGTTGGCGTCACTTTTGCGCACTCTGCGCAGATATGGTCCATGGTCGGAAAACGCCTTTACTTACGCATTTTTCACAGCCTATGCGACGTGTTCGACGACACTTCTCTAACCAAGTCTGCAAGTCGATTTCCGGGGTACCGTCGTTGATGTCGGGGCGCGCCGACGGAACAGATTCACACTGTATTGAGGAGGAGATCACGATGGGTTCTTTCAAGCCGGTTCACCGCGACCGTTACGACTCGCGGCGCAACGACCACGGGGGATCGTACGACCACTCCCGGCGGCACAACCGCAACCGTCGCTACGGTCGCTGATCCTGTTCTGACGGTCAGGACCAGCAAGTCCTGATCCCGAAAGAGGGGGGAGGGGCCGGCGCGTCGAAAGCGCCGGCCCTCACTCTTTCCCCAACCCGGCCGGCCAAGCCGCAGTCCATGGAACGACTCGAAACGAGGTGCGCGTGACCGCCATTATTCCCGCGGCGAGCGACGGCGGCACCTACACGAGCGACGCGGACAGCCCCGCGAAGCCGGCGTCGGTACGTCAGGCATTCCGGAGGTTCTGGCCCTATGTCCGCGCCGAACGCCGTCTGATGCGCCCCGGGTCTGGTGCAGGTCTCGTTGTCTGTCACCGAGCCCGGGCAGGCTCGAAGGGTTGATCGTAGCGTGACGCTTGGTGGCCGGCT